>CAYTBK010000214.1:0-5956 GCA_964436005.1 uncultured Acidobacteriota bacterium
CCGGCCGGCGGTTCCACTTCCGGGAATGCCGCCAGGGTCGAATGGTTGTCCGTCACGGTGTCGGCCAGCATGGCGCACAGCGAGCACTTGCGCCGGTGCGCGTCGAATTCGTGCAACTGCGACGGTTCCAGTTCTCCGTCCATGAATGCGCCGATGCTGTCTTCGAACTCACGGCAGTTCATATGCCCTCCTTTCCTGCGCCCGCACACTTTCGGGCATCAGGGACATCTTCCTCATGTTGACGATCCTGGCCAGCTCGATCCGGCCCCGGTTGATCCGCGACTTGACGGTTCCCAGGGGGGTCTTGAGCAGCGAGGATATCTCTTCGTAGCTCAGCCCTTCGATCTCGCGAAGGACCAGTGCGTTTCTCGTGTCCGGCGGCAGTTCCTGCAGGCACGCGTGGACGAACCGGGCAGTGTCCTGCCGCTCGACCTGGTGCTGCGGGGAGAGAGTCTCGTCGTTGGAAAAGTCCAGCCTCTCGATCTCTTCCGAGCCGCCCGACTGCGACCAGCCCCGTTTGCTCTTGCGCGCGTTGTCGATGAGGTGGTTCCTCGCCATCACGCAGAGCCAGCTGCGGAACTCGCCGCGCTGCTTCTGGAACTGGGGAAGGAAACGGAACACCTTGACGAAGATTTCCTGGGTCATGTCTTCCGCCGCGTCGTAACGCCCGCAGAAGCGGTAGGCGATGTTGAAGACCAGTTTCTGGTAGTTTCTCACGATATGACTCCAGGCATTTTCGTCGCCGCGGATGCACTCTGCTATGATTTGGCTCTCTTGCGCTTCGTCCACGCTTCGCTCCCTGCCGGTCAACTTATGAACGACAATTGTGTTTGAAAAGTTCCGGGCGAACCGGCATGAAAAAACCTCCGGCCCGATGAGCCGGAGGTTTTTCATCCATGATGGGAAAGCAGCCTGTCAGTCGCGGTCGTCGTAACCGACGTCCTCGGGCAGGACGAGGTATTCCCCCTCGTAGGCCGTGATCTGGCGGCGGCTGCCGTTCACCCGGTAGACGACGCGCAGTTCCTTGTCCCGGCCGGGGGCGGGGTCCCCGCCCAGGGAGCGGTTATCCACCGACAGCTCGAGCCGGCCCCGGTAGACCCGGTCCTGCAGGATACCGGTCACGTCGCGCCAGCGGTTCCCGTAGCCGTAGTCGGCGTCCAGGATCTCCAGCCGGCGGCCGTGGCCGGGACCCGGCCGGTTGCCGCCCGCGGGCAGGACGAGCAGCTGGTACTCCGGCACTTCCACGGTGGAGCGGTACCCCCGGTACGAGTAGGTGACGGTGAGCCGCTTGGTCGAACCGGGGGCCGGGTCGCCGCCCATGTTCTGGTTGTTGACCACCACCTGCAACTGGTTGCCGCGGATGTAGCGGTTGAGCCGCCGGGTGACGTCCCAGCTCAGCCACTTGGCCCCGTAGCGGGCCTGGATGATCTCCAGGTCGCCCTGGCCGCCGTGGGGGCCGGGGGGCGGGCCGTCCGGACGGCCGACCAGGGACAGGATGTCGTTTTCCACCACGACGGCTTCCATGACCTCGCCGTCCCGACGGACCTGGTACCACACGTGCAGCCGCTTCGTGAGGCCGGGGGCGGGGTCGCAGCCCATGTTGCGGTTGGTGACCCTGACCTCCAGCCGGTCTCCCTGGACATACGAGCGGATGACCGACGTGACGTCCCGACTCGAACGACCCGCCTCGTACCGGGCTTCGCGGACGATGAGGGCGGCGAAGGCCTGGCCAGCGAGCAGCGCGGTGGCGGCCAGAACCAACAGGAGACGCCCGACGCGGGCCGGGGAAAGCAATTTTTCCATGACTTCCTCCAAGGGCGATGTTAGCGAAATTTCAACCATGCAGCCTGTGTGATGGCGTTTGCCGAAACTTGGTTCATTATAGCTTGGAAAGGGGAAGGGGGCAACCCGCTTTTCCACTGGCGGGTCCGGCGGGCGGAAGCCGGCGCTACCGGCCGGGGCGGATGTCGATCACACCCTTGGAGCGGAGAGAGTGAACCAGCCGGAGGATTTCCGTTTCCCCCAGCGGCATGATCTGGCAGAGCATCTTCACGTTCATCCCTTCGCCCAGCCGGCTGATGAGAAAACCTTCGCGGGGCGTGATGAGCTCCTGGCGGATGCAGCGAAGTTCCTGGACGAGATAGGGGACCGTGTCACCGGTGTAGGCGGTGAGCAGGTAGCTCTTCTCCTCGCGGTCCACCCACTCCGCGGTGTTCTCGAGCCAGGAAAGGGCGAATCCCTCCCGGCGGAGTTCGGCCAGAAGCATGGCGGCGTTGCTGAACTCCTTTTTGCTGATGTAGTTCCGGATGTCGTCCTCCAGCTTCCGGATGGAGGGGATGGGGCAGGTGGCCTCATCGACCGCCAGCGGCTCCACCACTTTTTCGATGCACTGCTCGTCGTACAGGGAAAAGAGGGCGGCGTACACGTCGAAGGGGGAACGCCGGGTGGCCATGATGATGTCGCTGACGAGTTGCGGCCCGTCCTGCAGCATGAGCAGGGTTTCCCGGGCGAAGTCGTCCACCTTGTCCGGCCGGGGCGTCCGGCCGGGCACTGCCATGAACCGCATGCTGGACGTCGGGATGATTTCGCGGTAGCGGGTCCACTCGTCCTTGCGGCGGATCCCCTCCATGACCAGGAAATCCATGACCAGGTTGAGCTCGATGCTGCCGGTGGGGATGGCGGAGGGGTCCTCGAAGTGGAACGTTCCCTCGTCCAGGAGGAAGAGGTCGTAGATGATCTCCTCCGTCCTCTCCCGGATGGCGTTTTCCATCTTTTCCCTGTCGATGTCCCCCTCCCGGCAGAGGATCTCGCCGAGCAGGTGTCCGCCGGCGGCCTCTTCCTGGTGGTTGAGAGCCTTCATGAGCTTTTCTTCGTTGATGTAGCCGCGGGACAGGAGGAATTGGCCAATGCGGCGTTGGGGATCGTTGGTCAAGACCCCTGTCAGCACGCCGTTCTTCACCAGGACCTTGACGAAATAGTGGGAAGCGGTGATCGTCAACACCCCGGATTTGCGCGACAGGGAAAACCACTGCAACAGGTCGGTCAGCGGAAATGTCTTGATGTTGCCGGAGAGCATTAGTTTTTATCTTTGTTCTTCTTGTCGTCCTCGACGTCCTTTTCGTCCGGGTTGTTGACGGCTTTCTTGAAGTTGCGGATTCCTTCTCCCAGGCCCTTCGCCAACTGCGGAATGCGGGTCGACCCGAAAAGGAGAAGGACGATGACCAGAATGATGATGAGTTCCTGCCAGCCCAAGCTCACGGCAACCTCCTGCGAAAATGCTCGCGGCCGCATCTTATGCCAAGCCCCACCGCAAAGCAAACAATTTGCTGTTCAGCGGAGGCGGCGGCTGTTGCCCGCCCGGGCGGTCAGGCCGCGCCGGTCCAGGTATTCCAGGATGCTGATGGTCTGCTTCCGGCCGATTCCGAGGAGGTCGCGCACGGTCCCCGTTTCGAAGAAGGCGCCGGACCCGAAACGGCTGCGCAGCGTGGCCAGGATGGAGGCCACCACATCCGGATGGAGGTAGAGTTCATCGGCGACCCGGACGGCCCCGCCCACCTCGGTCAGGTAGTCCAGGGCCGCCGCCGGGCCGGTCGGCCCTGCGGGGGCGAGCAGTTCCAGCAGCCGCGCCCGGTCCAGGCCGGCCGGTCCGGCCGCCGCCAGGGCGTCGGAAACGAGGCGGGCCTGTTCGGCATACCGGTCCCGCAGGACCTCGGCACGCCCCGGCAGCGCGACCTTTTCCCCGGCCAGGTGGATCCGGCCGGCCGCCGCCAGGCCCTCCACGGCCGTTTTCAGCAGAGGCGGCGAAACGCCGGGAAGCTTGCCGACGAGCGCTTCCTTGCCCATGGCCGGGGCCGCGGGGTTTTCCTGCAGGAAACGCTGGAGAGTCGAAAGGACGGCCTGTTCGGCTTCCGCACGCCGGGCTACCAGGGCCCAGACGGTTCGGTCCGGGGAAACGGCGCAGACCGTGCCGCTCGCCTCGCTTTCTTCCAGGAGTCTCTGTACCGGTGCCGGGCCCAGCCCGCTCAGCCCGGCGATTTCCTCCCGGGCGAGGGCGCCGCCGACGGCGCGGCCCAGGACGTGGTGGAGGCGGTGTGCGTCTGGGCCCGCTTCGAGGGCCTTCAGCTCTTCCTGCAAAGTCTTGACGTTGCGACGTTTCAGCTGATCGGGATGGTTTTCCAGGACGGTTCCCCCGCCCATGGTCAGCAGGGGGGAGTATTGGCGGAAAACGAAGCGGTCGCCCGGCAAGACCGCCAGGGGGGCCTCCAGGAACAGCCGGGCGTAGACCGATTCCCCGGGGGCCAGCGATTCACGGCCGAGGAAATGGACCCGGCCGACGGTCTCGGACGTGCCGAGGTGCACGTGCACGGACACGCCGCTCCTGAGCGGGCGGGGAAAGGAGTCGAGCAGGTTGACGGCGGCGAGTATGTGGGCGGAGGGCCGCAGGAGGACCGGAAGGGTGACGACCATGCCCCGCCGCAGGTCGTGGTGGTCGGGGCCGGCCAGGTTGAGGGCCGCACGCGCTCCGGGGGGCGCTTCCTCCGCCTCCTTCCCGTGGATGTGGCAGCCGCGCACTTTGCCGGTCAGGTTCCCCGGCTGGACGGCGACGACGTCGTTCCGGCGGAAGGCCCCCCCCCGAACGGTGCCGGTGACCACGGCCCCGTGGCCGCGCAGCGTGAACACCCGGTCGACGAACAGGCGGGGGATTCCCGACGCGGAGAGGCCGGCGGCCTGGTCGGCCAGGTGACGGAGCGCCTGCCGGAGATCCTCCAGCCCCTGCCCGCTCGCGGCGCTGAAGCGGAGGACGGGCGCCCCTTCCAGGAAGGAGCCGGCGACGAGCTCGCGGACCTCCTCCCGGGCGACCTCGATCATGTCCTCGTCGGCCAGGTCGCACTTGGTCAGCACCACGAGGCCTGCGTGGATGCCCAACAGGCGGGCGATGTCGAAGTGTTCCCGGGTCTGGGGCATGACCCCCTCGTCGGCGGCCACCACCAGGACGATTCCGTCCATCCCCCCGGCCCCCGCCAGCATGTTGGCGACGAACCGCTCGTGGCCGGGCACGTCGATGAACCCGATCCGGTACGGCGGGCTGATCCAGGGGGCGAAACCGATGTCGGTGGTGATCCCCCTTTCCTTCTCCTCCTTCAGGCGGTCCGCGTCGATGCCGGTCAGCGCCTTGAGCAGGGAAGTCTTGCCGTGGTCGATGTGACCGGCCGTGCCGAGGGTGAGGTGGGTGCGCCGTTCGTCCATGTCGACCCGAGCCGTGGTTCCGCCAGCGGGAGAGGGGGCGTTCAGAGGACGAAGCGCAAGGCCGCGCCGCAGCAGGGGCATTCCGGCTTGACCAGCCGGTTCGCCGCCACGTGGAAGCCGGCCCTTTCGACGAGCCGGGCCCCGCAGGAAGGGCAGAACGTGTCCTCCTTGCCCAGGTGCGGGGCGTTGCCGCAATAGATGTGCTTCAACCCCTCCGCCCGGCCGATGCCCTCGGCCTGCAGCAGGGTCGCGGAGGGAGTGCGGGGGGTGCCGGACATCAGGTAGGCGGGGTGGAAGGCGGAGATGTGCCAGGGGATCTCCGGGTCGATGTCGGCCAGGAGGCGGGCCACCCGGGTCACGTCCTCCGGCGAATCGTTGCCGCCCGGGATCAGGAGCGTGGTGACCTCGACGTGGATGCCCGAACCGACGAAGCGCCGGATGGTCTGCAGGACCGGGTCGAGGGTGGCCTGGCAGTAATTCCGGTAGAACTCGTCCGAGGGCCCCTTGAGGTCGATGTTGGCGGCGTCCAGGAATTCCCGGCCCAGTTCGGCGCTCTCGGCGCTGAGGTAGCCGTTGGAGACCAGCACGTTCTTCAGGCCCTTCTCCCGGGCCAGGAGGCCGGTTTCCTGCACCAGTTCGAAGAAGACCGTCGGCTCGGAGTAGGTGTAGGAAATGCTCCGGCAGCCGCGGAACATGGCCTCGTAGACGA
>CAYTBK010000215.1:0-5813 GCA_964436005.1 uncultured Acidobacteriota bacterium
AGTAAGGAGCTGACATGCCGCTGAAAAAGAAAGAAATGGAAAAGTTCATGAAGCTGTTGACGACCAAGCGGAACGAGCTGATGGACAGCGTCCAGCGCACCGAAGTGTCCGGCCGCGAAGTCAACGACGAGCCCAGTGACCTGGCGGATATCGCATCCAGCGCCTACAACAAGGAATTTTTGTTCAACAAGAGCAATGCCGACCGGCACACCCTGCGCATGATCAACGACGCCATCGCCCGGATCGAGCGGGGCCGGTACGGCCGCTGCCAGTTCTGCGGCGTCGGCATCGAGCCGAAGCGCCTCGAGATCGTGCCGTGGGCGCGCTATTGCGTGAAATGCCAGGAAAGGAAGGAAAAGGGCTCTCTCCGGGAATAGCCCCCGCTTTTCCTGCCGGCCTCCCGGGCAGAGGGGTATGAAACGCATCCTGACCCTCGCCAGCGACGTTCTCGATTCCATTCACGCCCTGCTGTGGCCTGATCGTTGCGTACTATGCGGCGCCTTCCCGGAAAGCATCCGGGAAGGCGCTCTGTGCGTCCGTTGCCGGGAATCCATCCCCCGACTGGACTGGCCCGGCGTTTCGCTCTGCCCGGCCTGCGGCATCCCCGCCGGCGCCGCCTTCCCCCAACCCGTCCCCTGCCCCGACTGCGCCGCCGCCCCGCCGCCGTACGACGCGGCCCGGGCCGGCTGGGCCTATGCCGGCGACGCCCGCGAGGTCCTGCATCAGTACAAGTTCAATGGGATATCCCGACTGCACAGGCAACTGGCGGCCGTCATGGCCGACACCCTGGCCCGGATCCAACCGGCCTGGGAAATCGACCTGGTGTGCGCCGTGCCCCTGCACCGCTCGCGGGAAAGGGAGCGGGGCTTCGACCAGGCGGAACTCCTGGCCCGGTCGCTGGCCAGGCGTGTCGACCGCCCGTTTGGAAGGCTGCTGAAGCGCCGGCGGAGGGGAAGCACGCAATCCCGGACACCGCTGGCGGAGCGTTCCGCCAACGTGGCCGGGGCGTATGCGGTCAGGCGGGGGAAACGGCTGCCAGGGCGGGTTCTGCTGGTGGACGACGTGCACACCACCGGCGCGACGCTGGCCGAATGTGCCCGCGTGCTCAAGGAGGCGGGGGCGGAACGGGTGTATGCGCTGACCCTCTGCCGGGTCGAGAAGGCATAAAAAAAGGGGGCCTGACGGCCCCCTTTTTCTCAATGTCAGATTGCCTTACTTGGCAGGAGCCGGCTCGACAGGAGCAGCTTCCGGGGTGGCTTCCGGAGTGGTAGCGGGAGCCTCGGGGGCCACGGGCATAGCCGGGGTGAGGTACTTCTTGGTGGCGTCCATGGTGGCGTTCATGAAATCATCGAGGGCCTTCTTGACATCGGCGTCAGCTTCGAGTTCCTTGGAAACGGAGTCGGCTTCGGTCTTGTCCTTGAAGTACTTCTTGGTGATCTCTTCCATCTTGCCTTCGAACTTGGTCTGATCGAAAGAGCCATTGGGGAACATGTCTTTCATGGCGTCAGACTTCACGAAGTCAGTCATTTCCTTCAGGCAAGAAATGACGTTTTCTTTCTTGGACTTGCCGCAGCCGGCGCCAACGAGGATGAGGGCCAGAACGGCCAACAGGGCAAACAGGGTACGGAACTTCATGGAATCCTCCTAAAATGGTTTGTTGTCATTTCCAACAATTTGCCGTGCGTTGCGACCTGGCCTCGACACGGTAAGGAAAGCGGGACTTTACCACGAGAATCGCGCGCAGACAAGTTTTTTTCTTCCTTTTTTCGATTTCGGCGATGAGAATGGGGCCGTCACGAAAGCAACCGAACCGTGCCTTCCGGGAGAAACACCGTGCCTTCCAGCTGCCCCGAAAAAGCCGCCGGCCCCACCGGCAGGGGATCTGCGGCTGATCGTCCGTTTCCGGCGCCGAAAGGCGACCCGACGGCACAAGGTCTTCCAGAAAGCGGACCCGGGCGGCCCGGCACCGCAGACACCCTGCTGCTGGCCTGGCTGGCCGGTTTTTCCGCCGCGCTGGGGCAGATTCTCTTCTTCCGGGAAAGCCTGGCCGCCATCGGCGGAAACGAAGCCGTGCTCTCGCTGCTGTTTCTCCTCTGGTTCGCCGGCATGGGCGCCGGGGCGCTGGCCGGCGGGGCCTTCCGCCTGCGCGCCGCCGGGGCCGCGCGACTGTCCCGTTTCGCCCTGCCGCTGCTCTGCGCCGCCGGGTGGTGGGGGACCGCCGTGCTCCGGCAACTGCGAGACCTGGCCGGCACGCCGCCCGGCCAGGTGCCCGGGCTGGCCGGGGCGCTTCCGGCCATGGCGCTGGGGATCGTCCCCTTCGCCGCCCTGGCCGGCCTCCTCCTGCCCACGCTGGCCGGGGCGGCCTCGGCCTCCGCCGTGGCGGCGGTCCGGCGGAACCCGGGCGGCTGGGTGTACGGGTTCGACACCGCCGGTTGCCTCGCCGGGGGCATCTTCTTCACCTTCGCCCTGGGCGGGCACGGTTCGCCCTTCGTCCTCTTCTGGGCCTGCTTCTGCCTGTCCGGCCTCGCCGGGGCAGCCCTGCCCCTGGCCCGGCGGGAGGCGGCCCGGGCCGTGCCCGGTTGCGTCACGGTCGCGCTGGGCGTCGGGCTCTGGCTGGGAGGCGTCCCCGCACGCCTCGACAACTGGTCGGCGGAGCGGCGCTGGTCCAGCCTGGCCCCGGGGTACGAACGCACCGCCGACGAGGACTCCCCCTACGGACGCATCACCCTCGGGTTCCGGCAGGGACAGTTCGCCCTCTACGTCAACGGTCTCAGCGCCGCCGTCTTCCCCGACCCGGTCGGCGACGCCATGACCGCCCACCTGTTCATGAACCAGGCGCCGTCGCCGCGCCGGGTCCTCCTGGCCGGGAACGGCCTGGAAGGTCTGCTCGGGCACGTCCTGGCCTACCCCGTCCGGCAGGCGACCCTCCTGTATTCCGACCCCGTCATCCTGGAAACGGTGCGGAAAAGCCTGGGACCGGCCGGCCGGCGAGCCCTGGACGACCCCCGCCTGCGGCTGGTGGAAGAAGATGCGGCCCGGTTCCTCCGCCGGTCCACCGAATCCTTCGACGTCATCCTGCTGAACCCGCCACCACCCGTCAGCGCCGCCGGGAACCGCTTCTACTCGCGGGAGTTCTTCGCCTCCTGTCGGCAAAGGCTCACTCCGCGAGGCGTCCTGGGCGTCGGGCTGCCCGGCGACGAAAACTACCTGGGACCGGAACTCCGGGCCACCGTAGGCACCCTGGACGAGACCCTGCGGACCGTTTTCCCGGAGGTCGCGGCCATCCCGGGCCCCCGCTTCCTGTTTTTCGCCTCCGGAACGCCCGGCGTGGTGACGCTTTCACCGGCGGTCCTGGCCAGGAGATACGCCGCCAACGGGCTCGCCTTCTCCGACGACTTCACCCCGTGGCACTTCGTCGTCGCCCTGGCCCCGGAGCGTACGCCCTGGGGCCGGGAGGCCCTCGCCGCCATCCCCTTCAAGCAGGTCAACACCTATCGCGACCCGGTGCTGTACTTTCACCACCTCCGGCTCTGGAACCTCTCCACGGACTCACGGGTCGGGCCCCTCCTGCAAGCGGCGGGCTCGTTCCGCCCCTGGCACCTGCTCGGGTCAGGCCTCGCCGTGGCGGTGCTCGGGGCCCTCGTTGCGCGACTGCCCCGCTACCGCCGCGGCGCCGCCCGCCACCTGCCGGCCGCCGCCGCCGGCATCGCCTTGCTGGGGTTCACCGGCATGGGCACGGAAATCCTGCTGCTCTACCAGTTCCAGATCTTCGCGGGCAGCCTCTACTCCCAGGTTGGGCTGCTGACGGCCCTGTTCATGGCAGGCACCACGGCGGGCAGCCTCCTCTTCTCCCGACCCGGGGTGGGCCGGAAGGGGCGGACGGAGAGGACGGGCCCGGCATTCTTCCTCGGCCTGCCGCTCCTGGCCGCCGCCGTCGCCCTTTCCCTGACCGCCACCGTGGGAGCGACCGTCGCCTTCCTGCCGGAAATCACCGCCCTCCAGTCGGTGCTGGCCGGGGCCGCCGTCGGCGGAGCCTTCCCCCTGGGCTGCCGTCTCTTCGCCCGGGCCGGACGCCGGCCCGACAGCGCGGCCGCCTGGCTCAGCGCGCTGGATTTCGCCGGCGCCATGGCCGGCGCCTGCCTGACCGGGCTCGCCGTGCTGCCGGCCCTCGGCTCCGCAGGCACCGGGTTGGCCCTGGCCGGCCTGGTCCTGGCCGTTCCCCTGGGCGCCGCCCTCTGCGGCCTTTCCCGGCGCGGCCACGCCTGAAATTCGCCCGTGGGCCCCGCCCGGCCCGTCGCTTCCGCCTTTACCGCCAGCCGGAATTGGCGATACAATGGCTGCCAGGGAAGTGCAAAAAACAATCGACGGCGAAAGCCGGGGAGGGGGCCGGTCATGGCGAAGGCGAAGGACATCCGGGCGCTGGTCATCGACGACTCGTCTGCAGTATGCAAGATTTTCAACATGTACCTGAGCCGGGTGGGGGTGCCCGTGGTCCGCATGGCCGGGAACGGAGTGGAGGGGTTGGCCCGGCTGAAGGAGGACCCCAGCCTCAACTTCGCCATGGTGGACTGGGTGATGCCGGTGATGAACGGCATGCAGTTCGTCCACGAACTGAAACGGGAAAACCTGTACCCCGAACTGTACATCCTGATGCTCACCGCCCACTCGTCGGAAAAGCACGTCCTGGAGGCCTACGAGGCCGGGGTGGACGACTACCTGATGAAGCCGTTCCGGGAGGAGGACTTCATCCGCAAGTTCGAGCGGATGCTGGAGTGCAAGAGCAAGCTGGAAACCCTCCGTTTCGGCGCCTATCTCGTCCTCCACGGGCACATCGGCCAGGATCAGCTCGACATCGCCCTGGAGTGCCAGCAGCAGCTGGACCCCGCCCGTCAGCCCATGGGCAGCCTGGCCCTGTTGCTCGGGCTGGCGGAGCCCAACGCGATTCTCGAACGGGTCCAGGAAAAGCTGCGCGAGGAGGGCCTCTCCCCCAAGGGCGTGCGGGGGCTGCTGCGGACGCGCGACTACTGGACCGACAGCCTGAGCCCGGAACGATGGAGGGAACTGCAGGAAGCCATCAAGCGGACCGCCCTGCCCCTGGGGGACCTCCTGGTCCGGCTCGGCTTCCTGAACCGGGAACAGCTGGACCCGCTCCTGGCCAGGTTCCACGCCACCACCCGCCCCCGCGGGACGGAAGAACCCGCCCCGGTCACCTGACCGGCACCAGGACGCGGTGCCGGAAGACGATCTTCTTCGTTTCCCCTGGCTGGAGCGTGAGTTCCCAGCTCAGGGCGGCCTTGGGGTTGACCTGGGTCAGGCCGCTGGCCAGAACCCGCACCTCGGCCGTGGGCTGCGAGCCGACCACCTCGCCGGCGAGCTCCTTCTTCACCAGGACGTCCACCGCCTTGTTTTTCGTGTTGGCCACGGTGAGCTCGCTCTTCACGACCACCACGTCCCATTCCCCGGAATACTCCGTGGGCGCGCTGCGGCGACGGGTCTCCTCCAGTTCCGACCGGCGCGCCAGGATCCCGAGGGAACGCGTGACTTTCAGCAGCGTCTTCGCTCCCGGCGGCGTGAAGCCGAGCATGTCCTGCCCCAGCAGGTCACTGCCGCGGGTGATCATGACCGGCGCGGTGGTCCAGGGGGCCTTCCCGGCATTGGTCAAACGGAGCGAGTGCCAGACCACTTCCTCGCGTGCCCCCTCGCCCGGGCGAGAGGCGTTCCGCCACCCCGGGTCCGCCTCCCCCGCATCCAGGTCCCAGACATAGACGTCGCGGCAGGGAACCGCCAGGCGGAACAGGGGGGCCTCCGCCCGC
>CAYTBK010000216.1:0-5810 GCA_964436005.1 uncultured Acidobacteriota bacterium
GGTCGCGGTCAGGGGGAAGGGGATGAAAGTCAGGCACCGCAACGGCTACTTCTCGCCGAAAAAAGATTGAGGCGCCGGCGGGAGGACTGTTTCTTCCTCCGCCCGAAGGTGATGGATTGACAATCGAAGGTGACCGTGTTAATTAGTGTTGCATATACGAGCGAATTTCCGGGAACATCTTGAAAGTGATGGTGTACTTGTGAATCCTGATCATGACCTGGGCCCAGTTGACGAACTGGAACGGCTTTTCCTAGAGGCCGAGGCCAGCATCGACAGCATCCGTTCCAAGCGGGACGGGACGACTTCCGAAACCTCCGGCGGCCCGGGCGGGGACGAGACGGGCTTCGAAGGGGAAGACGGGCGGCCGGGCCGAGAGGTGACGAAACTGGCCGAACCGTACGAGGACCTGATCGCGGAAAGGGACGGTTTGCGGGAGGAATTGGCCCAGTGGCGCCTGCGTTTCACCCGCATGGAATTCGAGTACAGGAACTACCGTGACCGCAACGATCGGGAGAAGGAAGCCATATCCCGCAATGCCAAGGGGGAGCTGCTTCAGGAACTGTTGGAGGTGGTCGACGTCGTGGATTGGGCCAAGAGCTCTTTCGACAAGGAGGAGCAGTGCGTCGAGAGTTTGCGGCAAGGGTTCTTCCTGTTGTGCAAGCAGCTTTCGGACGTGTTCACCCAATTGGGCCTGGAGCGGCTGCGGACGGAGGGCGAACGTTTCGATCCCTTCTTGCACCAGGCGGTGGTGGCCGAGGAATCGCCCCTGTACACGGAACCGGTCGTGCTGCAGGAACTGAAGGCCGGTTTCCGTTATGAGGGCGACCTGCTGCGTCCGGCCATGGTGAGGGTCGGCGTTCCGGTGAAAAAGGACAGTACTCTGTAGAAAGGGTGGAATGGTATGAAAGTAATAGGCATTGACCTCGGAACGACGAATTCATGCGTTTCGGTGGTGGAAGGCGGGGCGCCGCAAATCATCCCGAACAACCTGGGCGGGCGGACGACTCCTTCGATTGTGGCCTTCACGGATAAGAGCGAGCGCCTCGTCGGCCAGATCGCCAAAAGGCAATCGGTGACCAACGCGGCCAATACCATCTACGCCGTGAAACGTCTGATCGGGAGGAAATACGAGTCGCCCGAAGTCCAGCAGGCCGTGGAAACACTTCCCTATCAGCTGGTGCCTTCCCCCAACGGGGACATCCGCGTGAAGATCGGGGAAGCGCAGTACTCCCCCCAGGAAGTATCGGCCATGATCCTGCAGTACCTCAAAGGTTGCGCCGAGGAATTTCTGGGCACTTCCGACCTCGAGGCGATCATCACGGTCCCCGCCTACTTCGACGATTCCCAACGGCAGGCCACCAAGGACGCCGGGGAGATCGCCGGCCTGAAAGTCAAGCGCATCATCAACGAACCTACGGCCGCTTCCCTGGCCTACGGCCTCGGGAAGGGCAAGAACGAGAAAATCGCCGTGTACGATCTCGGCGGCGGCACCTTCGATATCTCCATCCTGGAGATCAACGAGGGCGTGTTCGAAGTCCTTTCGACGTGCGGCGACAGCTTCCTCGGCGGCGAAGACTTCGACAACAAGATTTCCGAATGGATCATCCGCGAGTTCCAGACCGAGACGAACATCGACCTGCGCAACGACATCCTGGCCCTGCAGCGGCTGAAGGAAGCCGCGGAGAAGGCCAAGTGCGAACTCTCGGCGGTGACGGAAACCAGCATCTCCCTGCCTTTCATCGCGGCGGACGAATCCGGCCCCAAGCATTTCGACCGTGCGCTGACGCGGGCCCAGCTCGAGAGCATGGTGCACGACCTGGTGGAAAAGACGCTGGAACCTTGCCGGAAGGCTCTGCAGGACGCCAAGCTCGCCCTGAACGAAATCGACAAGGTCATCCTGGTCGGTGGTCAGACCCGCATGCCACGCATCCGGGAAATCGTCACGGAGTTCTTCAAAAAAAGCCCTTCCACGGAAATCAACCCCGACGAGGTGGTGGCCATCGGCGCCGCCCTGCAGGGGGGCGTCCTCAAGGGCGACGTCAAGGACATCATCCTGTTGGACGTCATCCCGCTGTCCCTGGGGGTCGAGACGCACGGCGGCCTGTTCAACCGCATCATCGACCGGAATTCCACCATCCCGCTGAAGAAGACCGTGTCGTTCACCACGGTGGCCGACTGCCAGACGGTGGTCGAGATCAACGTCCTGCAGGGCGAGCGCGACCTGGCCGAATTCAACCGCTCCCTGGCCAAGTTCGAGATGGTGGGCATCGCGCCGGCCCCCCGCGGCATTCCCCAGATCGATGTCACCTTTGAAATCGATTCCAACGGCATCCTGAGCGTCTCCGCCAAGGATCAGAAGTCCGGCAAGGTGCAGGAGGTGCGGGTCACCCCGTCTTCCGGCCTGAGCCAGGACGAAGTCCTGCGGATGAAGGAGGAGGCCAAGCTGTTCGCCCAGAAGGACCAGGAGCGGAAGGACCGCCGCGTGGCCACGAACCGGCTGGAAGGGCTGCTGAAGAACGTCCAGCGCTCCTTTACGGAATACGGCTACCTGCTGACGACGGAAAAGGCGGCCGAGATCAAGACGGCCATCGCCGACACCACGCGCCTCCTGTCCGCCGTCGATCCCGAGATCGCCGCCGTAGAGAAGGCCCAGCAGAAGATCGAGCGCTTCGGCCTGGAAATCACCAAGGCCATGCTCGCCGACCCCACGGCCAGCGCCTCCTCCGGCGAAGGCGACCAGGACTCCCAGAAGCAGATGGAAGAGCTGCTGCGGGATTCGCTGGACCTGGAATAGCGAAAAAAGCCGGCCTCGGGGCCGGCTTCCTTTTTTTAACGCAAACCTTTTCCGACAGGCTCAGATCACGCCCGCGGACTTCAACAGGTAGAAATCGGGATCCTTCCTGGCCATCCAACGATAGCTCTCGTCTTCTTCCACGGCGCTCAGGAAGGATTTCCGGGCCCGCTCGATGTCGTTCTTGCCGCAAGCCACGGCGGCGTCGAGATAGGACAGGTACCCTTTCTGCTGCCCCTTGCCCTGCAGTTTGCGCAGGATGGCGTCCGCCTCTTCCCATTCGCCCCGGTTCACGTGGAAAACGGCCAGCCCGAGACGGTCCTCTTCGGTGACGGGAGGCTTGAGCCCCTTTTCCGACAGGCGGTTGCAGGCGTTCAGAAGGGATTCCACCTTGACCGCCAGCATCGGGTTGAGGTCTTCCTGTTTCCCCAGGTCCTGGAGCACTTTGGCAGCTTCGCCGAAGTTCTTTTCGTGGAACAGCCGCAAGGCCGATTCAAACAAGTTCAGGGTGTCTTCGTTTGGTTTCTTCATTGAACCACTCCGTGGTCGGTACTCAGGACAACTCCTCGCCGACCTTGTAGCAAGTGAACCGCCGCACCTGGATGTTCTCCTTGATGACGCCGATGATGGAGGCGATGTAGCCCTCGACCGTCATGGAGGGTTCCTTGATGTATTCCTGTTCGAGCAGGCAGTTTTCCTTGTAGAACTTCTCGATGCGGCCCTCCACGATCTTCTCGATGACAGCCGCCGGCTTGTTCTTGTTCTTCTCGTCGTTCTTGAGCTCTTCCTGGAAGATCTCGCGTTCCTTGTCCAGGATGACGGACGGAACCTCGTCCCGCCGCACCCAGCGGGGCCGGGACGCGGCCACCTGCATGGCGATGTTGTGGACCAGTTCCTGGAACTTCTCGTTCCGGCCGACGAAATCGGTTTCGCAGTTGACTTCGATCAGGACCCCAACTTTCTTGTTGGAGTGGATATAGGCACCGATGATGCCTTCCCCGGCCGTCCGGGAAGATTTCTTGGAGGCAGTCGTGACGCCGCGCTTGCGCAGGATCTCGATGGCCTTTTCCAGATCGCCTTCGGCTTCGGCGAGGGCAGTCTTGCATTCCATCATGCCGGCATCGGTCTTTTCTCGCAGGGCTTTTACCATCGCAGGGGTAATCTGCATGTTTCCTCCTTATATATCGGGTGGAAGAGGGATCCTGCGATCCCTCTTCCCGGATTGTTGGGGCGAGACTCACTCGGTCGCTTCGCTGCCGGGGCCTGCCGGGGGGATGGCGTCGGGGATGATTTCCCGGGGGACGCGGGGCTTGGGCGGCCGGCGGGCGGCGTACTTGCGGCGATCCTGCGCCAGGGCGTCGTTGCGGGCGGAGTCGGTGCGGGGTTCCGCAGCGGCTTCGGCCGCGCCTTCCGGCATGTCCTTGGCGGCCAGTTCGGCGTCCTGCTTGTACATGTTCTGCCCTTCGATGACGGAGTCGGCCATCTTGGACACGATGAGGCGGACGGAACGCAGCGCGTCGTCGTTGCCGGGGATGACGTAGTCGATGGGTTCGGGGTTGCAGTTGGTGTCGACCAGGGCCACCACCTTGACGCCCATCTTCCGGGCTTCCAGGACGGCGATGTCTTCCTTGCTGGGGTCGATGATCAGCAGGACCTGGGGCATCGCGTCGAGGTTCTTCAGGCCGGAGAGGTTCTTCTCCAGCTTTCTTCTCTTCCGTTCCAGGCGGGCAATCTGCTTCTTGGACACTTCGCCCGCGTAGTTGCGCTCTTTCATCTCTTCCAGCGACTTGTACTTTTCGATGGACTTGCTGACCGTCTGCCAGTTGGTGAGCAGACCGCCGAGCCAACGATTATTGATGTAGTGCTGGTTGCAGCGCATGGCCTCGTCCTTGACCGCGTCCTGGGCCTGGCGCTTGGTCCCCACGAAGAGGATGCGCTTCCCGCTGCGGGCGCTGTCGGTGACGAAGTCGGTCGCTTCCTTGAACAGGTGCATCGTCTTCTGCAGGTCGATGATGTGGATTCCGTTCCTGTCGCCGAAAATATAGGGTTTCATCTTCGGGTTCCACCTTCGGGTCTGGTGACCGAAGTGGACACCCGCTTCAAGCAATGCTTTCATTGTTATGGAAACCAACGGAGCCTCCTGTAACCAAATGGGTTCGTAGATGATTTGGCAGATTAGCGCTTGGAGTACTGGTAGCGACGGCGGGCGCCGGGCTGTCCGTACTTCTTGCGCTCTTTCTTCCGGGGATCACGGGTGAGGAATTTCGCCTGCTTGAGCCTCAGGCGCAGCTCGTTGTTGAACTCGACGAGCGCGCGGGCGATGCCGTGCCGGACCGCTCCGGCCTGGGACACGAGTCCGCCGCCGGCGACCGTCACGCTGAGGTCGAACTTGCTGAGATTTTCAGTGAGCAACAGGGGCTGCCGCACCATCATCCGCTGCGTGTTGGTCTTGAAGTATTCCTCGTAGGCGAGTCGGTTGACGGAAATCTTGCCGGCTCCCGGACGGAGAAAAACCCTTGCCACAGCGGTCTTGCGCCTGCCCGTTCCGTAGAACTGAACTTTGGTGGCCAATGTAATATCTCCTTAGCGTTAGAATTTCAATTCCGCAGGCTTCTGGGCATGGTGGTTATGCTCCGGTCCTGCAAATACTTTCAGTTTGGCGAGCATCTTCTTGCCCAGGCGGTTTTTGGGCAGCATGCCCCAGACGGCTTCCTTCACGATGCGCTCGGGGGTCTCGGCAAACATCTTTTTGGCCGAGGTCTCCTTGAGCCCGCCCGGAAAACCGGTGTGGCGGTAGTAGGACTTCTGGTCCAGCTTCCTTCCCGTGATCTCGAGTTTGGCGGCGTTGACGACGATGACGAAGTCGCCGGTGTCCAGGAAGGGGACGTAAATCGGCTTGTGCTTCCCGCAGAGGACGCGGGCGACCTGAGTGGCCAGACGGCCCAGGACCTGATCCTTGGCGTCCACCACAAACCATTTCTTCTCAATCTGGCTCGGTTTGGGAACGAACGTTTTCATG
>CAYTBK010000217.1:0-5780 GCA_964436005.1 uncultured Acidobacteriota bacterium
AGGAGGAGCAGCCCGTAGCAGGCGAAGCTGACCAGGGCCAGCACGATGAAGGCCAGCCGGAAATTGCGCACCTTGAGCAGGCGGAGATCCAGCAGGGGGTTCCGGCTGCGCAGCTCCCAGACGAAGTAGAGTACGAAGCTGACGGCGCAGATAAGCATCAGTGTAACGATGTAGTCAGACTGCATCCAGCCGTTTTCCTGGCCCTTGGCCAGGAACATGATGAGGGTGGACAGGGCCGTGCTCAGCAGGAGGAAGGAAACGACATTGAGCCGGGCCACGTGGCGGCCGACCTTCTCCGGCTTCAGGAAGAAGAGGGCCAGCAGGATGCCGAGCCCGCCGACGGGGATGTTGACGAAGAAGATGGACGGCCAGTCGAAGTGCTCGGTGAGCAGCCCGCCCAGCGTCGGGCCCACCGCCGGGGCCATCATGGCCCCGAGCCCGTACAGGCCCGTGGCGATTCCACGCTGCTCCGCCGGGAATACCGCGTAGATCATGGAAAGCCCGATGGTCACCACCAGGCCTTCCCCGATCCCCTGCAGGGCCCGGCCGATCACCATGCCCGCCAGCGAGGTGGCCTGGGAGCAGACGACGCTCATGACCGTGAAGATGAGCATGCCGGAAACGTAGATGAATCGGGGCTCGACGAAGGAGGTCAACCAACCCACCAGGGTCATGGAGATGGCGGAGCCGATGAGGTAGACGATGATCACCCACTGGATGCCGAAGGTGTCGGTGTTCAGGGCGGCGATCATTTTGGGCAGGACGATGTCGACGATGGTGGTGTCCAGCAGGGTCATGAAGATCCCGATCATCAGGATGGCCGAAGCCACCCACTTGTAGCCGCCGTCCATGGGGAGGGATTCGTTCTTCATGGTCTTTCCTGGTCCGGGTATGACACTGCCCGCCGGCCGGCCCTACTCCGCCAGGCGGATGCCGACGTAGGCGCTCATGCCGGGCAGCAGCCGTTTCCCGGAAACCGGCTGAACGGCGATCTTGACGGGGATCCTCTGCACGACCTTGGTGAACTCGCCGGCCGACGTGTCCCGGGGGATGATGGCGAACTTGGCGCCGGCCGCCTCCCCGATCTCGACCACCTTGCCGCGGAACTCCACGCCCGAGAAGGCGTCGACTTCCACGTCCACCGGGGCGCCCAGCCGCACGCCCTTGAGCTTTGTCTCCTCGAGGTTGGCGGTCACGTAGATGTTCTGCCGGTCGTAGACCGAGAAGAGCGGGAAGCCCGGGGAGGCGAAGTCGCCGGGGTTGACGAACTTCTTGGCCACCACGCCGTTCAGTGGGCTGGTGATGCGGGTGTGCTCCAGCTTGAGCTCGGCGGCCTCCACGGCCCGCCGGGCCTGCTCCAGCTGCGCCTCCAGCTCGCGGACGACGTTTTCCGCCTCCGCGACGGATTTCTCCTTGATCATGGAAAGGTTGAGCGCGGCCTCGCTCTTAGTGCGGACGGCCTGCGCCTGGCGCACCTGGTTTTCGGAAATGGCGACCTGCCGGCGCGCGGCCTCGGCCCTGGCCAGGTCGGCCCCCGCCGCCGTGACCTTGGCCCGGGCGCCCTCGCGCTGGGCCACGGCCAGGTCGAAGCGGCGCTTCTCCAGCGAACCCCGGTTGTAAAGGGTTTCCATCCTGGCGTAGTCCTTCTCCAAGGCATCCTGTTCCGCCCGGGCGGCCGCTTCCGCGGCCCGGGCCGCCCGCACCGTCTCCTCCGCCTGGGTCCGGGAAATTTCCAGGGCGTTGCCGGCCGACCCGACGGACGCGTCGGCCTGGGCCACATCCTGCCGGGCGGCCACGACCCCCTGGGCGACCTCGCCGCGCACGCGCTCGGCGGTGATCCGGGCGCGGGCCAGGGCTTCCTGGGCGTAGGTCACCTGGGCCTGGCGCACGGCCATTTCCGCCCGGATGTCACGGTCGTCCAGGACGGCCAGCAGCTGCCCCTTGTGCACGCTCTCCCCTTCCTTGACCATGATCGCGGCGACGTGCCCTCCCACGAGGGGCGTGACGGTCACCAGGTCCGATTCGACGAAAGCGCTGTTGGTCAGGGCGTGGGAGAACCGGTAGGTCAGCCAGTTCGCCATCCAGACCAGGCAGACGGCCAGGACGATGATGAACAGCACCCATTTCACCATGTTCCCGCGTTTGGGCTTGGCGGTGCCTTCTTTCTGCTCGGGCGTATCGCTCATGATGTGTCTCCAGTGCGGCGATTCCGGAAAAACTTTCAGGGAAGAAACTGGCGGGCCACGGTCTGGACGGCGGCCAGCGCGTCCCCGGCGGACTGCCCGAGGGCCACGTAGCGGACGGCGTAGTCCGTCAGGGCGTTCAGCCGGTCGCTTTCCGCCTTGCGGAGCGCGGCCTCGGCGCCCAGCATGTCGTCGACGGTGGTCAGACCGTTCGCGTAACGATCGGCCACGATCCGGTACGACTCCTGGGCCTGGGCGACAGCGGTTTCGGCCACCCCGACCTGCCGCACGGCCGTATCGAGATCGAGCCAAGCCTTGCGCACGGCCAGGGCCACCGCGGCCTCGCCGTCCCGGCGCCGGGCCTCCGCCTGCCGGATCCGGATCTTGGCCTCGGCGAGCTTCGCCTCCCGGGCGAAACCGTCGAACACCTCCCACTTCAGGCCCAGGGCGGCCGTATAGCCCCTGGCGCCGTGGCCGTCCCCGTCCGAGTTGCCCTCGTACGCGGCGCCCGCCACCGCCTTGGGCCGGAAGGCGCTGCGGGCCAGGTCCTTCTCCTTTTCCGCGGCTTCCTCGGCCTGGCTCAGGCGTTCCAGGTTGGGGTTGTCCTGACGGGCTCGCGCCAGCATGGCCTCCAAACTGTCCACGGGAAGGGGGAGGAACCGAACAGGTCCGGCGCCCGGCTCCGGACGGGAGGCGGCGTCGCCCATCAGGCGTGCCAGCTGGCAGCGGGCGATCTCCAGCCCGTTCTCCAGGGCGATGCGGTCGCGCACCACCTCGGCGAGGCGCACGTCGACCTGCATGGCGTCCGATTTCACCACCACGCCCTCCTCGAGCAGGTCGGCCGACTTCCGTTTCAAGGCGTTCAGGGCTTCGGCGGCCTTGTCGAGGACTCCGATCTGCCCGCGCAGCCGGATCAGGGCCATGTAGCTCTCCGTCACGCCGGCAGCCAGCGCGTCGGCCTCCGCCCGTTCCTCGGCGCAGGCGGCCCGGATGCCGGCCCGCGCCTTGCCCCGGGCGGCCTTGACCGCACCCCCGTCGTACAGGAGCCATTGCGCCCCGGCCTTGGCCCGGAAGTTGTTCATGGACGGGGGGCTGGCCAACAGGTCGGGCCGGAGGAGATACCGGGTGTCCACGTAGCCCTGCTGCAGCATGCGGGCGAAGACGAAGCCCGGCTCGTTGCCCCGCTCGGCCGCCGCCTCTACGCCGATGTGCGGATAGCGCAGCGCCCCGGCCTGCCGGAAGACTTCCTTCATGGCCTCCTGCTCCAAACGAACCGCTTCGAGCTTCGGGTTGGCGGCCAGGGCCCGGGAGACGGCCTGCTCGAGAGTGACGGCGCCGCCGTCGGCGACAGCCGCCCATCTCCCTGCGCCGACGACGCACAGCAGAATCAGCATGGCCAGCCGGCGGGAAACAGGGCAAACGGGTGCTGCGGTTTTCATACGGAATCACTCCCGATAAACGGCCCTCTCCCTACACCTGCCAATTTTCCCGGCAGATGGCGCGAAGAAAGGACCGAACTGGATAATTTTTAACCGCGGGCCCGGGCTCCGTCCAGGAACAGGGTCAAGGCGGTTTCCAGGCGCTTTTCCACGGAGACGTTCTTGTCGTCGTCCTCCGCCGCCCAGCGCCAGGCGGCGGACGTGGTGATGTCCATCAGCAGGGCGGCCAAATCGAGGGCGTCGCAAGGCACCAGTTCCCCGCGCTTGATGGCTTCGGCCAGGAGTTCGGAATAATAGAGCCGGGTCTCCATCCAGGTCCGGTTGATGTCCGGAACCAGGCCGGCGATGGCCCCGAGTTCGGCGTTGCCGCGAACGGACAGGAACAGGCGGGCCGCGTCGCGGTTCCTGGCGTAGAACGCGGCCTTGGCCACGATGCAGCGCCGAAGCCGTTCCAGCGGCGGCAAAGAGGCGTCGGCCCCCGCCTCCCGGATGATGACGGCCAACTCTTCCGCCTTGGCCACGATAAGATCCTTGAACAGGCGGTCTTTGCCCTCGAAGAACTTGTAGATCGTGGCCAGGGGGTACTCGGCGGTCCGGCTGATCTCGGCCATGGTTCCGCCGCTGAATCCCTTGCCGGAAAAGACGGAAAGGGCCGCCGCCAGGATTTCTTCCCGCTTGCGGCGACGTTCACGTTCCCGGCGAGTCATCATTTCATGTTCTTGTGCCATAATCGTTTCTCCAATATCAGAATTTATACTCTACCTCATATTCCAGCCTTGTCAACCTATTTATAACATTTTTTGCGAAAACCCAATTGAAATGCAGCGAGAATTCTCAAAAAAAACTCGGGTCGGCGGCGAGGCTTCGAACCGGGCCAAATTACGCTGGATGAAACAAGAACGGCGTTTCCCGCCCAAAGGCCGGAAACGCCGTTCTGAAAAGCGGATCGCGCCTGGACCCGTCAGGCGCCGCACCAGGCGACCAGCTCGATCTCCACAGCGACGTCCAGGGGCAGGCGGGCGACCTGGACGGTGGAACGGGCCGGCTTGCCCTCGCCGAGATACTCGGCGTAGGCGGCGTTGAGGGCCTGGAAATCGTTCATGTCCCGGAGGAAAACCGTGGCCTTGACCACGTTGGCGAAAGATGTCCCGGCGGCCTCCAGAACCGCCCGGAGGTTGGCGAAGACCCGGTGGGTCTGCGCCGTGATGTCGCCCTCCACCACCTTGCCGGTGGCGGGGTCGATGGGCACCTGCCCGGAGGTGAAGAGGAAGTCGCCGATCCGGATGGCCTGGGAATAGGGGCCGAGGGCCTTCGGGGCCATTTCCGAGTTGACAATGCTGCGCGCCATTTTACTTGTCTCCTTTTTTGTCCAGTCTCTTGAACTTGCCCGTATCCTCGGCCGGACGCCCGGCCACGGACTGGTACGGGGGCAGGACCAGGTTCTTGAACTTGCCGGAATCGTCGAGCCGGACCTCGGCCGGGCGGGCCGGCGGGGGAGCTCCGTTCCTCAGCTTCCCGGTGTCTTCGGGATTCGCGGCCGGGGCGGGCGGCGCCGTCTTTTCCGGGACCTTTTCCGCCGGCCGGGCGGCCGGTTCGATCTGCGGGTTCGGCACCATGCCCAGCTGGGACTCCTGCCGCACGTCGGCGTGGAACTGGGCGTAGATGCCGGATTCCTTCGGGTAGTCGACCCGCTTGTGGGAAGCGGTGGAAAGGGCCTTGGCCAGCACGTAGGTGATCTTCCGAAGCTCGGCGGCCGTGATCGGAGACTCGTCCAGCTGCCCCTGTTCCAGTTTCCGGGCGATGATCTTTTCGATCATCTTGCGCACCGTCTCCTCGGAGTGGTCGGCCAGGACCCGGGAAGCGGCCTCCACGGAATCCACGATCATCAGGATGGCGGTTTCCCTGGTTTTCGGCTTCGGTCCGGCATACATGAAGTAGCGCGGGTCGAGGGCGCCCGGCTTCATGCCCTCCGGATCGATGTTCTTGCGGGCCTTTTCGTAGAAGAAATCCAGCAGCGTGGTGCCGTGGTGCTGCGGTATGAAATCGAGGATCTTGCGCGGGAGGTGGTGTTCGCGCCCGTATTTCAGCCCCTTGTGGATATGCCCCCGGACGATCTTCGCGCTCATGAAGGGCTGGATGTTGTCGTGGGGATTGACGG
>CAYTBK010000218.1:0-5713 GCA_964436005.1 uncultured Acidobacteriota bacterium
ACTTTTTTTCAGCTTTTTTCTGTGCTTTTTGTCTAGTTAAAGGCCAAAGGCGAGAGGCCCTTTGGGCCAAAAAAGCGGCGGGCATGAAACTGGGACGGCCTGTGGGCCCGGGTAAAAGCAAGCTGGATGCATTCCGCCCGGAAATCGAATCGTTGCTGGCCAACGGGGCCACCCAGCGCTTCGTGGCCAGGCGATTCCACACGACGGAAGCCAACCTTCACGGGTGGATGAAAAAGCGCGGACTAAAGCGGACAGCGCCGTAAAGTCGCGGGAGTGTCCATGGAACATATTTACTGTCAGTATTTGAAAGCAGCAGTTGAGTTGACTGAGGAGCGGGAAATTCACATCGCCGAACATCACCCGGATCTCTTGCCGTCGCACCGGGGCCGCATCGCCACAACGCTGGCCGATCCGGACCAAGTCCGCCGCAGCGCCCGATTCAGCAGCGCCAGGCTCTTTTCGCGATGGTATACGGACCTGATCGGCGGGAAGCATGTCGTGGTGGTGGTTGTCAGCCAGGCGTCCAAACAACGCCATTGGATCGCGACTGCCTATATCGCCAGAAAGTTGGTGGAAGGAGAAATCGAATGGGAGAAAAATTGAGTTTCACGTATGATCGGGAAGCGGACATCCTGTACATCAACAAGGTCAAAGCTTACGCGGAGCAAGAATCGGAAGAGCTTGGGGATGAGGTTATCGCCAGGTTGAATCCACAGACGGGCGAAATCGAAAACTTAGAGGTTTTGTTTTTCTCCACACGCCTTTTGCGGAGCGATCTCATGGAATTGCCGATCCACGCCGATCTGCGGATTGCCATATAGCGTTGATTGTCCGACGGCAATTCTCGCTATTGTTTGACCTTTGCAGAATCTGTCCGAAAAATCCTTAGGGTGCTTTCTGGCCGAAGTTCGTGTTGATCTTGATGGATGTTTCAATATTGTCTAAGGTGCATTTTCGCACCCATTTTCGTGATGCCCTGGAATCGCTTCCCGTGCTCTTTCACAACCCGGCCCTGGCCTGACCTTGCGGTCAGTAGGCGATGGTTTCGGCCAGGCGGTCCAGGAAGGCGGCCAGCCGCTCTTCACCGGCCGGGGATGGGTCGGCGGGAAGGGCCCGCAGTTCGTCGCGCCGGGCGGCGAGCGCCGGGGACAGGGGGGCCAGGCGGTCCAGCACGGCGTCGGCCAGGGGCACGACGGCCGCCGGGGCGCCCGGGGCGGAAGCGGCAGCCGTTCCAGGCCCTCTTCCGCTCCCCTCCGCGGGGCGCCAGGCCTCCAGCAGCCCCGCCCGCCAGGCCGGGCAGGCCCACAGGCGCAGGGTGGCGCCCAGCGCCAGGAGGGGCAGCACGCTGCCCGGGGCCGGGTCGAAGAGCTCCCGCAAGCCGGCGGCCATGTCGGGGGGCAGGGGGCGGTCGCGGAACGGGGCGCCGGCGGGGCCGCCCAGGCGCCAGCTCCAGGTCAGCACCCGCGGGTAGGGGGAACCCCCGTGCCCTTCCGGGAACAGGGCCTTCTCCTCGCCGCCTTCGGCGCGTTCGGGCTCGTCCGGGGCGGGGCCACCGGATTCGCATTCCAGCCGGGCCCGCCAGTAGTCGATGAACCTGCGGTGGGACCTGGCCGCGTGCTCATTGGCGAAATCCGCCCGCCGGGCGCTTTCCGCCAGCGACTCCCGGGCTTCCGCGGCCCAGGAGGGGTTCGCCGCCTCCCCGCGCCGGCGGGCCTGGCGGAGGCTCAGGACCAGCGCGCCGGCCAGGTAGTTGAGGTTTTGCGGCTCGTTCAACACGTCCCGGGCCTGTCGCAGCAGGCTTTCGGCGCGCTCGGGCTCGCCCCGCCACATCCACAGCTGCCCCTCGGAGGAATCCGCCATGGCCCGCCCCCGACTGGCGGCGCGGCCGCGGACGCCGTCCAGTTCCCGGCGGGCCCGCCCGAACCAGGCCAGGGCCTCTTCCCACCGGTGGAGGTCCGTGGCCAGCACGCCGAGGTTGTTGTACAGCTCGGACGCCTCCGTGGGTTCGAGGCGGTCGCGGACGGCCGGACTGTCCAACTGTCGGGCGGCGGTCTCCATCCCGGCCAGCGCCCTGGCGATGTTCCCCTGCCGGCTGTACACGGCGCCCAGGGCGCGGTCGAGGAGGAAAGCCAGGTGCGGCGGAAGATCGCCCCCGGTTAGCATTTGCCGCATGTGTTCCAGGGCGGCGGCCTTCTGCGCGCGCTCCAGGTGTACGACCATCCTTTCCAGTTCCCCGGGCGGGAGGGCCCGCAGGAGGGGGGGCGGAACGTCGCCGCAATCCGGCAGGATGGCCCGGAACAACCCCTCCACGCCGTCGGCGGGTGGAAGCCGGTGGAAGGGGACGGGCCCGGCGTCCTGGCCTGCGTCCTTTTCCTCTTCCACGACCCAGAAGGCCGTCACGCCCATTTTCTCCCGGACCAGGGCTTCCCGCTTGCGGGGGGTGTGCTCGACGGGCTTGAGTCGGCCGTCCGGGAGCACTTCACCCAGGACGCAGGTCCCCGGGGGCAAGGCCCAGCCAGACAGGAGGGCCAGGGCCGCCACGGCCGCGGCTGCGGAGGCGCTCCGCCCCTCGACCGTCCGGGGAAGGGGGGCGCCGGCGGGGGCCAGGAACTCGAAACGGGGCATCATGGCGGCGCCCAGGCCGGACGTGCCCCAGGTCCGGGCCAGGAAAGCGCGGGCGTGGCCCACCGCTTCCTGGAAGGATTCAACGGTGTCGGGAGCAGCGCCCGGGGCGAAGTCGCGGTCCGGGGTACGCGCATCCCGCACCGAGACACGCAACCAGACGGCCACCCCTTCGTCGCAGGACTGTTCCCACAGGCCGACGGGCAGCGAGACCTCCTCCCCATTCCACAGCGGAACCCGCGCCGTCAGCTTGCGGGCAACATTCCTGACGATCCGCCCATCCCGGGCGGGCAGCCCGTCGGCCAACTGAACCAGACGGCCGGCCTGGCCGAAGTCCTTCATCCAGTGAGGGATTTCCGGCGTCATGGCGGCTCAGCCCTCCACGCGGAAGAACCACTCTCCCTGGCTGGTGTCGAGGCATACCCACATCGGAGCCAGGGGCCCGTCGCCCAGCGGCGCCCGCCACGGGTCCGGCCCCTGCATCTCCACGGGCTTCCCGTCCAGTTTCAAGCTGCAGAGGGTCAGGCCCTTGGCCAGATCCACTTCCAGGATTCTGTGGGAACGCTCGACGGCCACCGCCATGGTGCCTCGGCCCTCCGCAAAATCGTGCCGGCAGAGGATGGGCCCGCCCTGCCAGGGGGGCACGGAGGCAGCGGCGAGGGGCAGCGCTACGGCGTTTCCCCTGGCTTTTGGAGGGCGAGTTGCCTGGGACGGCGGCGGGAAGGCGATGATTCGTCCGGCCTCCAGCCATCCCCGCACGTGGTGGGCGGCGCTGCGCAAGCCCTTCCATTCTTTTTTTAACTCTTCCATCTCGTCGAAATAGCCGGGGTCCGGTTCCAGAAGGCCGAAGCCACCGGCCTTGGCGGAGTGGGGCTTTCCCTCCGTAACGGCGGCGGGGGGAGGCGCGATGCAGCCGCGGTATTCGCCGAGCGCCCAGAGGGGAATGGCGGCGGCGACCGGCATGGCTACTCTGAACACGAAGCCGAGGGGTTCGGGATTGTCCCAGACCCAGTCGGACTCCATGGCCATGGCTTTCCCCGGCAGCACCGGCGCCGCCCGGAACAGCAGGCCTTCGGCCCCGGGTTCGGGCCCGAGCACGCAGGCCGCCATGGCTGGCGGGCCTTTGTACTCCTTGCCGTCCGGCAGAATGAAACGGTGCCGGAGGGTGCAAAGGGAACCCGGTTGGAAGGAATAGCCGGAATCGGTTGTATTTTTGATATTTTTCATGGCGTTACCTCTTGTGACCCGGCTTTTTGGGCTTGCGGTCGGGGGTGGCGGGGACACTGCGGCCCTGCGGGCCGCAGAGGCAGGCAATCATGTGCAAGGCCAGGTCGAAGACTTCAGTGTTTGACTTGTTGAGTCTCAGGAGTCCGTTCTTCATGTTTCGGAAAGGCTTGTCGAAAAACGTCGTTCGAGACATGCCGAAACGGGCCTGGAATTCGTTCCAGTGTATGGGGGCGTCTTTCACGCGACGGCAAAGGTACCAGATCTGCTCGGGCTGGAGGGAACACACAAACTGTCGAGCATCCTTCTCCTGTGCCTCCATCACGAGCCGCTCCTCCGGAGAGAGCTTCTCGTCCTCCGCTTCCGTCTTGTCTCTCTTGGAATGGGGCTTGGCGGAGAGCTTGTTTTTTTGAGAGTTTGTCCCGGCAACCTCCTGGTCCTTCCAGTCCGGCTCGTACCTGACGATTCCCTTGAAATTCCGGTCGGCTTCCCAGTGGGCCAGATCCGCGACCTTGTCCACGAAGCTGAAGATCTGGTCGAAAGAGAGGGGGGCCCGGGCCTTGCGGAAAAGGAACTCTACGATATGGCTCAACGTCTCTTTGCGAACGACGATGGGAAGTTGGGTGGACTCTTCCGAGCCCAGAACGGGGGTGATGGGCCCGTATTCCCGCGCCCACTTGTCCAGCTTGTTCATAAAAGAGATGTTGAACGGGCTGGGTCCGCTGACGCCGTGCGGCGCCCAGATTTCCGGGCAGTCGCAGTGCAGCTGGTAGTTTTCCTTCAAAATGGTGCGGACCACCCTCCTCTTGTTGCTGCGGACATTGCGTCGGCCCTGAATGAGAAAGCGCTTGAACATTATGACCAACCGACCCTTGGCTTCGTTGTCGTCGTGGGCGTTCAGCAGGATGTTGCGCAGGCCCGCCTTGCCTTCCGAAAGGAGTTGGTCGGTCAGGAAACCATGCAGCGCGTCTTGGAACAAGAGGGAAAAACCGGCTTTGTCACCACTCTTTGATTCCGTATGTTTGTTGTGGGTTGGTTTCAGCAGGCGGTGCAAGCCGTTGTAGTCTTCTTCTTTCCACTCTTCGTCATTCGCCAGACGGGCGAGGCTGGCCAACAGGGGGTTCGGGGTGTTGGGCGTCATGTCGCTTTCCCTCTTGCTTTCAAGTGTTGCAAAGGGAGATCTTACAAATTCCGGTGTCCCGACGCAATGAAAAATTCTATCAAAGTTCTGCAACGGGACGGTTTCCCGCCCCCAACCGGCGGCTTGCGGCAGCGGGGTCAGGGGAGTCGGGCGAACCTTCCCCGGCGCTTCCGGCGCGAACGTGTTCATGGGCGAACCTCCTTCCCGGCGGCGGCCGGGCCCTTACATGGCGACGAAGCGGAAGCCCGGCACGGCGCGGTCCCACCACCGGCCCACCAGGCGGTCGATCTCCCCCGGGTCGCGCACGGGCGTGAAGTCGAAGGCGTCGGGGCCCGCCAGGAGGCCGGCCAGCCCGACGCTGAACCGGTAGGCGGTCCCGCCGGTGGCGATGACGCACCCTTCCGGCCACTCGGCGGCGGCGCCTTCCTCGCGGCCCTCGGGCACCAGCACGGTGACGGAGCCGGCCCGGGCCGTCCGCAGGCGGTCCACCGCCTCGGAAAAGCCGTCCACGGTGGCCGGCGAGAGGGGTTCGGCGGCGGCGACGAACCGCAGGGGGAGCGCCCGGTCGAATTCCAGCAGGCGGGAGAGGTCCCGTTGCGAGAGGTTTTCGTCCACGATGGTGATTTCACCCGCGGCGGCCGCCACGAGGGCGGCCCAGAGGTCTTCCCGCCCCAGGCGGTTGTCGGCTTCCACCCGGCAGGGGCGGTGCAGGGGGTTGGCCTTGGG
>CAYTBK010000219.1:0-5710 GCA_964436005.1 uncultured Acidobacteriota bacterium
CTGACGCAGGAAATCATGGCCGAACCGATGGAGGGGATGGTCTGGCCCTGGATCTTCTTCTGCACCGTGGTGTAGGGCATGACGACGACGTCGTCCTGGTCCTGCCCCATCATGTTCTGCCCCTTGGCGGCGAGCACGCCCACGACGACGAAGGGCAGGTTGCGGATGCGGATGGTCTGGCCCACGGGGCTGACCCCGATGAACAGGTTGTCCACCACCGTCTTGCCGAGGACCACCACGCGCTTGGCCGAGCGCACATCCCCTTCCTCGAAGAAGGCGCCCTCCGCCATGGTCCAGGACCGGATCTGGGGGAACTTCTCGTTGGCGCCCTGGATGGAGCTGTTCCAGTTCTGGTTGCCGAAGATGAGCTGCCCGCTGGAACGCTGGACGGGGCTGACGGCGGCCACGGCGGGGCACTCGTTCTGGATGGCCTTCAGGTCGTCCTCGGTCAGGGTGACCATGCTGCCGGCGCCGGAACGAACCCCGCCCTGGTTGCGGCTGCCCGGCCAGATGAACATCATGTTGTTGCCGATGCTGCTGATCTCCGCCTCCACCATGGCCTGGGCGCCCTGCCCGATGGAGACCATGGCGATGACGGCGCCCACGCCGATGATGATGCCCAGCATGGTGAGGAAGGAGCGCATCTTGTTCCGCCCCAGGGCGCGGATGGAAATCTTGAAGATGGCCAGGATGGTCATGCGTCGTCCTCCTCTTCGTCGACCAGCGGCATGGTGGCCAGGACGGCCCGGGCGTCCGCGGGGGTTTCCACCACGGCGTCCTTGTAGATGCGTCCGTCGCGGAAGGTGGCGATCCGCTTGGTGTAGAGCGCGATGTCGGGCTCGTGGGTGACGATGACGATGGTCAGGTTGCGCTCCCGGTTGAAGCGCTGGAAGATCTCCATGACCTCCACCGAGGTGCGGCTGTCCAGGTTGCCGGTGGGCTCGTCGGCCAGGATGATGGCCGGTTCGTTGACCAGCGACCGGGCGATGGCCACGCGCTGCTGCTGGCCGCCCGATAGCTGGTTGGGGAGGTTCCGCTCCTTATCGGCCAGGCCCACCGCCGCCAGGGCCTCGCGGGCCCGGTGCGTGCGCTCCCTGGCCGGCACGCCGGCGTACAGCAGCGGGAGCTCCACGTTCTCCAGCACCGAGGTGCGGGGAACCAGGTTGAAAGCCTGGAAGACGAACCCGATGCTCTGGTTTCGAACGTCCGCCAGGTCGGCCCGGGACATGGTGGAAACGTCGATGCCGTCCAGGCAGTACCGGCCGCGCGTGGGGTGGTCCAGGCAGCCGATGATGTTCATCATGGTGGACTTGCCGGATCCCGAAGGGCCCATGACGGAGAGGAATTCACCCTTCCCCACCGTCAGGGAAACCCCGTGGAGGGCGTGGACGTCCACTTCCCCCACGTGGTAGACCTTGTGGATCTTCTCGAGGGCGATGACGGGGTGCGGCGCCGGCACCGCCCCCTCCGCGAATCCTGTTTCGGGAAGCGCCATGGCGTCCTTCCCTAGCGGCGCGGCCCGCCGCCTCTCGGTTGGGCGAAGGGGTTGCGCTGCTGCTGGCCGCCGCCCGCGGCGCCGGCGTTCTGGGACGTGTCGCCGACGATGACCTTGTCGCCGGGCTTGAGGTCGCCGTCCAGCAGTTCGGTGGACACGCCGTCGGTGATGCCCAGCATGACCCGCCGGGGCGCCGGTTTGCCTTCGGCGTCCAGCACCCAGCAGATCCCCGGCTTGCGCCGCGTCTTCATCGGTTCGGGGAAGCGGATCTTCTGGGCGGGGTCCCACAGCTGCCCGGGCGCCAGTCCGGTGCCGGAGCCGGAGATCCGGGGCGTCTCGCCGCCGGCGGGGCGCGCGGCGGCGGATCTTTCCCCGCCGCGCCCGCCGCGCAGCATGTCCCGCAGGAGGCTCTTCTGTTCGTCGGTCAGGCCCAGTTCCCGCATCTGCATGAAGATGGCCCGTCGCCCCTCCTGGTCCAGGCTCGGGTCCTGGGCCTTTTTCAGCAGCTCGAGGGCCTTGGGTGGCAGTTCCGGGTCGGGGCTCGGTTTCTCGGCCGGCGGTTCCGCCTGGGCCGCCGGTCTGGACGCCGGGGTGTTCCCGGCCTGCCGGGCCGGTTCGCCGCCCGCCCGGCCGGCGTCTTCCGACTGCCGTTCCCTTCCGGATCTCATGATTTCCCGCACCTTCTCCGGGGTCATGTCGGGCGGGGTGTAGCGCAGGGCGGCGTTGGCGATCTTCAGCACGTCGCTCTTCTCCGCCACGGTGATGGAGATGTTGGCGGTCATGCCCGGCTTGAGCTTGAGGTGCGCGTTGTCGACCGAGATGATCACGCTGTAGGTGACGACGCTCTGGACGGTGGTGGGTTCCAGGCGCACTTCGGAGATCGTCCCCTGGAAGGTTTCCTGGGGGTAGGCGTCCACGGTGAACTTGACGTCCACCTGGTCGGAGATCTTGCCGATGTCGGCTTCGTCGATGCTGGCCTTGACCCGCATCTTGGTCAGGTCGTTGGCGATGATGAACAGGGTGGGGGCCGACAGGCTGGCCGCCACCGTCTGGCCGACGTCGATGCTGCGGGAGACCACCACGCCGTCCACCGGGCTGACGATGTTGGTGTACTCCAGGTTGACCTTGGCGCGGTCCAGTTCCGCCACCGCCTGGGCTTCCTGGGCCTTGGCCTGGTTGAGCGAGGCCTGGGCGGAGCGGATCTGGGCCTCGGCCTGGGCGATGCTGGCATCCACCTGCTCGTACTTGGCCACGGAGGCGTCCGCCGAGGTCTTGGCGTTGTCGAAGTCGCTCTGGGAGGCGATGCCGCTCTTGATGAGGTCCTCGTAGCGCTTGAGGGTGCGGGCGTCGTTGTCGCGCGTGGCCCGGGCCGCGGCCAAGTTGGCCTGGGAGCTGCGGAGGGAGGCCCTCTGGTTGAGGATGTCGGCCTCGACCATGCGGATCCTGGCCTGGGCGGCCAGCAGCGAGGCCTGGGCGTTCTCCAGCTGGGCCTCGTAGTTGCGGGGGTCGAGCTTGGCCAGCAGTTGGCCGCACTTGACCACCGAGTTGTAGTCGGCATAAAGTTTTTCGCATTGGCCGGAAACCTGCGAACCCACGGAGACGGTCACCACGGCCTCCACGGTGCCGGTGGCGGTGACGACGTTCTTGATGCTGCCCTTTTCCACCGGAGCCGTCATGAATTCCACCACCTGGCCGCTGCCCCAGAAGTGGCGGTAGGCGAACCATCCGCCGACCAGGACGGCGATCAGCACGACCAGGAGGGTGTAGATTCTCTTTTTTCTTTTCCGACTCGGACTGGTGGGGATACTCATGGAAGGAACCTCGCTGTGAGCTTGATGTTCGGCCCTCCCGGCCGGTTCGCGGGAGGCGGCCGGCGGACGGGCCGCAATCATTCTTCAACCCCGTCGGGGGAAAGTTGTTTCAGGCAGAGAGGACAATCGGCGGTCCTGGCCCTGAATGTTCCGTTGTAGGGGAAAAACGATCCCCCTGCAACAGGGAACTGAATCATACGCGCAAAAAATGCGGGTGTTTCCATTCCGGTCGGCCGGGGAGCGCGGATTGTCGGTCCGCGCCGCATCGCGTCCTTGCATTGGGGACCGGAATGGGCGATACTACCAATTTCGCCCGGACCGGGCGGAATCTTGGCACGAGGTCCCCATGAAGGTCGCCATCGTCGGGTCGCATGGTTGCGGGAAGACCGCCCTGGCTTTTTCTCTCTGCACGGAGCTCCAGAAGCGTGGCCGCCACGTGGAGCTGGTGGTGGAGATGGCCAGGAGAAGCCCTTTCCCCATCAACGAAACCACTTCGGAAGAGGGGCAGTTGTGGATCCTCCACAGCCACATCGTGGCCGAGCTGGAAGGGCGCCTGCGGGCCGACGTGGTGGTGTGCGACCGGGCCGTGCTCGACAACTACGCCTACTTCTGCCACAAGTTCGGGCGGAAGAAGCACCTGGACGCCCTGGTCCGGGACTGGACGTCCACCTACGACGTCCTGGTCAAGGCTCCCATCGTGGAGGAGTGGCTGGTGGCCGACGGCGTACGTTCCGTGGACCGCGACTTCCAGAAGGCCATCGACGACCTCGTCGAGGGGTTCGTCGCCGAGTTCGCCGCCCCGGCCGGCACGCTGATCCGCCTGCAGCACCCCTTCTCGGCGGACACCATCCTCAACGACGAGCGCTTCCGCAGCAAGATGTGACCGCCTTCCGCGGCCGGCCCCGGCCGCCGCCGCTTCAGAATACAGGTAGGACGGAAGAAGACGGGCCCCGCGCCCGCTCCCTCCGCCCAGCGAATACAAGGGAGACGCCATGCGCACGAAACTCGAGCATATCCGGAATTTTTCCATCATCGCCCACATCGACCACGGGAAGTCCACCCTGGCCGACCGCATCCTGGAATTGACGGGCGCCCTGAGCGAACGCGAGATGGCCGACCAGGTCCTCGACGACATGGACCTGGAGCGCGAGCGCGGCATCACCATCAAGGCCCACGCCGTGCGCCTGAACTACGACGCCTTGAACGGGAAGACCTACCAGTTCAACCTCATCGACACGCCCGGGCACGTGGACTTCACCTACGAGGTGTCCCGCAGCCTGGCGGCCTGCGAGGGCGCGGTGCTCGTGGTGGACGCCTCCCAGGGCGTGGAGGCCCAGACTCTGGCCAACACTTATTTGGCCATCGAGAACGACCTGGAACTGGTGCCCGCGCTCAACAAGATCGACCTCCCCGGCGCCGACCCGGAGCGGGTCAGCCTGCAGATCGAGCAGGTGATCGGCCTGCCCCGGGAGGACGTGCTCCTGGCCAGCGCCAAGGAAGGGAAAGGGGTGCGGGAGATCCTGGAGGCCCTGATCCAGCGGGTGCCGCCCCCCGAGGGGGATGTCGACGCCCCCCTCAAGGCGCTCATCTTCGACTCCTGGTATGACGTGTACCGCGGGGTGGTCATGCTCGTGCGGCTGGAGGACGGGCGCCTGGCCAAGGGCATGAAGATCCGCTTCATGAGCACCGGCATTGACTACGAGGTGGAGCAGGTGGGCGTCATCACGCCCAAGTTCCAGATGGTGGACGCGCTGTCCGCGGGGGAAGTGGGCTTCGTCATGGCCGGCATCAAGAACCTGGAGGACGCCCGGGTGGGCGACACCATCACCGAGGCCGCCCGGCCGGCGGACGAGCCGCTGCCCGGCTTCCAGGAGCTCAAACCGGTGGTTTTTTGCGGCATGTACCCGGTCATTTCAGACCAGTACGAAGTCCTGCACGACGCCTTGAACAAGCTTCACCTCAACGATTGCGCCTTCCACTACGAAAAGGAGACGTCGGCGGCGCTGGGCTTCGGCTTCCGCTGCGGGTTCCTGGGACTGCTGCACATGGAGATCGTGCAGAGCCGGCTGGAGCGGGAATTCAACCTGGACCTTATCAGTACGGCCCCCAGCGTCCGCTATCGGATCATCAAGACCGACGGCGAGGAGATCTTCGTGGAGAATCCCGCCCACCTTCCGCCCACCACCCAGATCGCCCGCATCGAGGAACCCATCTATACGACCATGGTCATGACCATGGACGACTACCTCGGCCCGATCCTCAGCCTGATGGAGGAGAAGCGCGGCGTGCAGAAGAAGTTCGAGTACGTCGGCGAAAAGCGGGTCATGCTGACCTACGAGATGCCGCTCAACGAGATCGTCATCGATTTCTACGACAAGCTCAAGTCGGTGAGCCGGGGCTACGC
>CAYTBK010000220.1:0-5682 GCA_964436005.1 uncultured Acidobacteriota bacterium
ACGGCACCGAGGGCATCATCCGGACGCTCGTGGCGAAGGGGGCCGACCTCAACGCGCGGAACCAGGACCAGTGCACGCCGCTCCTGACGGCCCTCAACCAGTACCGGGCCGAAAACGCCGCCTGCCTCGTGGCGGCGGGCGCCGACATCCGGATGCCGGACTCCACCGGCCAGACCCCGCTGCACGTCGCCGCCGCCCGCGGCTTCGCCGACCTGGTGAAAACGCTGGTGAGCAAGGGCGCCGACCTGGGCGCCAAGGACGCGGACGGCAAGACGCCCCTTCAACTGGCCGAGGATTTCGGCCAGGATTCCGTGCTGGAACTGCTGAAGCCGGGTTCCTCGAAGTGACCAGTTGTTCCGCGAAGGACACGAAGAGCGCATCGATGAAATTGGGATAAACATCAAAGCGGGCAAACCCTACCGGTTTTGCTTTCTTCGTGTCCTTCGCGGACTTTGCCATCGTTCCGGCGGCACCGGGACGCCCTTTGCGGCAGGATTCAACATGAGCGAAACGACAGCCCATCCGAACATCGCCCCCGCCACCGAAAGACAGGCCCTGCTCTGCCGGTGCGCCCAGGAGAAAGTCCTGCCGGAAAGCCGCTGGCAGGCGGTTCTCGAAAACCTCCGCGGACAAGGTTGGAACGTCCTCGTCGTGGACGACCTGTGCGGCCTGGCCGCCCGCCGGGACCCGGCGCTCGGCGCCTTCCTGGCCGGCGCGCCCCGGCTGATTGCGGCCTGCCATCCCCGCGCCGTGCGGGCCCTGCTCTCCTTCGCCGGGTTCCCGGAAGCCGCCGTGGAAACCATGGACCTGCGCGCCCCCGCCGACCCCGCCCCCGCACCGCCGGGAACCGCCCCGCACGCCGCGTCCCCCGGCAAGGTGACCGAAATCGCCGAGCCCCCCGGCTGGGTCCCCTGGTACCCGGTCATCGACCGGGACCGCTGCCAGAACTGCAAGCAATGTCAGAGTTTCTGCATGTTCGGAGTGTACGGCGACGACGGCCGCGGGAACGTGGCCGTGTTGCGGCCCGCCAACTGCAAGACCCACTGCCCGGCCTGCTCGCGAATCTGCCCGCACCGCGCCGTCATCTTTCCCAAGTTCGGCGAATCGCCCTTCAACGGCGACGCCGTACCGGAGGAAGCGCGGCCGGGGGAAAGCCCGGCGGGGAGAGCCGAATCCATGACCGACGCCGAGCTCGCCCAGGCCCTGGCGGAGCGGAGGCTCCGCCTGCGGAGGAAATCGTTCCTGGCAGACCCGTCCGGAAAGGGCGGGGAGGAACAGCCGTGATCCCCGGCCTGGCCTGGCGCCTGCTGACGAGCGTCGGCGCACGCCCCCTGCGGAAGTTCGCCTGGACCTGCGGGTGGAAGAGCGTCCGCGCCGTGCACCGTTTCCAGGCCCGGCTGCGGAAGGGGGAATTCTTCCCCGCCTTCCTCTTTATCTCCGTCACCAACCGCTGCAACCTCGGCTGCCAGGGCTGCTGGGTCGACCCCGGCAACCGCCCGGCCGACATGGACCCCGCCATGCTGGAGGACATCATCCGGCAGAGCCGCCGGCAGGGCGCCTCCTTCTTCGGCCTCCTGGGCGGGGAACCCCTGCTCTGCGACGCCCTGCCCGACATCATCGCCAGGTTCCCCGACTGCTACTTCCTGCTCTTCACCAACGGCACCCTCATCACCGACTCCGTCGCCGCGCGGTGGCGGAAGCTGGGCAACGTCAGCCCGCTGGTCAGCGTGGAGGGGGACGAGCAGGTCAGCGACGTCCGCCGGGGCGGCGACGCCGTGCTGGCCCGGAGCCTGGAGGGCCTGGGGCACTGCCGGCGCCACCGCCTGGTCACGGGCGTGGCCACCAGCGTCTGCAAGTCGAACATCGACGCCCTGGTACGGGAATCCTTCGTCCGGCGCCTGGTGGACGAAGGCGTCCACTACCTCTGGTACTACCTCTACCGGCCGGTGGGTCCCCGGCCGGCCCCGGAACTCGCCCTCTCCGCCGGGGAAATCCTGCGGGTGCGGCGCTTCATGGTGGAAATCCGGCCGCGCGTGCCCATGATGATCGTGGATTCCTACTGGGACCACCGGGGGCGGGCCATGTGCCCCGCCGCCGTGGGCATCAGCCACCACATCAACCCCGCCGGGCAGATCGAGCCCTGCCCGCCCGTGCAGTTCTCCCGGGACCGGGTCGGCGACGCGCCGCTGGCGGAAACATTCAACAAGTCAACATTTCTGCAGTGCTTCCGCAACGACATCGCCCGGGAGACCCGGGGCTGCGTGCTCATGGAGAACCCGGCCCTGCTGCGGGACGTCGTGCGGAAAACCGGCGCCCTGGACAGCACCGGCCGCGGCACGGGGATGGCGGAACTGGAGGCCATGGGCGTGGTGCCCAGCCACCACCTGCCCGGGCAGGAAATCCCCGAAAGCTACTGGCCTTACCGGTTCGCCAAGAAGCACTGGTTCTTCGGATTCGGAGCATACGGATGAGAAGCAGGAAACCCGACACCCAGAACGGGAACGCTCCCGAAGCCCCTGGCGCCGGCGCGTCCGGCCACGACTTCGGCGAATGCGAGGAGAGCCGCAGCCTCCGCCTCAACCTGAACGACTTGTCGCCGACGGACAAGTGCCGGGCGCTGGTCCCGGCCGAAAAGGAGGAGCGGAACCGCCTGCGCACGCTGGCCCGGGAGTACGCGGCCGCCCACCGGCTGGTGCCGCCACTCTCCCTGGAGGCGCTCGAGCGGCACGCCGAGGCCCTCTGCGCCGACAACGGGATCAGCGCCGCCTGCCACGACTTCGCCACCGTGCTGATCGGGAACGCGCTCTGGGAGGGGACCCTGGCGGGCGTGCCCTTCCCGCGCCGGCTGCTCCTGCTGCCGCAGTGCCTCCGCGACCGCGCGACATGCCCCGCCGTCATGGACGAGTTCGGCCTCCTCTGCGAGGATTGCGGGCGCTGCGCCATCGGCAAGCTCCTCGCCGAGGCGGAGAATCTCGGCTACGTCACCCTGGTGGCCGAGGGCACGCGCATGGTCGCCCCGCTGCTGGAGCGCGGCCTCGTGGACGCCGTCGTCGGCGTGGGCTGCCTGTCGTCGCTGGAAAGACTTTTCCCCTCCGTCACCGCCGCGGCCCTGCCGGGCGTGGCCATCCCCCTGGTCCGGGACGGCTGCGACAGGACCGCCGTCGATTTGGACTGGGTCCGGGACGCCGTCAGGCTCCGTTCGGAACGCCCGGCGGAGCGGTTCCTGGACCTCGAGGCCCTGAAAACCGCCGTCCGCCAGTGGTTCGAGGACCCTTCGCTCCTCGCCCTGCTGCAGCCGAACGCCACCGGGACCGAGAAGATCGCCTGCGAATGGCTCCTTTCCGGGGGCAAGCGCTGGCGGCCCTACCTGCTGGCCAGCGCCTACCTGGCCCTGCGCGGCGGCGTGGGCGAACTCCCGGAGACCGTGCGTCGGCTGGCCGTGGCGGTGGAATGCTTCCACAAGGCCTCGCTGGCCCACGACGACATCGAGGACGACGACGACAGCCGCTACGGCAGCCCGGCCCTGCACCGGCAGCACGGCCTGCCGGTGGCCCTGAACGCCGGCGACCTCCTGGTGGGGGAGGGCTACCGCCTCATCGCCGAGAGCGGCGCCGACCCGGCCCTGGCCGCCCGACTGCTTTCCGCCGCCGTGCGCGGCCACCGCGACCTGTGCCTGGGGCAAGGGGAGGAACTGTTGTGGACGGGCCGCCGGGAACCGCTCCCGCTGGCCAGGGTCCTGGACATCTTCCGCCGCAAGACCGCCCCCGCCTTCGAAGTCGCCCTCGTCCTGGGCGCCCTGTGCGCCGGCGCCGACGACGAGGTCTGCAGGGTGCTCCGGTCCTACAGCACCGCCCTGGGCATCGCCTACCAGATCCGGGACGACCTCGACGACTTCACCGCGGACGGCCAGGAGGGGGACCTGGCCGCGGGGCGCCCCACCGTGGTCACGGCCCTGGCCTGGGAACTGGCCCGGGGGGAGGCCCGCGCGGAGCTGGAGTCCCTGTTCCGGGAAAGAGGGTCCCGGGCGGGGCGGGCGGCTTTCCTGGAGAAGGTCCGCCAGGCCGGGGCCGGGGAAGCCGGGGAAAAGCTCCTGGACCACTTCCGGCAGGAGGCCTTCCGGACCCTGGAGCCCCTGCAGAATTCCATCCTCAAGCGATTTCTCTTTCAGGTCGCCTACCGGATGCTGGGCGTCTCCCAACCGGCCCGCCGGGAGGATGAGGCCCAGGCGGCCGACGGTCCGTGGCGGGACATGGACACGCTGCGGGAAGCCCTGGGACAGGAGATCTCCTCCTATGTCCAATGAGCGGTCGGCGGCGGAGGTGTCCTGGATGTCCGGCCTGGCCCGCCGGGGCGCCCGCTCCCTGTCCCGGCCCTTCCGCCGGGCGACGGAGGACTTCGTCCGCGGCCAGTTGACCGGCAACGGGGCCTTTCGCGACCGGGGCGGCCAGCCCGACCTCTATTACACCTTCTTCGGCCTGGAGTGCGCGGCCGCCCTCGGCCTTCCCCTGCCGGCTGACGCCGTCGCCGCCTGGCTCGAAACCTTCGGCACCGGCCAGGGGCTGGACCTGGTGCACCTCTCCTGCCTGACGAGGTGCCGGCGGCGACTGGCCGGCAGCCCTTCTCCCGGCGCCGCCGACCTCACCATCCTGGAGCGGGTCGAAGGGCTCCGGTGGCCCGGGGGCGGATACCGCCTGCGGGCAGCGGACGAGCGGGACTCTGTCTACGCCTGTTTCATCGCCGGCCTGACCCGCGCCGAGTGGGGGCTGGAAGTGGACGACCCCGCCGGGATCCGGGAATGTCTGCGCCGCTTCCGGGCGGCCGACGGCTCCTGGGCGGACGTCCCGGACCTACCCGCCGGCACGGTGACGGTGACGTCAGCGGCGGTGGCCATGCTTCTTCAGCTCGACGGAAAAGCCGACCCGGCGATCGCCGCCTGGCTCCGGGGGCGGCTGCATCCGTGCGGCGGGTTCCTCCCCTGCCCCGGCGCCGCCTGCCCGGACCTGCTTTCCACCGCCACCGCCCTGCTGGCCCTCCTCCTGCTCGACGCACCGCGGGAACCGTTCCAGGAAAAGGTGCGGGAATACGTGGAGGCCACCATGTCCGAGCAGGGGGGCTTCACCGGTCACCTGTTCGATCCGCAGCCGGACTGCGAATACACCTGGTACGGGCTTCTCGGCCTGGGCCTGCTCGAGGGTGCCCTGCCGTGAACACCCCGCTGGACGATTTTCAGGCCCGCCTGGACGAAACCGCCCGTTCGGCGAGGAAGTGCCTCCTGGCTGCCCGCACGCCCGCCGGGCACTGGGAGGGGGAGCTGTCGCCCAGCGCGCTGTCCACGGCCGTGGCCGCCTTCGCCCTGCACCGGGCCGACGCCGGAACCCACCGGGAGGCGGTCCGCCGCGGCCTGGCCTGGCTCGCGGCCAACCCCAACGGGGACGGCGGATGGGGCGACACGCCGGACAGCCCGAGCAACCTCAGCACGACCTTCCTCGCCTGGGCGGCGCTGAGCGCCGCCGGCGAAGCCGGCCTGGACGCCTCCCCCGCCACCGAGCGGGCAGCGGCCTGGATCGAAAAACGCGCCGGCAGCCTCGCCCCGGACGCCCTCTCCGCGGCCATCGCCGCGACATACGGCGACGACCGCACCTTCTCGGCGCCCATCCTGCTCATGGGCACGCTGGCCGGCCG
>CAYTBK010000221.1:0-5664 GCA_964436005.1 uncultured Acidobacteriota bacterium
TGTCATCGACGTTCAAAATCCTATATGCCGGGGAAGCGCCTCCGCGTTCGGCGCTGCGGCGGCCTGCGCGCCTGGCCAAAGCGGCGCTGCGGCGGCCTCCGCGCCGCACTCCAGGAGGCGAAGGGCACTCGCCGGCGCCCGTTTTTTTATCACCGATCATACGTTCCATGGTCTGGAACGATAGGGATATACAGTGGCATCATCGGCGGCCGGATGGCGGTTTCCCGAGACAGGGGGAACAACGGCGGGCCGGGGCAACAAAATGCGAGGAGTTTTAATGACCACGAGAATTGTCGACACTGCGGACGGCGGAAAAGAGCAGCCGCCCGGCGCCCGCCACCCGTCCGCCACGGAAACGTCGTGCCCGCGGGCGGTCTGCCTGGACCTGGACGGGACGCTCACCGAGCGCGTCGGGCACATCGAGGCCCTGGGCGCGGTCCTGCCCGGGGCCCGGCAGGCCGTGGAGGCCCTCCGCCGGCGGGGCTACCGGATCATCGTCCACACCGCCCGCCCCAGCGTTCAGGCCGAACGCATCCGGGAACACCTGGACGGCCAGGGCGTCCCGGTGGACGGGGTGAACGCCGACCCCCGGGCCGCCTGGGAGACCACCAAGCCCCTGGCCGACCTCTACATCGACGACCGGGCCCTTCGCTTCCGGGGGGACTGGTCCGCCACGCTGCGGGAAGCCGAGGCGCTGCTGGGGCACCGCCCGGAGGATGCCGCCGGGCTGTCCTACGACGGTCTCCTGGCCAAGGTGGCGGGCCGGGCGGCGGAGGTGGAGCGGTTCGAGGCCTTCCTGCGCGCCGAGACCGCCTGGGCCGAGGCGCCGGCGTCCACCCGGTTCCACCTGGCCCGGCCCGGGGGGCTGGTGGAGCACTCGCTGAACGCGGCCCGCACCCTGCTGCGCCTGCGCCAGGCCCTGGCGCCGGACCTGCCCGAGGAGAGCTGCGTCCTCGTCGCCCTCTACCACGACGCGGGGAAAGCCGGCAGCCCCGGGCGCCCCTACTACCTGCCCAACCCCGACGCCTGGCAGGTGCGCAACCGGGGGATCCGCTACGTGACGAACCGGGACCTCCCCTGGCTGGACATCGCCAGCCGGAGCCTCTGGCTCGTCTCCCGTTTCGTCTCCCTCTCCGACGAGGAGGCCCAGGCCATCCGCTTCCACGACGGCCAGTACATCGAGGAGAACCGCTCGGTGGCCCACCGCGAGGCCCCCCTCACCCGCCTGCTCCAGTACGCCGACAACTGGTCCGGCGGGGTGCTCGAGGAGGAGCGGCCGTAGACGAGGCGCCCCCCAGCACGGGCCGCCGGGTCGGTTTCGTGCCAGGAAACCTCGCGGAATTTCACTTTTTGGCCAAGGAGGATGTCAGCGATGGAAAGTAGCCGGGTGTTGCCGGACAAGGTCGACGCCCCGTTCCCGGAGGAACTGGAGCGCGCCTGGGTCGCGGCCCGATATCCCACTTCTGCGGTGGCGGTGGTCCGCCGTCCCGACACCGGCGGCCCGGGGGCGGAAGCCTGGTACGGCCGACTGCTCCGGCAGGCGGGCCGGGCCGAGCCGGAAGAGACCCTCTGCCCCTTCGCGGCCGCGGTCTTCCCCGGCCCGGCCGAGGCCGAAGCCTTCGCCCGCGCGGCCCGCCCCCTTTTCGTCGCCCTGTACGAAGGCGGGGAAGCGCGCGGGGTTTTCGCCGGCGGGGAGCCGGTCTGAGCGGGGGCCCACCGTGCCGAAGACCGACCGGCCGCTCTGGAGGAAACCAATGACAGCGGATGCGCACCCGAACGAGAAAACCATGGGTCCCGACGAAACCCTGAGGAAGTGGGGATCTGGATTTTTGGAGCGGCTCTTTGCCGTCGTGCACGAGGTTCTGGACCCGGAGGAAGACGAGTTCGGCGATTCGTGGCTGGCGTACGAATTCTGGACCCCTTTCCGGCTGGACCCGGGAGACGTTCCGACCTTCCTGTGGGTCCTGAGACAAGCGGAACCGGCGCAAGTTCGCCGTTCTCTTGCACCTCACCCTGGATGCCCTTTTCCTGGACCTCTGCCACAACCCGTTCGACCATGATGAGATGGCCGAAATTTGGTGGTGGCTCCCCGATCCCGGAGAGTAATCTTTGGCTACGCACACTATGAGGGAATTAGATGACTGGAAAAGGTAAGTATGTTAATAAATGAATCATTCTTTTCCGTGGAGGACTTTTTAGATGGGGACAAATGAAGCAAAGACATTTGCCGGCAGTCGAAAACACATTTTGGATTGGCTCGAACATCCCGATGATTTGTTTGGCGAGATCAGGAAATGGCTGGAACCCACGGATATTATCCTCGCCGATAAGCCCGATCATTACCGACCGAAGTCATGTCGAGATAGTAGTGAATCCACTCTAGTCGATGCCGATACTGAGTCATGTCGAGATAGTAGTGAATCCACTCTAGTCGATGCCGATACCGAGTTTCTGACCTCTCCCCAGAAGCAGGAATTGAAAAACTGGTGGCTTGCACACCCGGACAGGGGAAAGCTGCCCACTTGGGACCTGGTTATAAAGGCATCCACAAAAGCCTCGAATGGCGGCGAAACCGCGCTAGTACTCGTAGAGGCCAAAGCGCACGCGGGGGAATTCTCAGATAAGGGCAAGTACAAGAACCTCCATGCGTCAGATAATAGTGACAATAACACGGATAGGATCAAGAAAGTTCTTTCTGATGTTAATGTTCGCTTGTCTTCATCAACCAATGGGAGCCTTTGCTTATCGACAGAATACTATTATCAATTTGGAAACCGCATCGCTTTTGCCTGGAAGCTTGCGAGCATGGGCATACCGGTGGGGTTGATCTATTTGGGCTTCCTGGGCGATATAAAAATAAGTAAAACCGCATTTATGAATCGCGAGGGATGGATGACGACGTTCCGACCGTGCCTGGAGAAATGCGGGTTTCCAGAGGAAAAATTGGGGCAAGCGATGTATTGCGGAAAGAGCCCTTTCTGGCTTCTCAGCGCCTGCCTTCCGATCAAGTAGTTGCCACCATCATCCTGATCACGCGACCTGGACTTTGACAGAAGTTCGAATCGACAGTTTGCCCGTCAAGGCGGGGGCCCACCCTTCGAGAAGGAGAATTAAAAAATGAATATCAACAAATTAATGGAAATCTTACTGTTGGAAACAGAGTGCAAGGCCGAGCCGTTCTACAAAAGCATCGAGCTAGGTTACCAGGAAGTGAATTCGCAAATACGGGCGAAAAGAGACAGGCTGAGGGCGCATCTGGACTATCTCAGCAAAGAATGGAACTACATCGGGGGAGAGGAACTGCTCAACCTGCTTTTCCAAAAGAGCAAAGACGAGGTTGAGTTGAAGAAACTGCTTACAGAGGCTTTTCCGAATGACATCTCAAAAATCTCATTTTGCTTGAATTACTTTCACCCGCAGAAATACGTTTACTATAATTCGAATTCCGAGATCGAAGGCGAAATATTCAAGGGGATCGCATTTCTGGCAAATGAAATCCCTGATTTTCGGTTCAGTTTTGACAGGATTGGAAGCGGGCGAGACTCGTTTGCTAACTATGAATCCTTCAATCGAGCAATGACAACTTTCCGGGACAGCAAATTCTCCAAAGACAGTATCGAGCTAAGGAACTATAAATACTTGTATTTTTTATATCAATCGCTCGGCTCGCTGTTCATCCCGAAAGACGATTACAAAAGATACTGGTTTTTTGCAACAAAAGATGAGAAGGATTTTGTCGAAAAGAATACAAACGATACCTGGCCAGCGAGAAAAGACATGAAAAAAGGCGAGCTCGCATTTTTCTATAGAATGGGCGGAACGAATTCAGGCCTCAGCAATGTGACGGATATCCTTGAGTTGACCTCGGACGCCTATATCAATCCTTTTGATTATTATTTCAGCTATCGGGTGGCCTTTAAACAGATCGCCGACATCGACATTTCCCTAAAAAAAATGAAATCTATTTGGCCGAGGTTGGGAACCGTACAGGGAATTACAGTGATCAACATGCCGGGGTCGGTATTCAACAGAGCGTTACCATTCATAGCCCGTAAGACGACTGAGAAGTTGTCGCTTTCTCTGGCAGACGAGAAACCGATAGGAATTCAAAAGGTAAAAATTGAAGATGAAGCGGATTTTGAAAAAAAGATTGTGGAACCATTTATCACAGGGCTGAATCTTGTTCCTGTGGCTAAACCTTGTAAAAAAATCCAGATCGGTTCAGACAACACGAAAAGCGACATCATCCCGGACTATATAATCAAGCACAAGAATAAAGTTGTTGCAGTGCTGGAAAACAAAAAGAGCATTGGTAATGACAGAGAACTGGAGAGAGCATACCTGCAAGGAAATACGTATGCCTTGCTATTTGGTCTGAAGGTGTTCGTGATCATGTCCGTCGAAGGCGTCAAGGTGTATAAAACCAACATTTCCTATGATTATGCTGACGATCATCGGAAGAAGGCAGAATGGGAATGCACCTGGGACAAACTGCAGAACAACTTAATGATGACAGAATCTTTCAGAGAAATGATTCTCTACCTATCGCAGTAATTCTTGTCGAGAACGGTCTGCATACCAGCCCCTTCCGTGACGCCATGGCCGGGATCATCCAGAGGCGCGGGCGGGAGGAGACCTTCATGGAGGAGGATTCCCACCGGGGCGAACAGGCCGGACTGCCGGGCTGACAACCGGCCACCCCCTTCGCGCCTGGCGGTTCAGGGCCGATGAAAACGGCGCCGCGCTTCCACGCGATGGCTCTGCAAGCGGAATTGTTCCGCACAAAGGTGCAATGTTCATGATCACCAAGGATTTGAAATCGTTTATTTATTCGGATGTCCGCTGGGACGGTTCGATAGCCTACCGCCCGCGCACCCTCCGCGAACTGCTGGCAGAGATCTCCGATGAGAACATCGGTGTGCGGAGGGCCCTCTCCGTCGTCGCCGAATCCATCCGCCTCCTGCGGGAAGAAACCGGCGAGACGGTGGACCCGGACCGGATTCCCATCGACGACCCGGCGACCCTGGCCCTCTTCCGCGAGGGTCGCACCGGGGGCGTTTTCCGCTTCCGGTGTCGGCCTCTGCGCAAGCGCCTCCGCCGTCACCCGCCGGAGCGTTTCGAGGACCTGGCGGCCTGGGACGCTTTTTGGCGGCCGAGTACGATCGCAGGCGGGTTTCTGGACGTGTTCATCAGGCGCTTGCGCTCCCCCCGCCCGGCCCGGCCCCTGGGCCTGGAGAGCCTGGATGCGGACGTCCCCGCCCTGGACGCCATCCTGGAACCCACCCGCGGCGTTCCGGTCTTCCACGAGCAATTCACCGCCATGGCCAGGGAAATCGCCGGCTTTTCCAGCGAGGAGGCCTACACCCTGCGCCGTGCCGCCTCGAGAGTCGCTACGGACGCGGGCCGTCTGGAGCGGCTGGCCCCGGCCTTCGCGAGCGGTTGCGCCGCCCGCGGCCTCGAGGCGGACACGGCCGCGAGGCTGTTCGACTGGCTGCGGGACTACAGCATGTACGCCATCTCCCAGGGCAACACCGTGGCCGTCACCTGGCTCGCCTGGCAGCAGGCCTGGCTCAAGACCCACCACCCCGCCCGGTTCCGGGCCGCCTGCAACCCCTTTTCCGCACTTTGAAGTCGGCCGGGGGCGGCATTTTTCCGGGTGTCCAA
>CAYTBK010000222.1:0-5565 GCA_964436005.1 uncultured Acidobacteriota bacterium
CCTGGGTGGGCGGCAACTTCTGGGACGGGCGGGCGAACAACCTGGTGGAGCAGGCCAAGGGGCCTTTCCTGAACGTGCTGGAGATGGCCAACCCGGACGAGGCGGCCGTGGTGGCGAGCATCCGGAAGGCGGCGTATGCGCCCCTGTTCCGGGAGGTGTTCGGCGCCGGCGCGCTGGACGACGTCGGGAAAGCCTACCACTGCGCGGCGGAAGCCATCGCGGACTACGAAATGTCTTCGGAGGTGAACCGCTTCAGCTCGAAATACGACCTCTACCTCCAGGGCAAGGTTCGGCTCACCGAACAGGAACTGCGCGGTTTGGCCCTGTTCGAGGACGAGAAGAAGGGGAACTGCGCGGCCTGCCACCCCTCGCGGCCGGGCCCGGACGGGAAGCCGCCCCTGTTCACGGATTTCACCTACGACAACCTGGGCGTTCCGAAGAACCCGGAGAACCCGTTTTACACATTGCCCAAAAAATTCAATCCTGACGGGTACGCCTACGTGGACCCGGGGCTGGCCGGCACCGTGAAAAATCGCGCCGCGGAAGGGTTGTTCCGCGTGCCCACCCTGCGCAACGCGGCCCTCACCGGGCCCTACATGCACAATGGGGTCTTCAAGACGCTGCGCCAGGTGGTCTCCTTCTACAATTCGCGGGACGTGGCCCCCTGGCCCGCGCCCGAGGTCAAGCGCAACGTCAACCGGGAGGAGCTGGGCAACCTGAAACTCACCGAGGGGGAGATCGACGACCTCACGGCCTTCCTGCTGACCCTGGACGACGGGTACCGGCCGGAGAAAGGGGAGGCCAATTGAAGGCCGGCACAGAAGATTCCCGGCAGGACGCGACCGGACTCGGGCTGCCGGACTGGCAGGAACGGGCGAACGCCCTGGAGAACGCCAAGGACGCCATCGGCATGTCCACGCCCGAGGGGCGCCACTACTACCAGAACCGGGCTTTCACGGAGCTGTTCGGGGAGGTCGGGGAATCCCCTTCCGGAACGGTGTATTGCGACCAGACGGTGGGGGAGGAGGTCTTCCGCACCCTCATGGCGGGTCGGGAGTGGCTCGGGGAAGTGCAGATGTACGGCCGGGACGGGCGGGTCCTGGACATCGAACTGAAAGCCTACCCGAACAAGGATGCGCAGGGACGGGTCACTTCCCTGGTGGGAATTCACACCGACATCACGGCAAGAAAAAAAATGGCTGAAAATCACCGCCGGTCGGACGAAAAGTACCGGCACCTGTACGAGTCCATGCGGGAAGGCGTGGCGGCCGTCTCCCTGGAAGGTCAGTTGATGGAGTTCAACGATTCCTTCCAGGCCATGGCCGGCTACAGCCGGGAGGAGCTGTACCGGATGACGTTGTTCGACCTGACGCCTCCCCGCTGGCACGAAATGGAGCGGAACATCCTGGAGCAGCAAGTCCTCGTCCGGGGCTATTCCGATTTTTTCGAGAAGGAGTATGTCCGGAAGGATGGTTCCCTGCTGCCCATCGAACTGACGGCCTTTTTGGAGCAGGACGAGCAAGGGCGTCCGACGGGGTTCTGGGCCATCATCCGGGACATTTCCGAGCGCAAGCGGGCCGAGGCGGAACTGCGGCACAGCGCGGAATTCCGGAAACGGGTCTTCGAAAGCTCCCACACGCCCATCATCGTGATGGACGCGCAGACCTACCGCTACCTGGACTGCAACCCGTCCGCCGTGGAGGTCTACGGGTACAAGTCCAGGGAAGAAGTGATCGGCATGTCGCCCAAGGACCTCTCCGCGCCACTCCAGTACGACGGGACCCCATCGGACGAAAAGGCGCTCTACTATATCCGGCGCGCGAAAACGGAAGGCGCCGTGGTCTTCGAGTGGAAGCACCGGCGCCCGGACGGAACGGAATGGGACGCGGAAGTCCACCTGCTTGCCTTCCAGGTCGACCAGGGGGAACTCATGCAGTTCTCCCTCGTCGACATCACCTCCCGCAAGCGGGCGGAGGAGGAGAAACTGAAGCTCCAGGCCCAGCTGGCCCAGTCGCAGAAGATGGAGTCCATCGGGCGGTTGGCCGGAGGCATCGCCCACGATTTCAACAACATGCTCAGCGCGATCTTCGGGAACACGGAGCTGGCCCTCGCCCAGACCAGCCCCTCCGACCCACTGCGCGCCTACCTGCAGGAGATCAGCAAGGCGGCCGAGCGTTCCGCCAACCTGACCCGGCAGCTGCTGGCCTTCGCCCGCAAGCAGACCGTTTCCCTGAAGTGCTTCGACCTGAACGAGGCCGTCGACCACCTGCGCAACATGCTCCAGCGCCTGATCGGCGAGGCCGTGGAACTGGTCTGGAAACCTTCCCCGGGCCCCGCCTTCATCGAGATCGACCCCTCGCAGATGGACCAGTTGCTGGTCAACCTGTGCATCAACGCCAAGGACGCCATCCGCGACGTGGGGGAAATCGTCATCGAAACGCAGCTGGTCACATTCGACCAGACCACGGTCCCGGGTTACCTGGAAGCCCGGCCGGGCGACTATGTCCGGCTCTCTGTCCGCGACAACGGCTGCGGGATGGACCCGGCCGTCATGTCCCACCTCTTCGAGCCGTTCTTCACCACCAAGAGCCTGGGGTCCGGCACGGGCCTGGGCCTGGCCACCGTCTACGGCATCGTTCAGCAGAACAACGGGTTCATCCAGGTGGAGAGCGAGGCGGGGCGGGGGACGACCTTCCGCGTCTACCTGCCGAACAAGGCCGAGGAATGCGGGTCCCTCACGGTGAAAAACGACGTTCCCGTGGGCAGCGGCCGCTCGGAAACGATCCTGCTGGTGGAGGACGAGCCGGTCCTGCTGAAGATGACCCGGAACATGCTGGCGCACAACGGGTACCTGGTCCTGCCGGCCGGCGGCCCGCGGGAGGCGCTGGCCCTGGCCCGCGAGCACGGCGAGCGGATCCGCCTCGTCCTCACCGACGTCATCATGCCGGAAATGAACGGCCGGGAACTGGTTTCGCAGATCCAGGCCTTCTGCCCGCACGTGCGGTGCCTCTACATGTCGGGCTACACCGCCAACGTCATCGAGCAGCACGGTGTTCTGGACGCCGAGGTCCACTTCATCCAGAAGCCGTTCTCCTTGTCGGCCTTCCTGGAAAAGGTGAAGGCAGCCCTGCAGCCCTGACGGGCTTCTCTGCGACGCGTCGAAAACCGTCAAATCACCATTGATTTCCGGCGGACTTTTTTGTATTGGTAGGCCATGAAACCAGCACGACGAAAACCCATCGCCCCGCCGACGCCCCTGTGGGCCGTTTCCCTCCTGCTTTTCCTGCTCGCCGGTCCCGCCCGGGCGGACGAGTGGCGGCAGCTCGCCACCGGCGGCACGGCGCCGAGCCCGCGCACCGGCCACTCGGCCGTGTTTCTGGGGAGCAAGATCTACGTCTTCGGCGGGCAGCCGGCCGGTTCCGGACAGGCCATCCGGATGGAAGGCCTCCTGAACGACCTGTTCTGCTTTTCCATCAACGACGCTTCGTGGGAATTGGAGGCGCCGATGACCCAGCCCCCGGCCCGCAAAAACCTAGGGATGGTGGACGGTCAGGGCAGTCTGTACATCCTCTACGGGGAGGGGGAAACCACCCCCTACAACGACGTGTGGAAATACGTGATCGACACCAACTCCTGGTCGCAGGAGACGGTCCTGGGCGAGCGCCCCTCCGCCCGGGGCGGGATGAGCGTGCTGCTGGACCAGGCGAAGCTCTACCTGTTCGGGGGCCAGAACCGGTACGGGCAGGTGCAGAGCGACGTCTGGAGCTTTTCTTCTGGCGTGTGGACAAGGGAGCCGGTCTCCACGCTGCCGGCCAGTGGCCAGAGCGCCGCGGCCGTGGACGGAAAGATCTACCTGTTCGGTGGGCACGACGGCAGCGGTGGCCTGTACGATTTCCTGAACACGTTCGATCCCTCGACCAAGCAGTGGGAGCGGCCGGCGGTCTCGGGCGACGCGCCCCCGGCGCGCCGCGACGCCCTCCTGCTCCCCGCCGGCGAGACGCTGGTCCTGACCGGCGGCCAGGGCTACGCTGACGGCGGCCTGAACGACGTGTGGGAGTTCGACCTCGGGAGCAACCGGTGGGTGCGGCGAATGGACGCGCCCATCGTCCCGCTGGGCGCGGCGGTCGTCCTGCCGGACCGCCGGGCCGCCGGAGAGGCGGCCGGACAGGATGCCGTGCCGCCCGGCGCGGTGGTGCTGTGCGGGGTGATCCGAGACGGCGCCGTGCGGAACGAGACCTGGCTGTACCTCCCGGAATCGGTTTCCCCCACCGTGCCCGGGGACGTGAACCACGACCAGGCGGTGACGGCCCAGGACCTCGAGCTCCTGGGCCGGTGGCTGGCAGGATCGCCGACGGGGCGCATCGAAACGCGCGCCGCCGACCTGGACGGCGACGGCCGCATCGACGGCGTGGACTTCGTCCTGCTGGCGCGTCGTTTGCAGTGAATTAGAAAATTTCCGTTAAAAACGTAATCGCAGCGGGCTTTCGCCTTGTGGGCGAACCTTTTGCTGCCTTTGCCCACGGGCCCTGGGGCAGCGGCCCGGGATACAAGGAAGGGGGTGGGAGTGGGAAATCTCTTGCGTCGGATGATGGTTGTTTTCGGGTTGTCATTGGTGGCGGCCGTGTTCGCGGCGGCGGGGCAGCGCGCCGGCGACGGGGCGGCTCCCGGTCCGGAAGCCCTGCGGAAGAGCCTGGAAGCCCTCGCCGCCCGTTTGGACGGCGAGGTGGGCATCGGCGTGCGCGACCTGCGCAACGGGGCCACCGTGCTGGTGGGCGGGGGCAAAGCCTACCCCATGCAGAGCGTTTACAAGTTCCCCATCGCCGCCGCCCTGCTCGAACAGGCCGACCAGGGGCGGCTGTCCCTGTCCCGGACCCTCCGGCTGGGGGAGGAGGACTTCACCGCGGGCTGGTCACCCCTGGCCGACCGGATCCGCCGCCAGGGGCCGCGGGAGGAGACCGTCGAGGCCGTCCTGCGACGCATGGTCAGCGAGAGCGACAACATGGCCTGCGATGTCCTCCTGGGCCTGATCGGTGGCCCTCCCGCCGTGCAGGCCTGCCTGGGCGGGCACGGCCTGGCGGGAATCCGCGTGGACCGCTGCGAGCGCGACCTGCAGACGCAGGCCCTCGGGCTGGTTTGGGACCCTTCCTTCCGGAATCCGGAAGTTCTCCGGGCGGCCGCTAACAAGCGTACGGCGGCCGAGCAGCGGCGGGCCCTGCAGGCCTACCTTTCCGATGCCCGCGACACGGCTTCGCCCGAAGGCATGCTCGACCTGCTGCAGGCCCTGCACGAGGGGAAAACCCTGTCCGGTCCCTCCCGGGCCCTGCTGCTCGACGCCATGCTTCAGACCGCCACCGGGCCCGGGCGACTGAAGGCCGGGCTGCCGGCGGGCTGGAAGCTGGCCCACAAGACGGGGTCCTCCGGCACGGAGCGGGGCGTCGCCGCCGCCACCAACGACGTGGGTCTCGCCTACGGGCCGAACGGGGAGGTAGTCGCCCTGGCGGTCTTCGTCAAGGCCTCGGCCAAGAGCCAGGCCGAGCGCGAGCGTCTCATCGCCGACGTGGCCCG
>CAYTBK010000223.1:0-1904 GCA_964436005.1 uncultured Acidobacteriota bacterium
GGCATCGGCATGGACAAGAGCGAGATGGACCGCATGTTCGAGCCATTCTGGAGCAGCCAGACCGGCGGCCACGGGATCGGCATGTGGGTATGCGGGCAGATCGTCCGCCAGCATCACGGAAAGATCCAGGTCCAGAGCCGCAAGGGAGGCGGTACGAAGGTGCTGGTTCACCTGCCGGTGCACTATTCAGGAGAAGAGCCATGAAACAGCGCATTTTGATCGTGGACGACGAACCGCAGATGCTGGCCGGCATGCGCGACGTGCTGGAGCATTCCGGGTACGGGGTCGAGACGGCCGCCAGCGGCATCGAGGCCGCCGGGCGGCTGAGGGAGACCCGGGTGCCCTTCGACCTCGTCGTGACCGACATGAAGATGCCCCGGTTCTCGGGGCTGGACCTGATCCGCCAGTTGCGCCGGGACCATCCCGCGACGGATTCGGTGTTGATCACCGCGTACGGGACGGTGGAGTCGGCCGTCGCCGCCATGAAGATGGGGGCCTCGGACTACCTCATGAAGCCGTTCAACGCCGAACTGCTGCTGGACGTGGTGCGCAGGACCCTGGGCCAGACGGGCGAGCGGCGGAAGGGGCGGGAGATCATCTCGGCCAACCCGATCATGCACAAGCTGATGAAGACGGCGGGGCAGGCGGCCCGGACCGACGCCACCATTCTCATCGAGGCGGAAAGCGGCACGGGAAAGGAACTCCTGGCCCGTTTCATCCATGAGTCCAGCAGCCGGAAAAGCGGCCCCTTCGTGGCGGTCAACTGCGCCGCCCTGCCGGACAACCTGCTGGAATCGGAACTCATGGGGCACGACAAGGGCGCCTTCACGGGAGCGGACTGCGAGAAGCCGGGAAAGTTCGAACTGGCCGACGGCGGGGCCATCCTCCTGGACGAAATCGGGGAGATGGCGCCGCTCCTCCAGGCCAAGATCCTTCGTGTCCTCCAGGAAAAGGAAGTGGACCGGATCGGCGGCACCCGCCCGGTGCCGGTGAACGTCCGGGTGATCGCCACGACCAACCGGGACCTGAAGGCGATGGTGTCGGAAGGCAAATTCAGGCAAGACCTGTATTTCCGTCTGAACGTGATCCCGCTGCGGGTTCCGCCCCTGCGCGAGCGGAAGGACGACATCGCCCTGCTGGTCGATCATTTCATGGACAAGTACGCCGCCGAGGGCCTGGAGGGGAAGCCGCCCCGCCTGCGCTCCGGGCAGCTCGAGCAATTGAAGGCCTACGACTGGCCCGGGAACGTCCGGGAACTGGAAAACGCCGTGCACCGGGCGGTCGTTCTGAGCGTGGACGGGGAACTGGATTTCGATGACATCCTGCCGTCGCCGAGCGGGGAGACGACCGTCAAAACGCTGTCGGCCGACGGGGTCGTCAGCCTGCGGGACATGGAGCACCGGCTGATCCGGGAAACCCTGGAAATGACGGGCGGAAACCGGCTCCAGGCGGCCAAGTCGCTCCAGATCAGCGTCCGGACGCTGCGGAACAAGCTACACGAGATGGAGGCGGCGACGGCATGACGACTCTGTGGCAACGTTTTTGCTATTCGATTGACGTGTTTGTGCGCGGAGGTGCGATATGAAGATCATCGACGAACCGATCAACCTGGCGGCCAACAAGTATCTCGACTACCTTTCCGCGCGCCAGAAGGTCATCGCGTCCAACCTGGCCAACGTCGACACGCCCGGTTTCCGTGTCAAGGACATGACGTTCCGCAAGGAAGTTCTTTCCGCCATCGAGGGGAACAATTTGCCCGGCGGGCAGGAAACCGTCGAGGCGCCGGTGGACGTGACGGCCGCCGAAGTGGAGGGACTCGCCCAGAAGCATGACGGGAACAACGTCAACCTGGACCGGGAAATGTCCCTCATGGCCAACACGACCCTCAAGTACGAGGTGATGGT
>CAYTBK010000223.1:2004-5489 GCA_964436005.1 uncultured Acidobacteriota bacterium
GTCCGCTGCTACGAGGCGAACGTCACCTCCATGAACGCCGTGAAGGAAATGATGATGAAGGCCCTCGAGATAGGCCGGTAAGGAGGAAGCCATGGCAGATTTCGGTTTACAGGGGTTGGACCCCAAGTTTTACTTCGACAAGCTGAATTCCTCTATCCAGAAGGAAGAGCAGAAGGAAGCGGGGGGAGAGGAGTTCGGGAGCTTCCTCAACAACGCCATCAACCAGGTCAACGAGATCCAGAAAAGCGCGGATGCGCAGATCTCCAAGGTGATCAAGGGCGAGGTCGAGGACATCCACACGGCCATGGTGGAGATGAACAAGGCGGACATCAGCTTTCAGGCCATGATGGAAGTCCGCAACAAGATCCTGGAAGCATACCAGGAAGTAATGAGAATGCAAGTTTGAGAGCGGGGTGAAACATGGCGCCGAACATCCAGATCCTGACCCAGGTGAAGACGGTATGGGGTCGCCTGACCAAAAAACAGCAGATGCTGGTGGTGGGCTTCTTCGTCGCTGTCATGGCCTTCGCCGCACTCATCGTCTTTCTGGTCAACCAGACGGACTACGCGGTGCTCTTTTCGGGCCTGAACGCGGAGGATTCCGGCGCCATCGTGACCAAGCTCAAGGAAATGAAAGTCGATTTCCGCGTCTCGCAGGACGGCTCGGTCATCGAGGCGCCTTCCGACAAGGTCGGGGAACTGCGCCTCGAAATGGCCTCCGAGGGCGTGGTGGGAAAAGGGAACGTCGGGTTCGAGGTGTTCGACAAGAACACCTTCGGGGTGACCGACTTCACGCAGAAGGTGAACCTGCGCCGCGCCCTGGAGGGGGAACTGGCGCGCACCATCAGCCACATGAAGGAAGTGCGCAGCGTGCGCGTCCACCTGGTGATCCCGGAAGACAAGCTGTTCAAGGAGGACCAGGAAAAGGCCAAGGCCTCGGTGGTCCTCGCCCTCAAGCCCAATGTCACCTTGACCAAGAAGCAGATCCTGGGCATCACGAACCTGGTGGCCTCGGCCGTGCCGGGGCTGGCCCCCGAGTCCGTGGCCGTGGTCGACAATGCCGGAGCCCTGATTTCGAACCAGTTCAAGGAGTCTGAACTCGAGTCGGGAAACCGGGCCAACGCGGAATACCGGCAGAACCTGGAGCGGGAGTACAAACAGGCGGTCCTGGGACTCCTCGAGCCCGTGGTCGGGTCCGGGCGGGTCAAGGCGGAAGTGGCCATCACGCTGGACATGAACCGGGTGGAGCAGACTTCCGAAGTGTACGACCCCAACAAGACCGCCGTCGCCCAGAGCCAGAAGAGCGAGGAATTCCTCAACCTGGCCGGAGGCGGGGCCGGGGGCATCGCCGGGACGCGGTCCAACAGCGTCAACGTGACGTCCACCCAGCCCGTGACGGGTACGGCCGCCCCGCTGGCCTCCGCCGGCAACGAGGGCAAAATCCGCAACCAGGAGAGCATGACCTACCAGGTGTCCCGGGTGGTCCGCCGGGAGCAGCTCAATGTCGGAGACATCAAGCGGGCGACGGTGGCCGTGGTGGTCGACAATCGCCTGCGCCCGGCCAAGGGGGGCAAGGGGCAGCCCGAATCCGTCCCCTGGACCGCCAAGGAACTGGAGGACATGCGTTCCCTGGTGGCGGCCTCCATCGGCATCGACGCGGCCAGGGGGGATCTGATCACCATCGTGAACGCGCCCTTCCTGTCCGAGGAAATCGAAGAGAAACCGCTGTCCTTCTGGGACCGGTATCAGCATCTGCTTCCCGTCGTGATAAAATGGATCGGGATCGTTTTCGTTTGCCTGGTGCTGTATATGCTCCTCATTCGTCCCATCAAGCGGCGTGTCGGCAAGGTGCTCGAGGTGGCCGTGCCGCAGGCCGGGATGCTCCCCGCTGCCGAAGGTGTGGGCGGGATTTCCATGGCGCTTCCGCCCGGCATGGCGATGCCCGCCATGGGCGGCGCCGCCCAGGCGGCCATGCTTCCCCCGCCCGGCCCCGACTTCGACCGGGAGAAGGAGGCCCTGGCGCGGGAGCAGGACGCCGTGGCCAAGGAGCTCGCTCTCAAGCTGCAGAAGAGCCAGAACGTCAAGTCGGCGCAGATCCAGAAAATGATCCAGGAAGAAGTGAAGAACAACCCGGAAAAGATCGCCGGCATCCTTCGCACCTGGCTGGTCGATTAACGCTGTCGGAGGGAACATGGCGCGCAGGGCCTCTACCACGTCCTCGGAAAACACGCGCAAGGCGGCCATCCTGGCCGTTCTGCTCGGCGACGAGGCCACCGCCTCCCTGCTCAAGTACCTCACCGAGGAGGAGGCCACCAAGCTGAGCCGGGAGGTCTCCCGGCTCGAGAGCATCCCGCCCGACGAGGGGGACGCCATCCTGGACGAGTTCTACCAGCTCCAGCTGGCGCACTCCTATTTCCTGCAGGGCGGCATCGAGTACGCCAAGAAACTGCTCATCAAGGCCTACGGGCCGGAAATGGCCAAGAAGCTCCTGGACCGCATCGTCCACTCGCTCAAGCCATCGGGCTTCGACGCGCTGCAGAAGGCCGATCCCCAGCAGCTGTCCAAGTTCATCCAGAACGAACACCCCCAGACCATCGCCCTCATCCTGGCCCACCTGGACGCCACCCAGGCCGCCGAGCTGCTCAGCTCGCTGCCCCAGGAGATCCGGGCGGACGTCGTCATCCGCATGGCCAACCTGGAGGAAATCTCCCAGGAGGTCATCGCCAAGATCACCTCGGTGCTGGAGCAGAAACTCGAGTCCATCAGCACCATCTCCCGCCAGGCCTACGGCGGCCTCAAGGCCGTGGCCGAGCTGGTCAACCGGCTCGACTCGGCCATGGGCAAGGAACTGCTGGAGTCCGTGGAGGCCGTCGACCCCAACCTCTCGCTGAATATCCGCAACCTGATGTTCGTGTTCGACGACATCATGCTCCTGGGCGACCCGGAGATCCGCGAAATCCTGCAGCGGGTCGACAAGAAGGTGCTCACCCTGGCCCTGAAGGGGACCACCGAAGAGATCCGGCAGATGTTCTACAAGAACATGTCCAGCCGCGCGGTCGAACTGATCAAGGAAGACATGGAGTTCCTGGGGCCGGTGAAGCTCAAGGACGTGGAAGGCGCTCAGCAGGAGATCATCGGCATCATCCGCCAGCTCGACGAGGAGGGCCTGATCAACCTGAAGGGGGCCGGAGGGGACCAGTACATTGTCTAAGGTATTCAAAAAAGGCGCGGCCGGAACCGAGGCCTTCACCACCTTCCGCTTCGGCGAGACGCCGGAAACGAACGAGGCGGTGAGTTCCTTCTTTGCCTTGGAGGAAGAGAAGGCGGCCCCCGCCGCCCGGGGCGAGCCGCCGCCGAAGGCGGAAGCCGCGGCCGAGGCCGCTGCGTCCGGGCCGATGATCTCTCAGGCGGCCATGGAGTCCATGATCATGGACATCCAGCGGAAGGCCTACGAGGAGGGCTTCGCCCACGGCGAGCGCCAGGGC
>CAYTBK010000224.1:0-5441 GCA_964436005.1 uncultured Acidobacteriota bacterium
CCCGCGCATCTATACGAGTGGGGCAAGTCTTCTTCTGGAGGAGTGCAATGATCAATCGAAAACTCTCATATCGCCGACTGACGGTGGCGCTGGTTCTCCTGCTGGGCCTGGCGTCCTCCCTGCACGCCCGCTTCGGCATCGCGCCCGCCGACCGCGCCGCCGCCGCCGCCCGGGACGTCGTGCTGGCCTCCTGCACCGGGCAGGTGGTCAACCAGCCCCCCGGCAAGGGCCAGCTCGTCTACACCACCTCCTCCTTCCAGGTGGTCAAGAACCTGAAGGAGGGCGGGCTGCCGGCCAGCTTCTCCCTGCGGGTGGTCGGGGGCCAGGTGGGCAAGCTGAAGGTCACCGTCGCCGACGCGCCGGTCTTCCAGGCCGGCCGCCACTACGTCCTCTTCCTCAAGCCGGCGGGCCCGGACGGCAAGGGCCTCCTGGTCTGCGGCGCGGCGTCCGGGGCGCTCCCGGCCCGCCAGAACGCCTCCGGCCAGTGGGAGGTGCTGCTGCCCGGCGGCCCGGCGCGGACGGATTCCGCCGCCCGGCTCCAGGCAGCCGGGACGGCCGCCGCGGGCTGGGTGGGGCTGGAAGCCTTCCAGGCCAGCCTGGCGAAGGGAGGTGTGAAATGAAGACCCGGTTCATCCTTCTGGCCTTGGCGATCCTCCTGTCGTCGGCCCTCTGCCGGGCCTTCGTCATCCAGAGCAGCGTGAGCACGGCCGACGACCGGACCCGCTTCATCCGCTGGCCGGTCACCCCCATCGACTTCCTGGTGGATGGCGGCTCGCTCCACGGCGGCAACGGCCTGCCCCTGGTGGTGGCCGCCACCGACACCTGGGACGCGGTGCCCACCGCCCGTGACCTGACCCGGACCCTGTACGTGGCTGACCGCGACTTCAACCTCGACAACCTGGGCATCGACTACGGCGTCATCAACGACGGGGTCAACGAGATCGTCTTCGACGAGACCGGCAGGGTACTGGAGTACTTCGGGCTCGACCCGGCCTCCGTGGCCGGCGTCAGCATCGTGGTGGAGAACACCGACACCCAGGAGATCACCGACGCCATGGTGGTGATGAACGGCCTGTTCCCCTCCAGCGTGGACCTGGACATGCAGTCCACCCTGACCCACGAGCTCGGCCACGTCTGGGGCCTCGGCCACACCTTCCTGGGCGTGGTCAACCTTTCCAGCCCGGCCGCCGGCTCCTTCCCCATGGACGCCGTCGCCATCCCCACCATGTACCCCTGGGAGAACCCGGTGGACGACCGCTGGGGGCGCGACCTGGCGCGGGACGACGAGGCGGCCGTGTCCCGGCTGTACCCGGAAACGGCGTACCACCCCCCCTTCGACTTGCCGTGGGGAACGACGCTGGGGACCGTCCGCGGGCGGGTGTTCTACAAGGACCGGCTGCCCCTCACCGGGGTGCACGTGCGGGCCGTGAACACCTCGAACAACAACGTCCAGGTGAGTTGCCTGTCGGGCTACGACGCGGAGGGCGACGGCGTGTTCGAGATTTCGGGTCTGCCCCCGGGATCGTACCACCTGGTGTACGAGGCCGTGGACGGGCGGGACGGCATCTGGCCGTACGTCATCGAGGACGACGGCATCGGCGCCTGCTGCATCAAGGGGTTCCCCGAGCAGACGGCCCTGTACGCCGCCACCGTGGGCGAGGGAACCGTCGCCGACACCGGTACCCGCGGCATCTTCCAGCTGCCCCTGCAGGACGACGAGACCGTCGAGTTCGGCCTGCCGGACGGCTTCTCCTTCGATTTCATGGGGCTGGCCGTCCGCCGGCTGTTCCTTTGCTCCAACGGCTACATCACCTTCAACCGCTACGAGGACCCCGACCCCGCCCTGACCAAGCCGGAGGCCGACCTGCACCAGTTCCTCTCGCGGCCCATCCCCCGCATCGCCCTGTTCCGGTCTGACCTCGACCCGCTCGGCAACGCCGACTTCCGGGTGGAAACCGCCACCGGTCCCGGCCAGGTCGTCTTCTCGTGGCACAACGTGGCCGCGGCGCCCGCGGGCACGCTCCCCGTCTGGGGCGACCTGACCCTGTACAACAACGGCAGCTTCCGCTTCGACTACGGCGAGACCGGCAACGTCGTGGCCATCGTCGGGTACACGGCCGGGGCCTTCGACAACGGCGGCATGGAGCCTTCCTATCCCATCTACGCCTACCCCGGCCAGAGCCAGCCCACCGAATCCCTGCGGGCCATGTACGACATGGGCGACGTGGTGCCCTACGTGAACCGGTCCTACTTCTTCCCCAAGCCCGCCACCAACCCGGTCCCCTCGCGCAGTCGGCTGCTGTTCCCCTGGCTTTCGGTCAGCAACGACTTCAACATGGGCATCGGCATCGTCAGCAATTCCTCCACCTGGACCAAGCTGCGCATCACCGCCTACGACGTCAACGGGCTGCCGCTGGCGGTGACGCCCGGCGGCGCCAACCCGGCCGTGGTGGACCTGGGGCCGTTCCAGCAGTACGCGGTGCAGGTCCAGGCGCTGTTCCCCTTCGCGGCAGCCAACGTCGACGGCTGGATCCAGGTGGAATCGGACAACGCCGACCCCTACGGCATCCAGGGCTTCTTTATGGCCGAGGGCTTCTACGGCGGCTTCATGGACGCCATCGACGGGGCCAAGGCCCTCTCCGACACCTCCACCACGGTGGTGTTCCCGCACTATGCGGGGGAGGCCGGGGAGTACACCGACGTGACCATCGTCAACCCCAACGCCTCCACCAACAAGGTCACCCTGTGGGCCTACTTCGCCGACGGTACGGAGACCAAGTACGAGGCCACGGTGGCGCCCAACGGGGCGGCCATCTTCCGCCCCACCGGGACGGGGGCGGCCTACCTCCTGGCTACCGGCGAAAAGCCCATTGCCGGGTTCACCTTCACCTTCAACAACATGGGCTCTCTCGGCGGGCAGCACTCCCAGTTCATCTGGGAGGCCCGGAACCGCCTCGTCAGCCCGCACTTCGTGTACCAGGCTGGCGACTACGCCTCGCAGCTGGACATCGTGAACCCCGGCAATGATCCGGCCAGCGTGACGGTGTCGCTCTACACCGGCGCCGGTGTCCCCGTGGGCACCCCGCGCGTCTACCACATCGCCGGCTGGTACGACGCCCGGATCGACATCACCCCGGCCGAGTTCGGCTTCTCCGCCTCCACGCCCCTGGACGGCTGGCTGAACGTGACGAGCGACCGCCCCGTCCTGTCCACCATGACCTTCGGCGACCCGGGCTTCCGGCTCCAGCAGACGACGCTGGCCCTGCAGAACCAGCCCGTGTACTGCAACCTCATGTCCCACCTGGCCCAGGGCTGGGCGGGCGGCACGTACTTCGTCACCGGCCTGGCGGCCCTCAGCCTGGAAAACGCCAACGAGGCGAAGATGGACGTCTACGACGCGGGCGGTATCCGCACCGGCCAGGCGACCGTCGCGGAAAACGCCGGCCAGCGGCTGATGGGGCTGCTGGACGCCCTGATCCCGGGCGGGACCTGGCCGCAGGTCTTCGGCTACCTGACCCTGGAGGCGCCGCGCGGGCAGTTCGTCTACGAGATCTTCAGCACCTCGGACATCACCTTCTACGCGGCCGTCCCGGCCCAGCGCTACCTCTTCCTGCAGGAGGAGAGCCAGGACGCCACCAACGGCTTCCCCGAACACCCCGAACCCATCACGGGCTTCCCCAAGGAAGTGCGCGGCTGGATCGAGCCCGGCGACACGGGCTGGTTCATCAACGACATCGGCGACGGCTTCACCGACACCATCGAGGACCTGTACCAGTGGACGGTGCCCAAGGCCGGACGCTACCTGGTCAGCCTCTACCCCGACAACCGCTACTGCGACCTGGACATCTACCTGTTCGACAAGGACTGGAAGGTGGTGGCCTCGGCGACCAACGGGGTGCCCGGGCCGGAATACCTGGAGCTCGACCTGGCGGCCGGCAACTTCTACATCGGCGTCAGCCTGCTGGACGTCGGCTGGTTCAAGCGGTGCGGCTACTGGCTGCTGACGGAGCCCGACGCCATCAACTGACCTTTCCTCCTCCCCTCACTTTTTTTGCAGGCGGCAGCCCGGAATCCCTCCGGGCTGTTGCATAATGGGGGGCTGGAATGCGGGCGACCAGGGGGGCCGGTTGGAACAGCTGTCGTACGTCTACGTCTTCCTGGCCGGCGGCGCCGCCGGCCTGATCAACGCGCTGGCGGGCGGGGGGACGCTCCTGTCCTTCCCCGTCCTGCTTTTCCTGGGCCTGCCGGCCGTAAGCGCCAACGTCACCAACACGGTGGCGCTCTGCCCGGGCTACCTCGGCGCCTTCTACGCCCAGCGCGCCGACCTGGCCGGCCAGCGGCGGCGGATGGCCCTGTTCCTGCCGGCCGCCGTCGTCGGCGGGATCGGCGGGGGGGTGCTGCTGCTGGTCACCTCCGAGAAGTTGTTCCAGACGGCGGTGCCCTTCCTGATCCTCCTCGCCGCAGTGCTCATCACCGTCCAGGAGAAGGTCAAGGCGGCCCTGGCGCGCGGCGCCGGAGGGGAGGGGACGCCTTCGTCCGCCGGGCTGCTGCCGACGGTGGCCGTCGGGCTGGCCTCGGTGTACGGCGGCTACTTCGGGGCCGGCCTCAGCGTCATCGTGCTGGCGGTGCTCGGCCTGACGGTGCACGACTCGCTGAAGCGGCTCAACGCCCTGAAGCAGGGCATCTCGTTCGCGGCCAACGTGGCCGCCGCCCTCCTGTTCCTGTTTTCCGGGCAGGTCCGCTGGCTGGTCGCGCTGTTCCTGGCCCTGGGCGCCCTGGCCGGCGGGGCGGCGGGCGGGACGCTGGCCGCCCGGGTCAAGCCGGGCGCGTTGCGGGCGGTGATCGTCGTGGTCGGCGTCCTCGCCGCGGCGATCTACTTTTTCCGGAAATGACACACAATCGCTTACCTGTTGGTGCGTGGCTGCGTCGCTTCCTGGAGTGCGGCAGCGAGTCCCGCGAGCTGCCGCTTTCGGCATCGTGGGGGGGCGAAAGCACCCAGTCCCCATGGCCGAGCGGGTGATCCTCCCGGCATCGAAAAGAGGCACCACAAATCTCACAAAAAATGTATATTTATAATAAATATAGATTGGTACCGAAATGAGAAACCGCCGAGGGTCGCGGAGCGCCGCCGAGGGAGGAAGCCGGCGGGCTGCGCGGAACGGCGACGGTGATCGCCCCCGGCGGATCCCCCTTCCGCTCTGGCGAACCGGGTAGGAGCCAACCAGGGAAATCTGGGGGTCGGATTCCCCAAACCCTGCATCTTCCCTCTGCGGTCCTCGGCGAGGCACCGCGGTTTCTCTTTCTTCGTGGCCATCGTGCCCTTCGTGTTGAGTACAAACACGAAGCACACGAAAAGCACGAAGGAGGAAGAGGTTCACCGGCTTGCGCCATGAAGTGCCGATGGGAAACCGGCGACGGGAGAAGTTGGCGTGACTGACAGA
>CAYTBK010000225.1:0-5343 GCA_964436005.1 uncultured Acidobacteriota bacterium
TTCCCAGATCAAAGTCAAGAACTTTTTTCACCGCCCCCGACTTTTTCTTGAAAGAACGTTCGCTCAACGCGAAGGCGGGATTATACGGGTTTCGAACCTCAAAGCAAGAAAAAAAGCTCGGCGGCGACATTTTTTTCAAAAGTCATGCAAACTCTTTGTTTTCCGTAAAATCTCTTATGGCACGCCAATAGGTGTCATGCTCCATCTCCAATATTCTGTTCGAGAGGCTGTCCTCGGTGTCGTCGGGAAGGACTGGAACGACGGCCTGCGCCAGGACCGGTCCGCTGTCCACTCCGGCGTCCACCAGGTGCACCGTGCAGCCGGCGTAGCGCACCCCGTAGTCCAGCGCCTGGCGCTGGGCATGGAGGCCCGGGAAGGCGGGCAGGAGCGAAGGATGGATGTTGATGATCCGACCGGGGAAAGCCGCCAGGAACCGTTTGCCCAGAATCCGCATGAAACCCGCCAGGCAGACCACCTGAGCCCCCTGGCCGGCCAAGCAGGCCACCATTTCCTCCTCAAACTCCCCCCGCTTCCGACCGGCCGGGTCGACAAAGAAGGCCGGGATCCCCGCCTGCCTCGCGGCCTGCAGGCCGGGGGCCGAATCCGTATCGGAAACCACGCAGGCGATGGACGCCTGCAGGCGCCCTTTCCGGATGTGGTTCAGTATCGCCAGGAAATTCGACCCCCGCCCCGAAAGCAGCACGCCCAGACGAACCCTCATGACAGGATGACCTCCCCTTTTCCGGAAACCACCTGGCCGATCTCGAAGACGGCCTCGCCCAGCCCCCGGAAATGAGTTTCGACGGCCTCCCTGTTGTCGGGGGGGACGATGACCACCATCCCGATCCCCATGTTGAAGACCCGGTACATCTCCCGCTCGTCCACGGCGCCGGCCCGCTGCAGGAACCCGAAAACCGGCAGAACCGGCCAGGAGCCCTTGCGGATCTCCACGGCGCAACCGTCCGGAAGGATCCGCGGAATGTTCTCCAGGAGCCCGCCGCCGGTTATGTGCGCCAGGCCGCTGACCAGATCCCCGTCAAGGCACCCGCGCAGCATCCCCAGGTAGCACTTGTGCGGCTTCAGGAGCTCGGCGCCGACCGTGCCGCCCAGCTCGGGCACCACGTCGTGCACGCCGTGCTTCAAATCGTCGAACACGATCTTCCTGGCCAGGGAGTACCCGTTCGTGTGCAAGCCCAGCGAGGGCAGTCCCAGCACCGCGTCGCCCGGGCGCACGCGGCGCCCGTCGAGAATCCGGTCCTTGTCCACCAGGCCCACGATGAAACCGGCCAGATCGTATTCGCCTTCGGTGTAGAAACCGGGCATTTCCGCCGTTTCCCCCCCGATCAGGGCGCAGCCCGTCTCGCGGCAGGCCCGGGCCAGCCCTTCCACCAGGCTGGCGACGACGCCGGCATCCAGTTTCCCGCCGGCCAGGTAGTCGAGAAAGAAGAGCGGATACGCCCCCTGCACCAGAATATCGTTGATGCAGTGACTGACGAGGTCGTATCCGACCGTGTCGTACACGCCGGCCGCGAAGGCCACCTTGAGCTTGGTGCCCACACCGTCGGCGGAAGACACCAGGACAGGTTGCCGGGCCGAACCGACGCCGAGTTCGAACAGCCCCCCGAAAAGCCCGATTTCCGAGAGCACTCCTTTCGTGTACGTCCCCCGCACCAACTCCCGAATCCGCTCCTTGGCGCGGTTCGACTCGTCGATGTCCACCCCGGAGCGGGCGTAACTGCTCCCCCGAGTTTCTTCGCGTCGTTCGTCCATGGCCAACTCCTTACAAGATGATTTTCGGAAGAGCGTGGCTTCTTCCCGCCGGGCCCATCGTTCGGCATTCCCGTCCAGTGGGTGTATTACCGATCCGCCCCGGCCAGGTCAAGCGAAAAATTCCCGCAGCTGAAGAGCGGCCAAAGAGCCGGGCGCCAGCAACTCGCGGAGAGGGTCGCCCTGGCGCAGTTCGCCCGCCTCCGCCAGGAGGGCGACCACATTCCGCACCATGACCCGTTGGCCGGCCCGGGCCAGGGCGGTATCCCCATATTTCCGGCCGAAGGCCTTGCCGCTCAGGGCGGACCACTCCCGCAAAGTGTCCAGCAGGCTCCGCCGCTGCTCGCCGCTCCAGCAAGCCGGAGAAGAAGGAGGGCACTCCGCCGGTCGGGCCGCCTTGTTATAGGGGCAAACCTGCTGGCACAGATCGCAACCCAGGATGGAACCGCCCAGCCGGCCCTGGAAATCAGCGGGGATGACCGCCCGGTTTTCGGTCGTCTGCCAGGCGATGCAGCGGCGACAATCCACCTGGCCGTCCCCCGAAAGGGCCCCGCCGGGGCACGCCTCCACACAACGCCGGCATTCCCCGCACCCGTCCGACACCGAGTCGGGAAGCCGGCCGGGAGGCGCCACGTTCAGCAGGATTTCCCCCAGCACGAAACAGGATCCGAGTTCCCGGTCGATCACGCACCCGTTCCGCCCCTGCCAGCCCAGCCCGGCCGCCAGGGCCAGCGCCCGCTCGTGGACAGGCGCCGAATCGACGCACACGATGCCCCGCACCCCCGGGAAACGTTCGGCCAGGTTTTCCAGCAAGGCGCTCAGCACCCGCCGGACGCGCCGGTGGTAATCTTCCCCCCGGTAGCACAGGGCCACGGGCAAGGACGACAATTTCGGCAAGGCGCCGTCGCAAGGGAAACAGCAGACCCAGGCCGACGCCGCGGCGGGGAAAACGTTGGCCAGACTTTGCCGCAGTCGCACATGCCGCTCCATCCACGGCATGCCGGCGTGCCATCCTTTGGCCACCCACCCGGCCAAGGCCCGGTCGGCCTGCGGCGAGGAAACGGAAGGGGCGGGCCCGAACCTTTCGAGACCAGCCCGCCGGCTCGAATCGGCCAGGAAGGCCCACACTTCTTCGGCCTGCCCGCACAGGGCGCCGGCCGGATCTTCGCACCCCCCGGAAAACAAGTCGCCCCGCCCGCCCTTATTTCTTCAACGCCGGCTTGAGGGCGTCCTGCTTTTTCCGGATCCTCTCCTTCTCGGCGGGATCCTTCTGCAATTCAATGGATTTTTCGTAGCAGGCACGCGCCTTGTGCGCATCCTGCATGGCCCCGGCGACATCGCCCGCATGCTCCAGCACCGTGGGATCGCCTTCGATTCCCTTCAGCGACTTCTCGATGTACTCCATGGCCTTGGGATAATCTTTCTTCCGGAAGTACCCCCAGCCCAGGCTGTCCAGGTAGGCCGGGTTGAACGGCTCGAGTTCCAGCGCCTTGCGCACCATGGCCATGCCGCGGTCCACATCCATGCCGTAATCGATCAGCATGTAGCCCAGGTAGTTCAGCGCCAGCGCATTGTCGGGGTTCTCCCGGAGGAAGGCCGACAGGACAGCGTCCGCCTCGCTCCGTCTTCCGGCCCTCTCCAGCATGGCCCCCTGCTGGAACTGGAGCGTCTTTCGGCCCGGATCGTCCTCCAACCCCCTGGCCACGGCCGCAATGGCTTCATCCCATTTCTTGGCCTCCGCGGCGGCCAACGCCAGCCCCAGGCACACCGTTGCCCGCTCCTTGCCCTCGACGCCTTTCAACCGCTCGGCGTAGGCCTTCTGCACCTCTTCCCACCGGCCCAGGGAGGACAGGATCTCCTGGCGCGTCGCAAACAGGGCCACTTTTCCCGGAAACAACTTCTCCCCCTCGTCGAGAGCGGCCAGCGCTTTCTCGCTGTCGCCCGCCTTCTTGTGAACACCGGCCAGCCGAATGTACGTTTCTTCGTCCGCCCCTTCCGGGAACTCCTTGATCAGCCGTTCGAGCAGCGTCAGGGCGGCGCCGTCCCGCCCGGCGTCCAGGTTCAGCTGAACGAGAGCGCCCAGCACCGCCCGTTTGAATACCGGCAGGTTGGGCAAATCGAACAGGGATGGATCGGAGTCCAGTTTCGCCAGGAGAGGCGCCAGCGTTTCCACGGCCGTGGCCGAATCCCCGGCCACGCTGTACGCCACGGCAAGGTAATACAGGTTTTCCGGGTTTTTGGGATCATCTTCCACGGCATCCCGGAACGCCCCGATGGCTTTCTGGTGCTGGTTCAGCTTCTGCAGGGAAATCCCCAGCAACCCCAGAATCTGCGCGTTCCGCACATGGGAGCGGATGGCCGCTTCGAGAACCTGCACCGCCTCCTCGTGCTTGTTCTTCTCCTGCAGGATGCGGGCATAGCTGACATAAGCGCCAGGGTCATGGGGATTCCGCGCGATCAGATCCTTGTAGGTCCCTTCGGCATCGTCCACTTTCTTCTGCTGTTCCTGAATTTTCGCTTTCATCAGGCGGATCTGGACGACTTCCGGGTAGAGGACTTCGGCCTGTTTCAGGATCTCCAGCGCTTCCTGCAATTTATCACGCCCCGCCAGCAACTGGGCCAGAAAGAGGGCCCCGTCCAGCGAAGAGCTGTCCACTTCCAGGTAACGCCGCAGATAGTCTTCCGCACGGTCCAGCAGCTGGGCGGCATAGTACAGCCGTCCCAGGAAAAAAAGAGCTTCCTTGTCCTTGGGATTGGCCTGCAGGACCGTGTTGTACTCTTCCACGGCCTTCTGCCAGAGCTCCTGCATGTTGGCCGACGAACCGGAACTGTCGTCCATCTTGGCCAGAAGCATGCCGGCATAAACCTTGCGGACGGCCACCGCCTTCGGTTCCGCTTTCAGCCGGTCCGCCAGCTCCTTCTCCGCTTCCGCTTTTTTTCCCTGCCCCAACAGGGCCATGGCGTGTTCCACCACCAGGGTGTCGCTCCCGGGGTCCAGATCCCTGGCCTTTTTCAGCAGCTTTTCGGCCGAGTCGAAATCGCTCCCTTCCATGCAGTCCCTGGCCCGGAGAAAATAGAAATAGGACATGCCCGGGTCGTTCTCGGACGGCGCTGCGCTTTTCGTCTGGACGTCCGGATCGCCGCCGGCGAACCCGAAGCCGGCCGCCAGCGCCGACGCCAACATCACAGAGGCAAGCCTGATTTTCACGCCATGAAGGTTCATATTCACCTCATCAATTAGTTAAAAACGCAGGGAGCCGATCGAAGCGCCCATCGCCCAGACTTCCCGGAAAAAGGCGTTGACCGGAAAGCCGACCACGTTGAAATAGCACCCTCGCACTTCGCGGACGAAGAGGGAAGCGAATCCCTGGATCCCGTAAGCGCCGGCCTTGTCGGGCCAATCCCCCCAGGACAGGTACCCCGCCAGCAGACGAGGAGAGATCACGTCGAAGCAAACTTCGCTCTCCACCGAAATGACGCTGGTTTGCGAGGTATCCATCCTTCGGAGGCAGACGCCCGTGACCACGCGGTGCGTTCTTCCGGACAGTTCCCGGAGCATGCGGGCCGCGTCTTCCC
>CAYTBK010000226.1:0-5334 GCA_964436005.1 uncultured Acidobacteriota bacterium
CAAGTTATTTCATTCACGATCCTAAAACCGAAATACCGGCTGATAAAAAAATGGTTTTGCATGCCTCAATACCTTCATCTGTCATGAATTCATTCATCTCCGCTTTGTCCACAACAGGAGAGGTACTCCCGATTTTTGACAATTTATCAATCCATGTGGGATTGTAAGAAAGCAGTTGAACGGTTTTCCGGTTATTATCCTTTAAAAACTGAGCAATCCCCTCTAGGTTATCCCTTTTCGTTGTTATGCCCGGAATCAGGGGAACGCGGGGTAAAAAATCAAGGCCAAGGGCTTCTGCTTTGGCCAGATGCTCAAAATTTTTCAAGATGATCTGGTTTGAAAGGCCGCAGAATTTTTTATGTTCCACCGGATCAAAAAGCTTCAGATCCATGTAAACAGTATCTGTATACGGCAGAATCAGTGTTTCAAATGAAGAAAAGTTGAAAACCCCACTGGTTTCGATCAATGTGTGAATCCCGCGTTCTTTTAACCGTTTCAGCAGATCTGAAACAAACGGCATGTGAAGCAGCGGTTCGCCTCCGGAAAGTGTCACCCCGCCACCGGAAGATTCAAAAAATGGCTGGCTCTTTAATATTTCAGCCATAAGCGACGCAATGCTGATGGCTGTTCCCGCCTGTTCAAGGGCTCCGGCCGGGCATTTTTCTGCACATGCAAAACAAAGCGTACATTTTTTTCTGTCAATAAAGTGGGGATTATCCTTTGAAACTGCGCCCACAGGACAGAGATCAATGCACGTATCACAACCGATACAACGATTCCCATCAAAGGAGAGTTCAACGCCCGCTTTTTTACTTTCCGGGTTATGACACCAGACGCATGAGAGCGGACACCCCTTGAAGAAAACAACGGTTCTGATACCGGGGCCATCATCCAGAGAGCTTCCCTTGACCTTTAACACCAACGGGCCCTGTTGCTCATTCATTTACACAATTCCTTACTTTACTCAATTTCGGCACTATGCTGCATTTAAACTTCTTGAAATAATCTCGTCTTTAAGTTCAGTTGAAAGATCATTAAAGTAAGCAGAATACCCGGATACACGAATCAGTAAATTGGGGTACAATGCCGGATTGTTCCGTGCGTCAAGCAGTATCCGGGAGTCCAGCATATTGGCCTGAACCTGCATGCCGCCCCGTTTAAAATAGACATCGAAAAGAGAGGCCAGCGCCTTTTGGCCGGCATCGTCCCGGTAGCTTGATGCATCAAACTTCATATTAAAATTGATGCCATTGGCAAATTTCGTAAAATCAAGCCGGTTCATTGAGTTGATTAATGCTGCGGGACCGTTTTTATCCATGCCGTTTTCAGGAGCGATACCTGAAGCAAAGGGTTCTCCGGCGCGTCTTCCGTTGGGCAGGGCCCCGACTAAACTGCCGAAATGAACATGGGTTGTATTGGAATAAAGCCCTGCATTGTACTGGCCGCCTCTGGTGTTTTTCCCAAGGGCAGTGACTGTTTCCGAGTAGTGATCTGCAACATACCGGGTCCATGAGTCAGCTTTTTCATGATCATTACCGAACTTGTCAATTCGCCTTAACCGGGCATGCAGTGCAGTGTCCGGGATATTGTCCTTCAGTTGGGCAACAAGTGTTTCAAGATCTGTTATCTTATCTTTGAAAACAGCTTTTTCAATGGCATAAAGCGCATCCCCCACGGTTGTTATCCCGACACCCTGAATCCCTGAAAAATTATAGGTGGCCCCTCCGGCTGTGGCGCACGTACCGGCTTTCAGACACCCGTCAATCAGCATGCTTGTAAGCGGCGTTGGATGATATTTGGTATGTGCCTTTTCAATGGCCTGCAGATCAAAATGGAGCTTAGCCATCTGGTGCTGAAGCTGTATTTCATAGGCCGCCATCACATCTGCCATGGATCTCATTTCAGATACCGGCTTTGTTTTTGCACCGTATTGATTGTGAAAAAACGGATAGTTTGCATCAAAACACCTTCCCTGGTTGAGTGCCATTTCAAGAGCCAGCGGCAGATTGATAATCGCAGCATCGGTTGATCCCAGCGTTTTTCCCTGTGAGGTGGGTTCCACACATCCGATGGCCACATAATTTCTGGCATCAGCAAGGGAGTAGCCTGCCTGTGTCATGGTTTTTATAATGATGTCATCATTATATAGTGCAGGTGCACTGCCACTGCCCGTATGGATCCGGATCACCTGATCATGAAATGCTTGTGGTGTGTTGGGATTCAGACGCACATGAAAGTTGGGCTGCCGCATACGCAGCTCATCCATCAGTTCAAGCAGAATATAGCTGAGGTCATTGGTCGCATCGTTGCCATCTATATCCACCCCACCAACGGTTACCACCTGCCAGCTTGGGAATCCACCCAGTGTTTTATTTGCCACTGTGGGAAAAACAGGCACGTTTTCACATAATTTTATACAAAAGGCCGCAAGAATCTCTTTTGCGGTTTCACGGGTGATCCGGCCATTTTCCAGATCTTTCTGATAATAGGGTTGAAGGATCTGATCAATACGTCCCGGGCATACAGTCGGCCCCATGCTTTCCTGGAACAGTGCAATTTGTCCGAGCATCATGGATTGAACGGCTTCCTGAAAGGTTTTCGCGCCATTGCGCGGCACATTTCTGCATATGGATGCGATGTTCAGAAGTTCGGATTTTCGTTCCTGTGTCGTTTCTTTCTGAGCCAGTTGCTCTGCACAGTCAGCATACCGGTCCCCGAATTCAGCAAGGGTTCCGGCAGACAGTTTTACAGCTTCATAAAAACGCTGTTTTTTCTTATCGGTTGTCTCTTTCTGAAACTGCTCGGCTTCTTCCTTAATGCCGGTTGCACCGACCCTGAGCAATTTTTCATAGTCCGGCGAAAAGTGTGAAATGCCGCCTGCTTCATAGATCTGAAACTGCTTTGCAGTCAGTTGCCTGAAGATAAAGGCATGTTTATTTATCAGGCCCTTAACGGCCCTTGACGGCAGGTTATGCTTCAGCCAGAACGGTATGGTAAGGGCCAGTTTTCGTCGCTCTAAAGGGGTTGTTGAAAGAGGATTCGTCGCTCTTTTATGAAACTTGTTAATTTCCAGCAACGCCCCTATCCCATCCAGCTCAGGATAAATGATCCCCCCGACGCGCTTTGAGGTGTAATTGCCCACAATCACTTCATTGGGGTAGATCGTTACGGATTTGTTCAGAAGAACATGCCTGACCGCTTCTGCTATCTGCGTGTCAACCGGCTTTTTCCGGTTTGCCTTTTTCTTGAAATAATCGGTCCACAAAAGCGCCCTTTCAGGGCAAATACCGGGTGAAAAAGTATCAATATCATTCTTCAGAGTACTTATACGATGCTTCATTTTTACTCCTTTAGATCATTTTGATCCAGCACAAATTCAACAGCTGCAACCAGCAGTTCCTCACGATTCGGGAAGTGATACAACAGCGTCCCTCTTGTTGCACCGGCACGTTTAACAACAGATTGAGTCGTTGTTTTTGCGAAACCGTCTTCGGTCAAACACGCTGCCGCGGCCTTTAGTAATCTTTCCCGGGCCTTTATGGCCCTGCCCTGCCCTGCATCTGACCGGACTGTTTCATATGAACCTCACCTGAATCCTATGAATGACGTTATAGTTAAACTTACGAATACAGATACAGATTGTCAAGCACAAAAAGTCATAAATGACTTTTTAAACTTAACACTATTGACCCAAGAAAATTATCAAACAACCAAGCCCATTGCATAGAAACAGTGGACACAGACCACACCCCCAACCATTGGCGTAGGGTGGGCTGTGCCCACCGATCCCTGCGAGAACCCTAATCCAAAAACCGATCCAACCCAACAAAAACATCTTTTTTTAAAACAACATGCCTTCCTTATTTGATTGCAATTTTAATACCAAACCCCACCACTCACCCAACCCCAAACGCACCATCCATACATATAAAAAAGTCACTATTGACCTATTTATCCCAACATTAGGAATCCAAACTCTTAAAATACACTAAAAACGTTGGTTGTTTTTTTAAAGCATTTAAGAAACAGGGAAGTACATAAAAAGACATTCTTTGTTTATTGCTTAAAATCGAAGATACGTTCAACATCTCTCTGAATTCAGGCGTTCTTATAAACCAAGAGACAAACTACCCCTTGGTTTTACCTATCGTGACAGAACCGATACAACGTTTAAGGGGATACACTGATTAACAGTGTTAAGGGGGAGGGATACTACTGTTGACTAAAGAAAAGATGGGCACGCTCCGCTTTGCCCATCCTACTAATTTCACCCCGTAGGATGGGCAAAGTGAAACGTGCCCATCAAGCACGATGAAAGTGTACAGTTGGGCCTGAGGTATACATTCACACACAAACTATCTGTTAACCCTCATACGACCAGGACAAGATAGGGCATTCATAAAAAACAGGACGAAATGATCAGGGTCACGGAAGAAATTAAATCCACAATTGTGCGCCGGATTCCGGTTTGTGCGTAAGTCAAGCAGGATGTGGATTTAATTTTTTCCGGGGACCTTTTACCTGAAGTGACCTGGCAATTGCACTTAATACACAGAAACTGTATTCACATTGACTACCACTGTATCTTTGTCAATATAACCCACTGCACCTTCAGTATTTGCCACATAATCAAGCAGTTCCTTTGATGTTTTAAAGCTCTTCGGTTTTTTGCCTTTCCCGCTGAACACCATCTTTTTCCAGTGATTCTTAAACTGTTTGGGTAACCGCTTGATATAGGATCGCGTAACCTACCCCTGCTGTCAACAGCAATACCAGCAGGATTAAAGCCAATGACCTCATAAACGCCTCCTTCCACACCTATGAATTAATTATTCCCTAAAAGGTATATGCATACGATACCTACCTTTACGGTATGTTCGATAAAAAAAATGATCATTTCGGCAGTCAGTACCCCTTAATTTAAATGTACCATTTGCGTAGCTGATATGAATGTGCGTTGGAGGATGCGTTTTCGGCTATCTGTATTATTATTCCAGAATCTAAATATATCTTATTATCCTACTGAAACTTTAGGATTTTTTGTTGATATTTAAAAATTAAACGCTATACTGCAGAACAATAATCTTAAAATTTAAATGGTTCATACTGTTATTACTAACAATACGGGGCACGGTTTGGTAAATAGTCAAAGCAAATTTGATGAATATGAGTTATTTAAGAAGGCCATTGCGTGTATCAGTTCCAGCCTGGATATGGATACGGTTCTTGAGCGACTTTTTACTGTGCTAAAAGATCATATCCCCATGAATGAACTTGTTCTTTTCCGGCTCCGGTTCCGCGCCGCCGGTCAGGTCGGTGATGCGCACCAGGCCG
>CAYTBK010000227.1:0-5283 GCA_964436005.1 uncultured Acidobacteriota bacterium
CTCATCCTCATCGGCCTGGCCCGCTGCATCGCCATGGTCATCGTCTGGAACGACCTGGCCGACGGCGACCGGGAGTACGCCGCCGGGCTGGTGGCCTTCAACTCCATCTTCCAGGTGCTCTTCTTCTCGGTCTACGCCTGGCTCTTCATCACCGTGGGCCTGCCCCTGGTGGGGCTGAAGGGGACCGTGGTGGCCATCTCCATCGGGCAGATCGCCGAGAGCGTCTTCATCTACCTGGGCATCCCCTTCCTGGCGGGGATGTTCACCCGCCTGGTCCTGGTGAAGGCGAAGGGCAAGGCGTGGTACGAGGCGAAATTCGTGCCCGTGATCAGCCCGTTCACGCTGGTGGCGCTGCTCTTCACCATCGTCGTGATGTTCAGCCTGAAGGGGGAGTTCATCGTCAAGCTGCCCATGGACGTGGTGCGCATCGCCATCCCGCTGCTGGTCTACTTCGTGGTCATGTTCCTGGTCTCCTTCTTCCTGAGCGCGAAGGCGGGGGCGAATTACGGGCAGGCCACCACGCTGTCCTTCACGGCGGCCTCCAACAACTTCGAGCTGGCCATCGCCGTGGCGGTGGCGGTCTTCGGCATCAACTCCGGCGAAGCCTTCGCCGCCGTCATCGGGCCCCTGGTGGAGGTGCCCGTCATGATCGGCCTGGTGAACGTGGCTTTCGGCCTCCGGGCCAGGTTCTTCCGGCGGCCGGCCTGAGGGCGGGCCGGCACATCCGCAACAGACAAGGAGATACCCATGGACGAAGACATCCGCAAGCAAGTCGAGCGGGCCTACGCCGCCGTGGCCCGGGACCGGGGCGCCTGCTGCGCCCCCGCGACACCCTGCTGCTGCGGGGGGGCCTCCCCCGTGCCCGAAGGAGACCTGGGCGTCTCCTGCGGCGACCCGGCCTCCTTCGACCAGATCCGGCCGGGCGACACGGTGCTGGACCTGGGCTCCGGGGCGGGGCGCGACGTCTTCATCGCGGCACGGGAAACCGGTCCGCACGGGAAAGCCATCGGTGTGGACATGACCGACGACATGCTGGACCTGGCCCGGGCCAACGCCGCCCGGTTTTCGGCCCGCGCCGGCCTCGACAACGTGGAGTTCCGGAAAGGCTTCATCGAGGACCTCCCCGTGGCGGACGCCTCGGTGGACGTGGTGATCTCCAACTGCGTCATCAACCTTTCCCCGGACAAGCCGCGGGTCTTCCGGGAGGCGTTCCGGGTGTTGCGCCCCGGCGGGCGGCTGGTGGTGAGCGACATCGTCCTCAACCGGGACCTGCCCGCGGCGGCGCGCCGCAACGCCGAGCTCTACGCGGCCTGCATCGCCGGGGCGCTACGGCGGGAGGAGTACCTGGCGGCCGTGCGGGAAGCCGGCTTCGCCGACGTCGGCGTTCTCAAGGACGCGCTGTACACTGCCGGCTACAGCCTCTCCGGGCCGGTGACGGAGGGGGTCGAAGACGACCTGGCGGGGGTCGCCTCCAGCCTCACCGTCCTGGCGAGGAAGTGATTCGCCAGCGCGAAGGGGCGGCAGAAATGTGGTATTACGATAACACTGCAATCGTAACGGGCGTCGCCAGGGTCACTGCCTGCAAACCGAAAACCCCGCGGGAAAACCGCAGGGCACCGCGGGGGAACGCAGTGACTCCCGGGCGATCCGCATTTTCCCGTTCCACCGCCCGCTCATTCTCTGCGGCCGGCGGCTTTCTCGGCGGTCTCTTCCCTTCGCGACCTTGGCGGCTTCGCGTGAGTTGTCTGGATTTCTGGCATCAGGAGGACGCATGACGGAACAGGCGGTCCGGATCACCTCCCGCTTCTTCCTGGAGTTCCTGGAGAAGCACGGGCGGAAGTTCCGGCTGGAAATGGGCGTCAACATCGCCGGCTGATGAATGGCCTGGCGGGGCCCGTCGGGTCTCATCGGCGCACCGGCCGCGGAAAGGGCCGGGGAATACGAGGTGTATTCCATCGAAAACCATCCTGGCTGCGAAGTGTTCGTCCACCGCGACGTCCTGGCGGTGTACCGCCAGCCGCCGCCCCCGCGGCTGGGCGACCACCTCTTCCACGTCGAGGGCATGGGCCGGGTCCGCATCCGCCTCCTGTAGGCGCCGGGCGCCGCCCGGCGCATTCCCGTTCCGCATGGCAGCGTCAAAGCCGCTGGCCCAGGAGTGCGCTGCACAGCCCGGCGGAGCGGCGTGGGCGAAGCGCGGGAGAAACGTCTCCGCGTTCGGCGCTCCGGGGGCCTGCGCGCCTGGCGAAGGCGGCGCTGCGGCAGCCTCCGCGCCGCACTTCCGGGCGGCGAGCGATACACGCCGGCAGAGTGCCCGTAGGCGCCGGGCGCTGCCCGCCGCACACCTATTCCGCACTGTTGCGCGAAGAACATAGTGCGCCTGACAGACTACCCCTGGGTGCGCCTTCCGGCGGAGGGCGTGTTCATCCGTGGCGTTTTCTCCACCGGCGCCGCAGGCGCCGCACAACTTAGCCCGTGGTCGGCGTTTCGCCGACCACGGGGAGAGGCGTGAAGGCCCCGTCATCCCTGAAGGGGATGAACATCCGATGTTGTCCAAACGGAAAAATCTGACTGTTGTCCATAAATCCCCTTCAGGGATTCCCCTCCGGATGACGCGTTTTCCCGGGGTCGGCGAAACGCCGACCTCTGGCTGCGGTGTTCCACGCCTGCGGCGTGAGGAAAGTCTGCTTACCGCTTCAGACCTTGGTCCGCAGGGTCTTGCGCGTAACGCCGATGAGACGGGCGGCCAGGGTCTTGTTGCCCCCCGCCCGCCGGAGCGCCTCCTCCGCCAGGGCCTCCTCCGTTTCCTTCAGGGTGGGGAGCCGGTCCGGGAAGACGATCCCTTCGGCGGGCCGCGGGGCGCCGCAGGGCTGGGCGTCCTCGCGGGCGGTCGGGGCGGCGAGCCCGACCTGCAGGGAGGCCAGGGAAAGAACGCCCGAAGCGTGCCGCACCATGGCGTCGTAGATCATTCCGCGCAACTCGCGGATGTTTCCGGCGAAATTGCAATTCTGCAATAAGGGAAAAAGCTCCCGGGGGATGGCCGGCACTGTTTTGCCCATTTCGGCGGCGGCCTTTTCCAGGAAGTGCAGGGCCAGGGCGGGGATGTCGTCTTTGCGCTCCCGCAGGGGCGGCACGTGGAACCGGTGCGACTGCAGGCGGTAGAAGAGGTCCTTGCGGAAGGCCCCCGCCGCCTGGGCCTCCACCAGGTCGACGTTGGTGGCGGCCACCAGGCGGGCCAGGCAGCGGCGGGGCGCATCGGCGCCCACGGGGTAGTAGACGCCCTCCTGGAGCAGCCGCAGCAGCCGGATCTGGGATTCGGGGCGGAGGTCGCCGATCTCGTCGAGGAAAAGGGTTCCGTGGCGGGCCTTCTCGATGAGGCCCTCCCGGTCGCGGTCGGCGCCGGTGAAGGCGCCCCGCCGGTGGCCGAAAAGGGTGTCGCTGAGCAGGGCGTCGTCGATGCCGGCGGTGTTGACGCTGACGAATTCGCCAGTTGCCCGGCTGGCCCGGTGGACGGCCTGGGCGAACAGTTCCTTGCCCACGCCCGTTTCCCCGGTGATCAGAACGGGGACCGAAGTGGGGGCCACCGCCTCGATGTAGCGGCAGATGTCCCTGATCCTGGGGTCGGTGCCGATGATGTGCGAGAATGCCTCCGGGTGCTGCAGCGCGCCCCCGAGGAGGCTCCGGCTCAACCGGTTCGATTCCTTCCGCAGTTCCCCGTGCTCCATGGCCTTCCGGACCGCGGTCAAGAACCGGATGTTGTCCACGGGCTTGACGATGTAGTCGAAGGCGCCGAGCTTCATGCAGCGGACCGCGGTTTCGACGTCGTCGCGCCCCGTCAGCATGATGGCCGTGGTGTCGGGGCGTAATTCCATGATTCTTTCCAGGAGCGCGACCCCGTCCATGTCCGGCATGTTGATGTCCAGCACGGCCACGGCGACCCCTTTCTCCTCGAAAAGACGGGCCGCCTCGCGGCCGCTGCCGGCGGTGGCGACGCGGGAAATCCCTTCCATGCGCAGGGCGAGCGCTTCCGAGTGCAGGGCGTCCGGTTCGTCGTCCACGATGAGGACGTCGATGTCGGCGGTCAAGTGCGGCATGAGGGGCTCTCCTTTTCGACCGCCGGGTGGATGGCGGGCAACCAGATGTCCATCCGGGTTCCCTGGCCCAGCTTGGACTGAACGTCGATCCTCCCCCCGTGGGCTTGCACGATGCCGTAGGTCACCGGGAGACCCAGCCCCGTGCCGCCCCGGCTCTGCTTGGTGGTGAAAAACGGGTCCATGAGCTTCGGCAGGTCGTTTTCCTCGATTCCGATTCCGGTGTCCTCGACGCGCAGGACGACGCCGTCCGATCCGGCGTCGTAAAACACCGAGAGGGAAATGGAATCTTCCGGGCCGCGCAGGGAATCGCAGGCATTGGTCAGCAGGTTCATGGCCACCTGCTCCAGTTTTCGCAGGCTTCCCCGGACATCGGGCAGGACCGGGGCGTATTCTTCCTGGAAATTCAGGGTGGACTTGCGGATCAGGCTTTCCACGAGGAAGACGGCGTTGCTGGCGGCCTTGCGCACGTCCACAATCTCGTTCAGTTGCCCGGTGTCCGCTCGGGCGAAGTTCTTCAGCTCCTGGATCAGGCTCTGGATGCGGGAGGAGCCCTTGCTGACTCCGTCCATCAGCCGTTCGAATTCCGTCATGGCCTCCGCCAGGGGCAGGCCGGCCACGGTGGCGGAGGGGGAGCAGTCGGTTAGCAGCCGCCGGAACTCGGCCCACAGGACGTGGATCAGCCCGGCGTTCATCATGATGAGGTTGTTGGGGTTGTTGACTTCATGGGCCACGCCCGACACCAGCATGCCGAGGGAGGCCAGCTTGTCGGCCCGGGCCAACTGCTCCTGGTGCGCCCGCTCCATGGCCTCGTGCCGCTTGGCCTCGGTGATGTCCTCGGACATGACGACGACTTTTTCCACTTCGCCCTGGGTGTCCAGGATGGGGTACACCATGAAGCGGACCCAGATGCCGTTCCGCTCGTCCTCCCAGCCGGCCGCGGCCTTGTTTCCGATGACCTGCCGGACGGTCATTTCCTGCCGGGCGGTCAGGTGGTCCTGGGGCAGGAAGGAGAGTATGTCGCGGCCGATGATGTCCGCTGCCGGCAGTTTCAGCCGCTTGGTCACTATGTCGTTGATGGCCAGGATCTTGCCTTCCCGTGAGAGGACCGCGATGCCCGAGGTGCTGGAGTTGAGGATAGACATCCAGATGCGCTCGGTCTCCCGCAGGGCGATCTCGGCCTGCTTGCTCTCGG
>CAYTBK010000228.1:0-5265 GCA_964436005.1 uncultured Acidobacteriota bacterium
CTCCCGGCCGCGATCACCAGGAACGACACGATGGTGACGGTGATGTCGCGGACGCCGCGCCGGGTCAGCACGCGCAGGATGAAGGCGCCCAGGGCGTACGGGGCGATGTGCGCCGCGGCAAAGGCCAGGCTGGCGACGACAAGGTCGGGAAACGGCAGGCCGATGTCGTAGTGGCGGGCAGTCAAGAAGGACGCCAGGATGCAGCAGGCCGTCAAGGCGGGTACTGACGACAACCCCATCATCAGCAGGGAGGCGAACGTCAGTCCGGCGACGGGGTACCACACGGAGGCGTGGCGGGTGTACTCCACGAGCCAGCCGAGTTCCCAGACGAAGAGCCAGAGCAGCAGGATGAGCGCGCTGCGCGCCAGGCCGGACCGGTGCAGCACCTTGAGCAGGCTGGGGGCCGAGTCGGCCCGCGCGATGGCTGCCAACCAGGCTTTCATCGATGTTTGCCCCTGACCGTGCCGGTCGCCGTTCCCATCCGCCGGCCCTTATCCCTTCGTCTCGAAGGCCGTCGCCTCGTCGACAAGAATGACCGGCTCCTCCCACGGATGGTGGGGAACGATGCCCTCCCGCACGACGCGCTCGAGTAGCGCCCGGTCTCTGGGAATCCGGAACTCGACCATGACCGAAGGGAGTCGGCTCAATTCCCCGACGGCCCCTTTCGAGGGATTCGCTCCTTCGCGGGGGCGGAACTGTTCGGTCCCGGGCTCGGACCACCAGAGAACCGAGTCGTACCGCCCCCAGCGGAGCGGGACGACCGAGAGGATCCCCTCCAACAGCCGCTCCCGGTGATCGGGGTGCACGAATGTCGTGACACGGAATACTTCGATCGCTTTCATGGGGCCCCCTTGTCCAGCCTTTCCGGGTCCGTATCGGTAGAAACAGGAATCGGCTCATTTTCTAGACGATACCTTGGGGGAGGAGATTATGGAGCCAGGGGAAGGAAAGCAAGGGAAAAAGTGAGGGAAAGGCCAAAGCGGGAGGGGAATCCCGCCGGCGGGCGAAAGCGAAACCGCGGAGAGCCGCCGAGGACCGCGGAGAGAGGCAGGGCGCTGCGAAGGACGCGGCTGGTACGCTCCTCCGAAAGTCTTCCTGGCGAAAGACGGCGTACCGTGCCCGGTTCCCCGTGCTTCCCGCCCCTCGAGCAGCCCGCTCCTCGCGTAGTCAGCCCCTCGCCGAGGGGCGGGCCTCCCTGCCGGCGAAGACGCGCGGGTCGGGTGCCAGACCCCCCTTTTCCCGTAGGGAATCGATGCCCATAGCTGGTTCGGCCAGCCGGCCGCCTGTTTCCAGGGTAAGGAATAAACCGCCCGGCCGGAACGGACCGTCGCTCCCGGTGACAGTCGCTGATACCCTCCGGCAACCGGAGGCGGGAAGGGGTTGACATTCCCGGCGCATTCGGCTGAGAATGCCCGTGTTGAACGCAATCCCGACCTGCCGGGAACAGGAGCACCACCCGATGCCAGCGCCGATGCATTTTTCGCCCGGAAGCGGTGGACCGTGGACAGGCTGACCGTCTCCCTGCGCGTGCCGCCGGATTCGCGGTGGGGCGAGCTGGTCCGCGACGCCGCCCTGGATTTCGGCCACGCCTGCGGTTTCGCCAGGGGCGTCACGGAGATGTCGGCCGACGCCCTGCTGGAATGCGTGGAGGAGTACGTCCGGGTCTGCGGCGAGCGCTCGGCCGGCGATCCCTTCACCCTGGAGATGGAGGGCCTGCCGGACGCCCTCTCCTTCCGCCTGGTCTACCCCCGGACGGTGCCCCTCAACCCTATGCAGCAGGATGACTACGAGATCCCCGATGGCGGCGCCGACATCGGCGGGCTGGACCTTTCCGGCCTCTGGCTGCACCTGGTCAAGCGGAAGGTCGACCGGGTCTTCTTCCGCCGCGACGGCGACGCCCACTCGCTGCACCTGGTCAAATACCGCCGGGACCCGGGGAAGATCCGCCAGCACTGGGTCATGGCCCTGGCCCCGCGCCTGGCCGACGGCGTGCAGGTGGACGAAAAGACGGCCGAGGGTCCGTCGGGCGGGATCCTCCAGCGGCCCGGGACGGGGCGGGTGGTCCGCCTGGACCCCGTGGCCCTGTACGTGGTCAAGCGACTGGACGGCCGCACCACCTTCTGGCAGATCTACCTCGACAGCACCGACCATGTGGGGGTCGTTTCCCCCCAGCGCATGGGGGCCATCTACGAGACGCTCGAGGCGGGGGGCTTCCTCGCCGGGCCCGGCGTGGGGCCGAAGCGGGCGGGGCGCTGGCTCGACTTCCTCGAGCGGCTCTTCGCCCTGGACTTCGGCACCAGCGGGGCGGACCGGTTCGTGTCCGCCCTCCACCGCGGCGTCCGCTTCCTGTTCCACCCGGCCGCCGTTTTCGCCGCCGCGGTGGCCTCGCTGGCGGGGATTTTCCCCGCCGTGTGGCACCGGGGCGAACTGGCCGCCGCCATCCGGGGGCTCGACCAGGCGGTCTTCGGCGAACCGCTCCTGGCCTTGGCCCTCTACCTGGCCTTCCTGGCGGCGGTGGCGGTCCACGAGCTCGGCCACGGCTTGACCTGCAAGCACTTCGGGGGGCGGGTGAACCGGTTCGGGGTGATGTTCTACCTGGCCATGTTCATCTTCTACTGCGACGTCTCGTCCGCCTGGAACTTCCCCCGCCGGCGGGACCGGCTCCTGGTGTCCCTGGGCGGGCCGCTCACCACCGCCTTCCTGGCCTCCGGGTGCTTCTGGGCCTTCCACTGGCTGCCGGCGGGGGCTGTTTTCGCCCGCACGGCGGCGGGTGTGCTGGGCGTGGTGCTGGCCTTCGGCTTCCTCATGAACTTCAACCCATTCATAAAAATGGATGGCTACTACATGCTCATGGACCTCACCGAGTGCCCCAACCTGCGCCGCCTGGCCTTCGGGTTCCTCCGCTTCCGCCTGCTGCGGGGGGAGCGCCCGGCCGGTCTGGACCCGTCCCGGCTGACGCCCCGGATGAAGAGGCTCTTCTGGGCCTACGGTCTCGGCGGGGTCGCCGTGACGCTGGTTTTCCTGGTCCGCCCGGCCTGGTACTTCGCCGAAGCCATGCTGTCGGGGCCGGACGTTCGCTCGGGCCGGCTGTTGCTGGCCGTCGTCGTGCTGGCCGTGATCCTGGCCCGCTTCGCGCTGCGGGCGGCCCGGGCGACCCACGAGCGGCGGCACCGATCCTGGAAACTGAAGTGAAGCCTTTGCCGAATCGCCGGCGGGCGCCCTTCCGGGGGCCGTCCCAACTTGTTCCGCCCCGGCGCATATTTGAGGTCTGGAACCGGAAGACCGCCGGGAGGGCAGGGGATCGATGAACAAGGCCGCCCCGAGAGTCAGCTTGTCCGTGCAGTGGCACATCACCACCGAGTGCGGCAACCGCTGCCGCCATTGCTACATGTTCGACCCGCGGACCTACGCGGAGGAGCGCTCCCGCACGCTGGACCGGGAAGGCCTCTTCGCCGTCCTGGATCGGTTCGCCGAGTTCGAGCGGGACTGGGACGCCGAGGTGGGCCACGTGGCCCTGTCGGGCGGCGACCCGCTGCTGCGGCCCGAGTGGGCGGAACTGGCGGCGGAGCTGTCCGGCCGGGGGAAGCAGGTGGTGATGTTGGGCAACCCGGAGACCCTCACCCCGGAGAACCTGGCCGCTCTCCGGAGGGCCGGCGTCCGGCGCTTCCAGCTGAGCCTCGACGGCCTGGCGGACACCCACGACGCCATTCGAGGCCCGGGCAGCTTCCGGCGCACGGTGGAGGGCTTCGACCGGTTGGCCGACGCGGGCATCCGCGCGAACGCCATGATGACCGTCGGCGCCGGCAACGCCGGCGAACTAGTGCCCCTGCTGGAGTACGCCGCCCGCCACACCCGGGCCGCTTCGTTCAGTTTCGACTTCGCCGTCTCCGTGGGCCAGGCGGCTGGCCTGGATGGACGCCTGGCGGCCGGCGAAGCGCTGGGCCTCTTGCGAGGGTACCGGCAGGCGGCCCGCCGCCTGGCCGAGGAGGGCCTCCCCCTGCGGGTGCGCGAGAAGCCCAACCTGTTCCGGGTGCTCAGCCTCCTGGAGCAGGGGCGGGAAGTCCTGCACCCGGCCGGGGCGGCCGTGGTGGGCGGCTGCCTGGCGGGCTGGAACGGCGTGGCCGTCCTCGCCGACGGCCGCGCCATGGCCTGCCGCCGCTTCCCCTCGGTGGTGGGCAAGCTGCCCGAGCAGAGCTTCGCCGAAATTTTCCTGGGTTCGCCGGAACTGCGCCGCTACCGGCGGGCCAGCCAGTGGGAGGCGTGCGGGGGCTGCCGCTTCTACGCCCTCTGCCGCGGCTGCCCGGCGGTGAGCTTCGGCCGGACGGGAAGGCCCCGCGGCGCCAGCCCGCTGTGCTTCCGGACCCGGCTGGAGGGCTGGCCCGCCCCGGATACGCCCGGGCCGGCGCCCGTTCCCGAACCGCCCCTGGACGCCTCGCCGGAAGAAGAGTTCGAACTGGTGGCCGGGCACCTCGCCCACCTCGCCGTGGCCCGGTCGGCCCGGCACCTGGAGGATCCCGAATACCGGAAAGCCCTCCTCCTCTTCACTCTGGAAGGGGAGAAGGACCTGTTCCTGCAGGCCCCCGCCCGCTGGCGGGCCGAAAACCGGATCCGGCTGGGGGAACTGGAGAGCCTGTGCGCGTTCCTCCTGTCCGGGAGGCACTTCGCCGGTTCCCCGCTCGACGGGGCGAACCGGCTGTCGTTCGGGGAGTGAAAAGCGGGTATACTGGAGAGGCATCGAAGCTCGCCTTTTTCGAGATCGGTATCGGCTCGCCGGGACGTTTCCCGGCCGCGGATGGAAATTTCGCCAGGAGGTTGCCCATGGACAAGAAATGGATGGAAATGCGGTGGAAGAAACTGGTGGCCAAGGCCTGGGCCGACCCGGACTGGAAGCAGCGCCTGCTGGCCGACCCGGTGGGCGTCTTCCGCGAGGAGGGGATCGAGTGGCCGGAAGGGCTGCAGCTTCGCCTGCTGGAGGAACTGCCGGGGACGAAGACGGTGGTCCTGCCCCAGCCGCCCGAGGGCGCCTGGGACATGGAGTCGCAGGAGGCGCGGATAGCCGCCTGGGAATGCTGGTTCTGACCCGGCCTTTTCGCCGCCGCGGGCCGGAAAACCCATGTAGGCGCCTTCCACCGGAAGGCGCATCCGTGGACCGCCGGCTTCCAGCCGGCTCGTGGCGACGAATTGTCCCTTGGTGGGGATGCCGGCAAGATGCCGGCGGTCCGTGCGCCCGAGAGTGTGCGCGTTCTGGGAGGTGAAAGTCCTCTC
>CAYTBK010000229.1:0-5262 GCA_964436005.1 uncultured Acidobacteriota bacterium
ATCCCTGAAGGGGATGAACATCAGAGGCTGTCCAGGTGGAAAAATCCTGGCTGTCGTCCGTGAATCCCCTTCAGGGATTCCTCTCCGGATGGCGCGTTTCCCCGGGGTCGGCGAAACGCCGACCCCGGGCTGCGGTGTTCCACGCCTGCGGCGTGAGGAAGACCTGCTTACCGCTTCACGACGTTACCCGGTGCAACGCCCGCCGCATCCCCGTTCCGCATGGCGGCGCCGAAGCCGCCGGACCAGGAGTGCGGCGAACCTGCCCGTAGGGAATCCATAGACGACATGTCATCGATCGCCATGGCAATGGATGCCCTACGGGCAATGGGGAGGGGGGCATGGCGCCGATCGCTATGGACATGAATGCCCTACGGGCAAAGGAGGGGGCGCCGGAACGGGTCAAGTCTCACATGGATGCACGGGATGGACAGGATGCGGAATTCCGTCTTCCATCCTCCCCATCCTGCCTATCCATGTTTCATGATCTTCTTGTTGTTATTCGTGTTTTTTGTGCCTTCGCGGTTTCTCCCCCTCCGCGGCGGCGGGTTCCCTGAGGACGGCGCACGATGCGCCCGAGAGCCTGCCGTCGGGGGCGCGCGAGAATGGCCGTCGTTTTCGTCGAAAAATGTTTTCTGGGCAGGAACGGTTCGCCCCGCCCGCCGATTGGCGTTGAATTGCCCTTACATCTTTGCTATAAAGAACGTTTCGCGCGAGGAGGCGAACGATGGAGACAAAAAAACCGACCCTGGTCACGAGCGCCCTGATCTACGCCAACGGCCCCGTCCACCTCGGCCACCTGGTGGAGTACATCCAGACGGACATCTTCGTGCGCGCCCTGCGACTGATGGGCGAGGACGTTGTCTACTGCTGCGCCGACGACACCCACGGCACCCCCATCGAGCTCAGCGCCGCCAAGATGGGCATCGCCCCGGAAGCCCTGATCGAAAAGGTCTGGCACGAGCACACCCGCGACTTCGCCGACTTCCAGATCCGCTTCGACAACTTCTACAGCACCAACAGCCCCGAGAACAAGGAACTGGCCGACCTCATCTTCAGCCGGCTGCGCGACCGCGGGGACATCGAGACCCGCGATGTCGACCTGACCTACTGCTCCCACTGCAACCGGTTCCTGCCCGACCGCTTCGTCAAGGGCAAGTGCCCCCGCTGCGGCGCCGAGGAACAGTACGGGGACAACTGCGAGAAGTGCAACGCCACCTACGAGCCCACCGAGCTGATCGACCCGTTCTGCGTGGTCTGCCGGCACGCTCCGGGCCAGAAGACCTCCCGGCACTACTTCTTCAAGATCTCCCATTATGCCGAGCGCCTCCGGAACTGGCTGACCGGCAACGAGAAGCTGCAGCCGGAGATCCGCAACTACGTGCTGCGCTGGGTGGACGACGGCCTCAAGGACTGGGACATCTCCCGCGACGCCCCCTATTTCGGCTTCCCCATCCTGGGCGAGACCGACAAGTACTACTATGTCTGGCTGGACGCGCCCATCGGCTACATCGCCTCCTGCAAGAACCTCTGCGCCCGCAGCGGGCGGGACTGGAAAGAGTACTGGGAAAGCGACGGCGCCCGGATCCTCCACTTCATCGGCAAAGACATCATCTACTTCCACTTCCTGTTCTGGCCGGCCATGCTCATGGGCGCCGGTTTCACCCTGCCCGAAAGTTTGCACGTGCACGGTTTCCTCACCGTCAACGGCGAGAAGATGTCCAAGAGCCGGGGCACCTTCCTCACCGCCCGGGACTACCTGGAAAAGCTGGACCCGGCCTACCTGCGCTACTACTACGCCGCCAGCCTCTCGCCCAAGCTGGCCGACCTCGACCTGGACCTGGAGGACTTCCGCAAGCGCGTCAACGCCGAACTCATCGGCAACTTCGCCAACTTCGCCAACCGCACACTGGCCTTCCTCGGCAAGAATTTCGGCGGCCGGACGTCCCCCGACGCCCCGGGCGAGCCGGAATTGCAGCAGGACATCCTCGCCCGGGTCGAGCGGATCAAGGAATGCTACCGCCGGGCCGACCTGCGACAGGCCGTCCGGGAAATCCTGGAAATCGGCGACCTCGGCAACCGGTACTTCCAGGACAAGGCCCCCTGGGCCCTGCTGAAGACGGACCGGCGGGAAGCCCACCGGGTCGTCAGCTTCACCGTCAACCTGGTCCGCATTCTCGGCATCCTGTTCAAGCCCGTGGTTCCCGTCCTGGCCAACGACCTGGAGCGCCAGCTCGGCCTGGGGCACCAGACCTTCGCCGACATCGGCTTCGACCTGGCGGACCACCCCATCGGCAGCCCGTCTCCGCTCATCCCCAAGATCGAAAGCGTCGACCTCATCCAGGCGGACCCCTTCTCCCTGGTGGACCTCCGGGTGGGCAAAGTGCTGGAGGTGTCTTCCCATCCGAAGGCGGACAAGCTCGTGGTGATGCAGGTGGACCTGGGGAGCGAGCGACGCCAGATCTGCGCCGGGATCCGGGCCTGGTACACCGACGAGGAACTGCTGGGGAAACACCTGGTCGTGGTGGCCAACCTGAAGAGCGCCAAGCTCCGGGGCATCGAGAGCCAGGGAATGCTGCTGGCCGCTTCCAACGAGTCGGCCCTGGGCGTTCTCACCAGCCCGAACACGCCGCCGGGCACCCAGGTCCGCCCCCAGGGCATCCCCTTTTCCGGCCCGACGCAAATCGACATCACGGATTTCCAGGGGGTCTCGCTGCGCTCGGAAGGGGGGCGCCCCCTCTACGGCAGCCTGCCGCTGATGGCCGGAAACGAGGCCGTGACGGTGGACCGGAACGTGGACGGGGGAATCAAGTAGGGCTTGCTTCGCCGCCCCCTTCTGTGGTATTACTTACTGCTATTTTGGTTAGGAGGACTGCCAACGTGGACGAAAAACATCGTTATCTATTTTCTTCCGAGTCTGTTACTGAAGGCCATCCCGACAAGATCGCCGACCAGATCAGCGACAGCGTGCTGGACGCCATCCTGGCCCAGGACGACCGGGGCCGGGTCGCCTGCGAAACCATGGTGACCACCGGGTTGGCCATCGTCGCGGGCGAAATCACCACCGACTGCTACGTGGACATTCCCCACGTCGTTCGGCAGACCCTTCGCAAGATCGGCTACACGGATTCGGCCTACGGAATCGACTGCGAGACCTGCGGCGTCGTGACCACCATCGACAAGCAGTCCCCCGACATCGCCATGGGTGTCGACACCGGCGGCGCCGGCGACCAGGGAATCATGTTCGGTTTCGCCTGCAACGAGACGCCCGAACTGATGCCCGCCCCCATCGACCTGGCCCACAAGCTGTCGCTCCGCCTGGCCGAAGCCCGCCGCAAGTCGATCCTGAGCTTCCTCCGCCCCGACGGGAAGAGCCAGGTCACCGTGGAATACGAGGGCTTCAAGCCCGTCCACGTCCCGGCCGTGGTCATCAGCACGCAGCACGACGACATGGACATCCGCGAACTGCGCGAGCAGGTGGCCGAGCACATCATCAAGCCCGTCATCCCCGAGCACCTGATGAGCGCCGACACGGTCTTCCACATCAACCCCACCGGCCGGTTCGTGCGCGGCGGCCCGCATGCCGACAGCGGCCTCACCGGACGCAAGATCATCGTCGACACCTACGGCGGCATGGGCCGTCACGGCGGCGGCGCCTTCTCCGGGAAGGACCCGTCCAAGGTCGACCGTTCCGCCTCCTACATGGCCCGCTACATCGCCAAGAACATCGTCGCCGCCGGCCTGGCCGACCGCGCCGAGATCCAGCTGGCCTACGCCATCGGCGTGGCCGAACCCGTCAGCGTGCTCGTGGAAACCTTCGGCACCGGCAAGGTGGACGAAGTGCGCCTGAGCAAGGTCGTCCGCGACGTTTTCCCGCTCACCCCGAAGGCCATCATCAAGCACCTCGACCTGCTGAAGCCCATCTACTGCTCCACGGCGGCCTACGGGCACTTCGGACGGCGCGAGCCCGGCCACACCTGGGAAACCACGGACATGGTGCCGCAGCTGAAGTCGGCCTTCAACTGCTGACGAAGTGTCTTTTTCCGGCGGAGATTTTCCGCCGTCTGTTCGGATCGATTTTCTGCCCGGCCGGGGAAGGAGGTGAGACAAGATGGCATTCGTACAGCTGCTGGAAGGGGAAAGCCTGGAAAACGCCCTTCGCCGCTTCAAGCGCAAGGTCCAGCAAGAGGACATCATCAAGGAGATCAAGAAGCACTCCTTCTACCTCAAACCCGGTGAGAAGCTCAGAATCAAGCAGGCCCTGGCCCGCAAGAGGCTGAGAAAGAAGATGCGCAGCATTCAGCGCAAACTGGATTAATCCCCCCGCACCGCCGGCCTGACCGCCGGCGGTGCTTTTTTTCGCCCCCGGTGGACCATCGCCCGGGGAGCGACCGCCCGACGCGGGAGTTTTCGCCCTTCGCCCCTCCCCCCTTCGATTCGCTCTTGCCCGAAAGGCGATCCCATCGTATTCTGGCGCTTTGCAATACCGGGCCCGGAGGAAATGGCATGACCGCGATCGACATCATCCGGAAGAAGAGGGACGGGCGGGCATTGTCGGCCGACGAGATCGATTTCCTCGTCCGGGGGGCGTCCGACGGATCCATCCCCGACTACCAGCTCGCCGCCTTCCTCATGGCCGTCTACCTCCAGGGCATGGACGGCGGGGAGACCGGTTCCCTGACCGAAGCGATGATGCGCTCGGGCGACGTGCTCGACTTCTCCGATGTCGAGGGGCCCAAGGCCGACAAGCACAGCACGGGGGGCGTCGGCGACAAGACCTCGCTCATCCTGGCCCCCATCGCCGCCGCGGCGGGGGTCAAGGTCCCCATGATCAGCGGGCGGGGCCTGGGCCACACCGGCGGCACGCTCGACAAGCTCGAGTCCATCCCGGGCTTCCGCACGGGGCTGACGAATGCGGAAATCAAGGCCTGCCTCGAAACCGGCGGATTCTGCATCGCCGGCCAGACGGCAAAACTGGTTCCCGCCGACCGCAAGCTGTATGCCCTGCGGGACGTCACCGCCACCGTGGAGTCCATCCCGCTGATCACGGCCAGCATCATGAGCAAGAAACTGGCGGAAGGGATCGACGCCCTGGTGCTGGACGTGAAGACGGGCCAGGGCGCCTTCATGCGCGAGATCGAAGACGCCCGGCGCCTGGCCCGGGGGATGGCCGACGCGGGGAAATGCATGGGGAAGCAGGTCAGCTGCTTCCTCACCGACATGAACCAACCCCTGGGCCGGATGGCCGGCAACGCCCTGGAAGTG
>CAYTBK010000230.1:0-1159 GCA_964436005.1 uncultured Acidobacteriota bacterium
TGCCTGAATAGGAGGAGAGGACCATGGCACACAAGAAAGGCGTCGGCAGCTCCCGTAACGGCCGCGACAGCCATTCCCAGCGCCTCGGCGTGAAGCGCTTCGGCGGTCAGTGGGTTCACGGCGGAACGATTCTCATCCGCCAGCGTGGAACACCGATCAAGCCCGGCGAGAACGTCGCCCGCGCCAAGGACGACACTCTTTTCGCGCTCATCGACGGCGTGGTGAAGTTCCACGACCGCGGGCGCATGGGCAAGTTCGTCCACGTGCTTCCCGAGCAGAACGTCTGACGGGAAGGTTAGCATTCGCGGAAAATGCAGGAACGACGTTCCTGCATTTTTTTTTCTTTCCCGGGGCCGCGCGCCCGGCCAGGCGCCGAGTCCACCCGGGACGGACACGGAGGACGGCATGTTCATCGATTACGCCACCATCCACGTTCACGGGGGGGACGGGGGAGACGGCTGCCTCGCCTTCCGCCGGGAGAAGTTCGTGCCCCGCGGCGGCCCCAGCGGCGGCGACGGCGGGCGCGGCGGCGACGTCATCCTCCAGTCCGACCCGCACCTGAACACCCTGCTGGACTTCCGTTTCAAGCGGGACTACCGCGCCGAGCGCGGCCAGCACGGCCAGGGCAGCGACTGCCACGGCAAGGGCGGGCAGGACCGGGTGGTCCTGGTGCCCGTGGGCACCGTGGTCAAGGACAAGGAAACCGAAGAGGTGCTCTTCGACTTCACCGAGCCCGGACAGACCTTCATCGCCGCCAAGGGCGGCCGCGGTGGCCGCGGGAACGCCCGCTTCGCCACCTCCACCAACCAGGCCCCGCGCAAGTTCGAATACGGGCACCCGGGGCAGGAGCGGGAACTGGTGCTCGAACTGAAGCTCCTCTCCGACGTCGGGCTGGTGGGCTATCCCAACGCCGGCAAGTCCACCCTGATCTCCCGGATTTCGGCCGCCCACCCCAAGATCGCCGACTATCCCTTCACCACCCTGACCCCCCACCTCGGCGTCGTCCGCTACGGCGACTGGCGCACCTTCGTGGTCGCCGACGTGCCCGGCCTCATCGACGGGGCCCACACGGGCCTGGGCCTGGGCGACCGGTTCCTGCGCCACCTGGAGCGGACCCGGGTGCTGGCCCACCTGGTGGACGTGTCCGGCCTGAACGAGA
>CAYTBK010000230.1:1259-5110 GCA_964436005.1 uncultured Acidobacteriota bacterium
TTCGCCATGGTTTCGCTGGCCACCATGCCGTACCCGGAATTCGTCCCCGAGGCGTCGGACATCGAGACCACCGGTCCCACCTACACGGTCCGCTCGCTCCCCCGCTTCTGCAGGCGGTACGGCCTGGCCGACGGCGAAGTCGTTTTCCTGGCCGGCGGCGACTCGCTGCGCGACCTGCCCCTCTGGCGGGAATGGGAAGCCCTTTGCGACAGGTACAGGCTCCTGTTCTTCTGCCGCCGGGGCGTGCCGTTGACGGAGGGGCAGCTGGAACTGTCCCCGGAACGACGAGTCGCCGACCTGCGCGGCGGGGACGCGGAACTGCCCGCCGCGGGTCCGGCCCTGGCCGAGGCCGACATCCCCGAGGTCTCTTCCACCGCCATCCGGTCCATGCTACAATGCGGGCGACGCGACATCCCGGGGCTTTCCCCGACGGTGGCGGCCTACATTTTCAAAACAGGAGTCTACACGCCGCGATGAATCCTATCCTCACTGCCGTTTTCAACCTGCTCGACGAGAAGAAAGGCATTTCCCCCCGAATTCTCGACGTGTCCAAGGTGTCCACGTTTACGGACCACTTCGTCCTCTGCACCGGCGCCAACACCCGCCACGTGCAGGCCCTGGCCGACGACGTGGAGGAGCACCTGCGCAAGAGCTTCAACCTGAAACCTTCCCACATGGAGGGCTACTCCCACGCCCAGTGGGTGCTCATGGACTACTTCGACTTCGTGATCCACCTCTTCTCCGTCGAGGCCCGGGACTACTACGAACTGGAACGCCTCTGGGCCGACGCCGCCGACGTGACGCCCGCTTCGGCCCGCCCGCCCGAAGCCTGATGCCCCCCGGATCCCCCCGGCGGTCCCCGGTCGCGGCCCTGCCGTGAGCCCCTCCCCCGCTGACGGACTGCCCCCGCCCCCGGAGGCACTGGCCCCGGAGTGGTGCCGCACGCCGACCCTGGAGGCCCTGGCCGGCATTCTCGCCAAGGCCGCCGCCTCCGGCGCGCCCTGTCTGATCTGGGGCGAGAGCGGCGTGGGCAAAAACTGCTTCGCCTGGCTTTACCACATCCTGAGCCCCCACCACGACGGCCCCTGCGAGGAACTGTCCTGCGCCTCCCTGCCGGATTCCCTGCTGGAAACAGAACTTTTCGGCTATGTGCGCGGCGCCTACACCGGCGCCGACAAGAACCACCCCGGGCGGATCCGCCGCGCCGACGGCGGCACCCTGGTGCTGGACGAACTGGAAAGCCTGTCGCCCTCGGCGCAGGCCAAGCTGCTGCGGGTGGTGGAAACCGGCGAGTTCACACCGCTGGGCAGCGAGCGCCAGGCCAGGGTGGACGCCCGTTTCATCGGCCTTCTGCAGCGCTCCCCGGAAATCCTCGTCGCCGAGAACCGCTTGCGCGGCGACCTCTACTACCGCATGTCCCTCTTCTCCCTGGAAGTCCCCCCCCTGCGGAAGCGCCGCGCCGAGATCCCGGTTTTCCTCCACTACTTCCTCCGGAACGAGGCCGCCCGCCTGAAGACGGCCCCGCCCCGCCCCACGCCCCCGGCGCTGGCCGCCCTGCAGGCTTACGCCTTTCCCGGCAACCTGCGGGAATTGCGCAACATGGCCCGGCGCTGGACCATGCTCCGGCCCGGCCTGGACGTCCGGCCCGAGGACCTGCCGTTCCCGTCCGCGGGCGTCACCCCTTCCCCCGCGGTGCGGAAACTGGCGGATGTCGAGGAGGAACAGATCCGGCTGGCCCTGGAGGCCTCCGGGGGACGGAAAAGCGAAGCGGCCCGTCTTCTGGGCATCCACCGCAAGACTCTGCTGGAGAAGCGCAAGCGGTACGGCCTCGAGTGACCGCTGCCGGCCCCGCCTCGTCTTCACCCGAACGATTTTGTTTTGTAAAAGTTGGCTTGACTTGCCGGGCCTTCTGCGCGATACTGCGCGTATTCAATCCCGTTGGAGGTTTCCATGAAAAGAATGTTCCTGCTCGTCTTTGCGGTCCTGGCCCTGTCCGCCGTCGCCATGGCGGAAGACCGCCCCATCTTCGACTTCTACGGCGGCTACACCTGGCAGAGGATGGATCGCACCCAAGTCAGCGAAGTCAACATGCCCTGGGGCTTCGGCTTCTCGGCCGTGGGCTACCCCACCAAGCACGTCGGGGTGATGGTGGACTTCAGCTACAGCAAGAAAACCTATAACGAGGACAACAGTTTTTCGGCCTACTACGTGCTCGTCGGGCCGCAGTTCACCGCCCGGCACGGCCGCTTCGAGCCCTTCGTGCGCGGCTTCGCCGGCTTCGCCCACAACCGCGTGGCCTTCTCCAACGATTCGCTGGCCTACACCAAGTTCTGCTACGGCGCCGGCGGCGGCATCGACATCAAGTGCAACGACCTGGTCTCCATCCGGGCCTTCCAGTTCGACTTCATCCGCCAGACGGACATCCTCGAAGCGAACGTCTTCCGTTTCGGCTTCGGCGTCGTCTTCCACGCCCGCTGAAAGCGCTTCCGCCCCGCGACGACCGGCCTTCCGCCGGTCGTCGCCATTTCCGGCGTCTTCCGGAGAGGACATGGATGGACAGGATCGGCAGGATGGAGAATTGTCAGCCGCCCCGGAAAACAGGGTTCTGAGTCCTGTCCGGCGGCGACAGGACTCCCACGGTCCGACCCTGACCCATCCACGCCCTTGGTCCAAGCCCCTTTCGCCCCGTCGGCCATCCTGTTCATCCTGTGCATCCATGTTTCCATTCTGCCAGAGGAACCCGCGGGCGCAGGGTCGCCCATGACGCTCCGCCCGCCCCCCCCGGTCCCCGACGGTCCGGCCCACCTGATCCTGGACCTCACCAAGAAGTGCAACCTGCGCTGCTTCATGTGCAACGTCCACGCCCACGACGAGGGCGAACGCTACGAGAGCATGTCGGACGAGGTTTTCGACCGGCTGCGGCCCGTTTTCCCACGCCTGCGCAAGATCACCCTCGGCGGCAACGGGGAACCCTTCCTGGACAGCCGTCTGTTCCCCCGGCTGGAGGCGATCCGCGCCCTCAACCCGGGCGTGTTCGTGGAGGTCTTCTCCAACGCCACCCTGTTGCGCGACGAAGGGAGCATCCGCCGGGCCCTGGCCGGCATCGACCTTTTCCGCTTTTCCGTCAACGCCTTTTCGGCCGGGACATACGAGCGCACCATGACCGGGGCCCGCTTCGCCGTCCTGCAGGAGAACCTGCGGCGCTTCGCCGCGCTGCGGAAGGAGTGCGGGCGCCGGGTGCGGGCCACCGCCGAGTGCATCGTCATGCGCCGCAACATCGACGAACTGCCGGAGGGAGTGGCGTTCTGCCGCGAGACCGGCCTGGACGAACTCGTCTTCAAGCCCCTCTGGGTCATCGACGAGGAAACCCGGGCCGAATTCGTGCGCCCGTCGGGCGACCCCGACCGGGCCCGCCTGGAGTCGTCGCTGCGCCGGGCCTGGCGGGAAGGCCGCGCCCGCGGCGTGGCCGTGGACGCCTACCGGGAACTCCGCGCCCTCTACGGCATCGCGGACCTGCCGACCCCGGGCCGCTCTTCCCTCGCGGCCCGCCTCCTCCGCCGCGGCGCCGCCCCCGGCCGCGGGCCGGCCATCCGCCTGCCCCGACGCTGGCTCCGGCTGCCCTGCGCCGACCCCTGGCTGACGGCGCAGGTGTTCGAGAACGGCTGCGTCTGCCTCTGCTGCCAGGGCGTCACGGAAATCGGCAGCCTGGCGGGGACGACCTTCGACGAGATTTGGCACGGCCCCGAGGCCCGGGCCTACCGCGAAGGCCTCACCGGCGGACGCCTCCACGGGGCCTGCCGCGGCTGCAGCCGCCTTGCGCCCGCCCTGCCTTCCACCTACGAAAAAGCCTG
>CAYTBK010000231.1:0-5035 GCA_964436005.1 uncultured Acidobacteriota bacterium
GACATCCAGATGCGCTCGGTCTCCCGCAGGGCGATCTCGGCCTGCTTGCTCTCGGTGATGTTGCGAAACGCGCCGATGATCAGGTCGGCAGGGGCGCCGCTGCTGCTGTGGAAGGCGCGGCAGGCGTCCTGCACCCAGACCCAGCGGCCCCGGCCGTCGTTGAAACGGTACTCCCGCTTCGCCTTTTCCAGGCGGCCTTCCCAGAGGGCCTGGTCGATGGCCAGGACCTGCGGGGCGTCTTCCGGATGAAGGCGCTGGGACCAGATTTCGTTCAGGCGCTCCAGGTCGTTTCGGTCGAGGCCGAAAGAGCGCAGCAGGGAGCTTTCCACGAAGAACGTGTTGCCGGAGCGGGTGCGTTCGTAGGTGCCCAGGTTGGCCACCTCGATGGCGCTCTGCAGGTGGTTCTTGGCCTTCTCGTGCTCGGCGATCTCCCGGAGGAGGTCCGCGCTGCGGGCCTCGACGATGACCTCGAGGTTCTGCCGGTACAGCTCCAGCTCGATTTCGTTCTTTTTCTTCTCCGTGATGTCCATCAGCATGGCGATGGACCCGTCGTAGCGGCCGGCGGCGTCCTTGATCGGCGTGGCCGAGAACAGGGCCCAGACCTCCTGCCCGTCCTTCCGCCGCAGGCGGCGTTCGTACTTGCCGGGCAGTTCCTGCCTCCGTTCCCAGATCTTGAGGGCGTGGTTCCGCAGGTCTTCGGGGAAGAGGAGGGCCTCGAAGTCCATGCCCCGCAGCTCCTCTTCGCTGTAGCCCAGCATCTCCGAAAGGTTCGGGTTGGTGTAGGCGAGCTTCCCCTGGTCGTTGACGATCAGGATCCCTTCCGAGGCGGTGGCGAGGATCCGGCGGTACGTTTCCTCGCTCCGGGCCAGGGCGTTTTCCGCGCGCTTGCGCGCGGTGACGTCCCGGAAACTCCAGACCCGGCCGATGATGCGGTCCCCCAGCCGCTGGGGGATGGAGTAGCGTTCCAGGATGCGGCCGTCGGCCAGGGCGATTTCGTCGAAGGTGCTGGCCTCCGGGGAGGCGTAGATCGCTTTCACCCGGGCGAGGAAGCCTTCGGGATCCTGGGTGCGGCTGTGGACGTAGTCGAGAATGAGGTCGTCGTCGGTCTGGTTCTGCAGGTGTTCGGGTATTGCCCAGATTTCCAGGAACTTCCGGTTCCGGGCCCGGACCCGGCACTCCATGTCCACCACGAGGATGCCGTCGGCCGTGGCCTCGATGGTGGCGTCCAGCAAGGAGGCGATGAACTCCTTGTTGACGGCGCCGGACAGCTCGGCGGCGGTGACGGCCGTCTTCATGCCGATATGTTTGCCGTGTGACATTCCACCATCCCTGCAGCGGACCGGTTGACGGACGCCATTATACACGGATGGCCGGGCCCGGGGAATGCGCTTGTCGGGGCCGCGGTCCGCGACGGTTCAACCCTGCCGGAAACGGGGGCTGGCGCCGGGGCCGGTGCCCACGCGGCGGCCCAGTGCTTCGATCTGGCTCCGGATCCTGGCGCAGGTGATGTCGGCCGTTTCGTGGAGCCCGGCTTTGCCGGGGTAGATCTGGTAGAGGACCCGGTAGCGGGGCGGCGTCAGGTTGGGCATGATGACGTTGGCCCCGCGGAGCAGCCCGTTCGTCCGGCCCGACCCGGGGTCCAGGGTGGCCAGGGCGGTGGTGCTGGGGATGTTGGTGTCGGGGCAGACCAGGCGGGTCAGGGCCAGGGCCTTCAGGGTGGTCGGCGTGTCGTTGGGCACCTGGCCGGGGCCCGCTTCCCCGCGCAGCTGGCGGCCGAGTTCGCCCGCCAGGGGGGTGCCCGGGCTTTCCAGGTAGGGGCCGATGCCGATCATGTCCATGTCGTAGTTCCGGAAGGCCTCGATGTCGGCGGCCAGCGTCTCCCAGGTCTGCCCGGGAATGCCCACCATGACGCCGGTGCCGATCTCGAAACCCAGGGCGCGCATTTTTTCAAGCTGGGCCAGACGGTCCGAGACGGTGCCGGGAAGGTCGGGGTGGATTCTGCGGTAGAGGGCCCGGTCGGTGGTTTCGAAGCGCAGCAGGTAGCGGTCCGCGCCGGCTTCCCGCCACAGGCGGAGGTCGGCGTCGTCGCGTTCGCCCAGGGAAAGGGTGATGGCCAGCCCCGTCCGTTCCTTGACCTCCCGGATGACGCCGGCCATCCACGGCCCCGTGATGGCCGGGTCTTCCCCCGCCTGCATGACCACGGTGCCGAAACCGTACTCCCTGGCCAGGCCGGCACAGGAGAGGATCTCGTCCCGGCCCATGAGGTAGCGCTCCACGGCGGGGGCGCGGCAGGAGATGCCGCAGTAGGCGCAGCCGCGGGCGCAGCGGTTGGACACCTCGATGAGGCCGCGCAGGTGAACCTCGTCGCCGACGTGGGCGGCGCGTGTTTCGTCCGCCATTTTCCAGAGGGTCTCCAGGCGAACCTCGTCGGTTTCCCGGAGCCAGGGCAGGATTTCGGAACAGGTCATCTCGTCTCCATGATAACGGGGCGGTGGCCGGTGGCAGGGCGCTCGGCCGCCCCCTTCCCGGCTGAGGAAAGCATGCCCTGAACAAACGCCGGATGCAATGACTTTTTTTCTTGACATGGGCGGGCCGGTCTGGTAAAAATCCGCGTTCCGTTCGGGCACCCGGAGTTCCGGGTGCGATTGACAAGCAGAGACCTGATCGTGCGTCCCCATCGTCTAGGGGTCTAGGACACTGGCCTTTCACGCCGGCAACAGGGGTTCGAATCCCCTTGGGGACGCCATTTATCATCAAGCCGGAGCGATCCGGCTTTTTTTATTGCGGAGGGACGACCATGCACATCACGGTGAACGGCAAGGAAGTCGACCTGGACGCTCGCGAGCTGACGGTGCGGGCGTTCCTGACCGTCATGCGCTTCACCTTCCCCATGATCGTCGTCAAGGTCAACGGGGCGCTGGTCCGGAAAGACGCCTGGGACTCCGCGTTGGTCCGCGATGGCGACAAGGTGGAGGCCATCCACCTCATGGGCGGCGGTTGAGGCGCCGGGAATCGGGATCCCCTCCTCCCCCCTCCGGTGGCCGGCCGGCGGTTCCGGCGCCGCCGCCGCCGAGTCCGCGGAAAAGGAATCGACCGATGAAGGAACTTCTGGCAAGGATCGAGGCGGAAGCTGCCAAAATCTTCGAAGACGGCAGCCGCTCCCATTCCTGGGAGCACACCCGGCGGGTTCTCGCCCTGGCCATGCACATCGCGGACGCCGAGGAGGCCGACCAGGACGTGGTCTGCGCGGCGGCCCTGCTGCACGACATCGGGCGGCGCCGGCAGGACGAGAGCGGCGGGCGCATCTGCCACGCCGCGGCCGGGGCGGAGATGGCCCGGTCCCTGCTGCACCGGCTGGGCGCCCCGCCCGGGTTCGTGGACCAGGTTGCCCACGCCGTCGCCGCCCACCGTTACCGGGGGAACATCCGGCCCGTGACACCCGAAGCCTGGGCCGTGCACGACGCCGACAAACTGGACGCCATGGGCGCCGTCGGGATCGGCCGGGCCTTCCAGTTCGCCGGGGAGGTCGGCGCCCGACTGCACGACCCCGACGTCGACCCCGAAAAGACGGCCTCCTATTCCGAGGACGACACGGCCTACCGGGAATTCCTGGTGAAGCTGCGGCACCTGAAGGAGCGCATGCTCACCGCCGAAGGGCTGCGCCTGGCCGAGGGGCGCCACCGCTTCATGGAGGAGTTCTTCGAGCGGCTCAACGAGGAAGCGGCCGGCCGGTGCTGACGGCGGTCCCACTGCGTTTTTCCTTCCACTGACCAAAGGCCGGGAATCGGAATCCCGGCCCTTTTTCGGGGAATCTGATAGGAATCTGACCGCGCAGACCACTCCAGGGGGGGACCATGACGAACTTTCCGACCGACAGCGAGATCGCCCGCTCCGTCGCTTTGCAGCCAATAACGACAATTGCCGCCAAGCTGGACATCCGACCCGAGGACCTGGTCGCTTACGGGGAAAACAAGGCCAAGGTCCGCATGCCGGCCATCCGCCGCATCCTCGGGGAGCGCAATCCTTGCGGCAAGCTGATCCTCGTCAGCGCCATCACGCCGACGCCGGCCGGGGAGGGCAAGACCACGGTGAGCATCGGCCTCGCCCAGGCCCTGCAGCAGATCGGCAAAAGGACGGCGGTGGCCCTGCGCGAGCCGTCCCTGGGCCCCGTGTTCGGGGTGAAGGGGGGCGCCGCCGGCGGGGGCTGGTCGCAGGTGCTGCCCATGGAGGAGATCAACCTTCACTTCACCGGCGACTTTCACGCCGTGACCACCGCCCACAACCTCATCGCGGCGGCCCTGGACAACCAGCTCCACTTCGACAACGCCCTGCGCATCGACGCGCGGACCCTTTCCTGGCGGCGCTGCCTCGACACCAACGACCGCTCGCTGCGGGACATCGTCATCGGCCTGGGCGGCAAGCTCAACAGCGTGCCCCGGGAGACGGGCTTCGACATCACCGCCTCTTCGGAAATCATGGCCATCCTCTGCCTTTCCTCGAGCTATGCCCAACTGAAGGAGCGCATCGGCCGGATCACCCTCGGCTACACGCCGGATGGCGAGGCGGTGCCCGTGAGCGCCCTGAAGGTGGAGGGGGCCGCCACGGCCCTGCTCAAGGAAGCCCTGCTGCCGAACCTGGTGCAGTCCATCGAGGGGGTCCCGGCCTTCGTGCACGGGGGGCCTTTCGCCAACATCGCCCAGGGCGCCAACAGCGTCCTGGCCACCCGGCTGGCCCTCAAGCGCGCCGAGTACGTGGTGACGGAGGCCGGCTTCGGCTTCGACCTGGGCGCGGAGAAGTTCTTCGACATCGTCTGCCCCTACGGCGGTTTCAGCCCCTGCGCCGCCGTCCTGGTGGCCACGGTGCGGGCGCTGAAGATGCACGGGGGCGTGGCCAGGGCCGACCTGGGGCGCCCGGACCCCGAGGCCGTCCTGAAAGGGCGGGGGAACCTGGAGAAGCACGTGGAGAACATGCGCAAGTTCCAGGTCAACCCCATCGTGGCGGTGAACCGCTTCCACACCGACACGGACGAGGAGGT
>CAYTBK010000232.1:0-4926 GCA_964436005.1 uncultured Acidobacteriota bacterium
ACCGCGGCCAGGCGGATCCGGCGGATTTCTTTCCGCCTCCACTGATACTACAGGGCAAGGGGCCGGACAACGGAAAAATGAACGGCGGGGAAATTGGTCCAAGCGATGGAATCCATACTAGCCGCAATAGAACACATAGGACGCAATACGCTTTGGGCCGGCAGAGAAGGAGATCGGACGGAAGGGGAATTGGCCCAGGCGATGGAATCCATACTAGCCGCAATAGAACACATAGGACGCAATACGCTTTTGGCCGGCAGAGAAGGAGATCGGGCGGAAGGGGAATTGGCCCAGGCGATGGAATCCACACTGGCCGCAATAGAACACACAGGGCGCAAAACGCTTTTGGCCGGGTGGAGAAGGAGATCGGGCGGAAGGGGAAGTGACCCAGGCGGCGGAATCCATACTGGCCGCAATAGAACACACAGGACGCAATATGCTTTTGCAGGGCGGACAAGGAGATCGGGCGGAAGGGGGGGCGTCGCCGGATGAATCGGGACGGCTTCGACAGCGTCCAAGAAGAGGGCAGCGGCTCCTTTTTTTTCGCCGGGAAGGTGGAGGAGTCACAAGATCTGTCGGGGAGGGAGAATGAAACGCCCAGCAGACCTGCACCAGGCCCTGGAAGAGGTGCGTGCCCGGTGCCCCGCCGAGGGGAAGGCGGCCGCCGACCCCATCCTGTTCCCGGCCCGGTTCCCGGAAGCGCCCGACGCCGAGGTCGCCGGCTTCCTCGCCTCGGCCCTGGCCTACGGGCGTCGGGACAGCTTCCTGCACACCCTGGAGACGGTTTTCCGTTCGCTGGGCCCTTCGCCGGCCGCCGCCGCCCGCGGTTTCGACCCGGCCCGGGACGGCCGCCCCCTGTTCCCGCTCCGCTACCGGTTCAACACGGGCGCCGACCTGGCCCTGCTGGTGGCCGCCCTGGGCGAAGCGCTGCAGGCCTCGGGCAGCCTCGAGCGGCATTTCGCCCGGTACGACCGGCCCGGGGAGGCGGACTGCGCCGCAGCCGTCCAGGGGGCGTTGGGGGATCTGCGGGAGCGGGTCCGGCGGCTGGCCACCCGGCTGCCGGCCGATGCCCCCGTGGGGGGTCCGCTGTTCCTCCTGCCCGACCCCGACGGCGGAAGCCCGCTGAAGCGGGTGTTCCTCTTCCTCCGCTGGATGGTGCGCCGGCAACCGCCGGACTTCGGCCTGTGGCGCTCCTTCGACCCGGCGCGGCTGCTCATCCCCCTGGACGTACACCTGTTCCGGCTCGGCCGCCGGCTGGGCCTGACCCGTCACGGCCAAGCCGGCCTGGCCGCCGCCCGCGACATCACGGCCGCGTTCCGCCGCCTGTCGCCCGCCGACCCCTTGCGGTGGGACTTCGCCCTCAGTTGGTGGGGAGGGGCGGTCTGCCGGAACGGGAACGGCCCCTGCCCGCCGGAAAGCCGGGCGGCCTGCCCCCTGGCGCCGGCCTGCCGCACCGCCCCGGCCGGGGCGCCCGGTCAGAAACGGTAGATGAAGGTGCCCTGGATCCGGTTCTTCGACCGAATGTTGTCGGACAGGGTCTTGGCCGAGTACCAGCGCGAGAACTCCGCCCCCACTTCCCAGTGCTCGTCGAAATCGTAGTAGAAGTTGGTGAACCAGGTGTAGGACGTGTTCTGCCGGAAAGTGAACTTCGTCGGGAGGTCGAAACCCGCGCCCAGGTTGAAGCGCAGCATCTTCTTCGGCCACCAGGTCAGGGACCCCCAGCCGCCCCAGGTGTCCGTCTGCACCGGGAAATCCTGGCCCAGCAGCAGGACGTTCAGCCGGTACATGTCGGTCATGACGCCGCGCCAGATCTCCCCCATGAAGAGCAGGCCCGGCTGGATGTAGTACTGGGCCTCCCCGCCCACCGACCAGAGCGTGTACTTCATGGAGTCCGTCGGGCTCATCCGGACGGTCTTGCGCCCCCAGCTCCCATAGAAGGCCAGCAGCGAGACCTTGCCGCTGTCGTGGGTGTGCTCGAACGCCGTGCGCCATTCCACCATGGGCACGTTGACGCGGAGTTGCACGGGGGTCCCGCTGGAGATGTCCCAGTACATGGTGTAGGTGGCCGCCTCCGCCACCTGGAAGCGGAACACGTTGTGCTCCGAGACCTCGAACCACTTCTCCGCCCGGATCTGCGGGCGCCGGTTGCCGATGTCGCCGGTGTAGGACTCGGTGGGGAAGCTGATGGCGTCGTTCTGGGTGATGCCGCCCACCAGGTCGTCGGTCTGGCCGAACAGGAACCGCAGCTTGAGCTCGTCGTTGGTGGCGGTGTAGTAGCCGTGCCGCAGGCGCAGGCCGAGCGAGAACCCGGAGGCGGCCACGCCGTTGAAGTCGACCTCCACCCGGCCCGCCATGTCCCACCCGCCGATCCGGGGCCCGCCGAAGCGGACGCCGACCCGGGAAGGGGCCGGGGACAGGTCGAAGACGGTGTTGCCGAAGGTCCCGAGCTGACCGCCGAGGTCGGAGTCGTTGGAATCGCGGGTGAGGTCCAGCTCGATCATGCCGTACACGTCCACCTTGACGGGAAACTTCTTCTTCTCCACCGCCGCTTCCGCGGGGAGGAGCATGTCGGCGCGGGTGCCGGCCTCGGCCTGCGCCTGGTCCCCCGCCGCGGGCGCGTTGGCCGGCGCCGCCGGCGCGGCGGGTGGGGCCGCACCCGAAATTTTCTCCTCCATGGCCTGGAGGCGCTGCTGCAGGGCGGCCGTGAGCGTGGCGGCCTCCTCGAGCCGGCGGACCCTCTCCTTGAGGGCCTCGTTTTCCTGCCGGAGGCGCTCCAGTTCCTGGCGCACGGCATCGTCTGCCTGGGCCCGCAGGGCGACCGGAAGAAGGGTAAGCAGCAATGCGAATGCCCACAGCATGCGTTTCATGGGAACCTCCGGAAAAGCGAGGCCAGAATACGAAAAACGCGCCCGCGCTGTCAAGATCAACGGAAGCGCGCCCGACCCGACGAGCGGCGGATGCGCACATAACCTCGTTCCTGACTGAGCGGGCGGCAATTCTCGGCAGGATTCTAGCCTTGCTTTAAATTGTGCTTGTCTGCACTGGATTCTCTGCTAGAATAATTTCGTCAACCGTCCGGCATTTTGGAGAAAACAAGACCGCAGAACAGTTTGGAGTGAAACGAAGGAGGAAAAGATGTTCCGAGCATTCTGGTCCATCGTCACCGGGTACCCCGACGGAAACCTTTTCGACATAGGGTCCTACCGCGTCTGCGCCCTCTCCCTGGTCCTGGGGTTCCTGCTGCCCATCCTGACCCCCACCGGCGTCATCTTCGTGAATTTCTACGTGCTGGGCGTCAGCGGGGTACCGGGCACCGTGATCTTCCTGGCCCTCTACCCGCTCCTGGCCGGGATCGCGACCTTCGTCGCCGCCTCCTCCGCCCGGGGGATCGCCCGCGGGCTGACCATGGCCGGGGTCGGGTTCCTGCCCATCCTCGTCTTCCTGGCGGAGAAGGGCTCTGCGCTCGGTGACCTCATCCCGGTGGACACGCCCTCCTCCTTCGCCGCCTTCATCACCACCATCAGCCTGTTCGGTATCGCCGCCGCCGGGATCACCCTCTGCCACCAGCGGGAAAACAACCTCGCCGTGTGGATCGGGGCCACCTCCGGCGGCCTGTACATCCTGTCCCTGCTCGTGCCCAAGGCTTCCTCCGTGGAAAGCATGCCCATCTACGCCCCCTTCCTGGCCATGAAGGCCCGGGGCTTCCTGCCGCTGGTGGCCGGGCTGGGCCTGCTGACCGCCATGGTGCTGCTCATCCTGAGCTGCGTCTTCCTGATGCTGCGGGCCTTCGCCAAGCCGGCCAACCCGGACTTCGGCCGCAAGTCCTTCCTGATGTTCATGTGGGCGATCCTCGCGCTCGTGGCCACCGTCTTCTTCGGCATGACCGCCACTTCCTCGGGCAGCAGCTTCATCTATATTTTCGTCGCCTTCCTGAAAGTCTTCTTCTGGTTCATGCCGGGCCTGATTCTCATTCCCCTGGGGATCGCCGACTTCCTGCTCGAACTGGCCGTCCAGACCGGGGAGGTGGAGATTGCCCCCGAGGAGGCCGCCAGCCACGCCCCGCATGCGGCAGGCGCCCCGACGGCCAACGGCGCCGCGGCGACCAGCCCGGCGCTCTCCCGGGCCGCCTACGAGCGCAAGCTGTCGGAACTGGACGCCCTGCGCAACCAGGGCCGCATCGACAACGCCGAGTACTGGCGACAGCGGGAGGAACTGCTCAAGCAGTAGACGCCCGTACGGCGAAAAAAATCGCCCGCGGGGCGGAAAACCGGTTGCATTCCCGGCCTCGGATCCGTACAATGCAGCTTTTTGGATTGTTCTTTCAGTTTTTGGAGAGGTGTCCGAGCGGTTTAAGGAGCACGCTTGGAAAGCGTGTGTAGGGGCAACTCTACCGCGGGTTCGAATCCCGCCCTCTCCGCCACTTGAAAAGCCGGCGGCCATGACGCCGGCTTTTCTTTTCCGCAGAAACCTCGGCCGCGGGAGGAACCCCATGTTTTCCCCGATGCGGGCCTGTATCGCCCTTGTCTTCTGGCTGGCCTCCGGCATCCTGGCTCCCTGTATCAACCCGGCCTTCACCCTGCCCCAATGCCGGCAGGACACCTGGACCCGCCTGAAGGGGCTGCCGTCCAACAACGTCACGACCCTGGCCCAGTCTCGCTTCGGCTACCTCTGGGTGGGCACGGGCGGCGGCATCGCCCGGTTCGACGGCATCCGCTTCGTCACCGCCACCGCCGAAAACACTCCCGAACTGGGCGGCAACATCGTCTCGGCCCTGTGCGAGACGCCTGACGGCGCCCTCTGGGCCGGCACCGCCACAGGCTCCCTGGTGCGCTTCCTGAACGGGGTGGCCACCTCCCTGGAGCTGCCGGAATACGTCGACCGGGTCACCTCCCTCTGCCCGGCCCGCCAGGGCGGCGTCTGGGTGGG
>CAYTBK010000233.1:0-4847 GCA_964436005.1 uncultured Acidobacteriota bacterium
CATGGCAAGCACCTCTCAGCTTGCTAGATCGACCAGGCTTTCCCTGGCACACCGAAGCGCACGAAGGCCACCAAGGGGAGTGGAGCCCGGGAGATTGTGTTATGAATGTCTGAGGGAAAACAAGTCGCGGGGAAAATGGGTATGTCTGCAAGATTATGCTGGAGTTAGGCGGTGCCGGGCTTCCTTTTGCCACATATGATCTTTTTCATTCCGTCTGTGATAAACTCATGCTAGCGAACAAACATTATTCTTTGCATAGTTTTGCTATGTTTTTTGCAGATAACCTTGCAGGATCACATTCTCCCTTAGCAATCATTTTCAATGAAATAACTCTATCTACTATGATCTCTGAGTGATACCCCAAGTGCCCATAAAATCCATTCGAGTGAAAAATGCCCTCGAAAGTAACATTGGCAATGCCCATACCAGGCAATTTTTTTAGCAGTTTGAAACCAGACTCGTCCGCATCATCGTTAAAGTCTACCCAGATTTTGTTGTCATTCCAGCATTTCAAGCAAAATATTTCTTGAAGCTCAAACGCAAATCGAAAACTCCCTTGCACTACGACACGTTCATTATGATATTTATTTGAATCACTAATAAGCTCACACAACTTAACTGTTATTGCTTCTTGAGAAAAACAAATATCTATATTGTTTATCCAACAAGTACATATACCGACAATAACAATAAAATATTTCATCGTATTTCCTCATGGGCGGTGGTGATGTTCTGTGCAATAAGTATCACTATCTGATCAACGAACTAAGGTGACAGGCACTACCTGACCCCTTCCGGATCAATCCGACATAGAGGTTATTCCCGCAACTCGTTTCCCACCAACACGTCATACCGAAGGCCCCTGGGAACTGCAGGAGTCCGTATTTTACCGGAAAATCCTTCTGTGGCCGTCGGAAGTCTTCGGTCCGCTCAGATTGGGGAAGGGATCGCGCCGCGACGACACGCCCCCGCCGACCCGCGCCGCGGGCGACGGGCCCGCAACCGGAGAAGAGAAACCGCGGAGCCTCGCCGAGGACCGCAGAGGGAGGAAGCCGGGTTTGGGGAATCCGACCCCAGGAGTTTGGTAACCGTGTGCTCGTGTTTCCCTCATTTCGAGCCCCGGATGTCGGCCGGGACGGCCGGGGGAAAATAGACGGCGGGTGGCCCGCCGGAGGCGGGACTCCCGCCGGTGAAGCGAGAGTGAATCGGTGGCCGGCGCCCGGGAGGGGCGCCGGGAGGCGCGACCCGGATTCCGCCGCCCCGCTGGGGCGGAACGCGTTCCACACGCGATTTCCCGGGGGGAGCCCCGCCTCCGGCGGGGCTCCCCCCGGCTATTCTCCGTCGGCCCTGCCGGGCCGATGCGTGCTTGCACCGGCGATTTTCCCGCGCCTCTGGCAATACGCCCGCCGGCGCCGCTTTGTGCTTTCGTGGTCAATCCGTCCCCCGGATTTCCCTGGTTGGTTTTCGTCCGGTTCGCCGGAGCGGAAGCGGGATCCGTCGAGGGGGCACTCGCTGTCGCCGTGCCGCGCCGCCCGCTTGCTTTCTGCCTCGGCGGCGCTCCGCGACCCTCTGCGGTTACTCATTTCGGCGTTTTCATCAAAGTGTCCCCTAAAAATCCAGGCACCGTATAAATTCTGCATTATCTGTCAGACACCCCCACATCCCTTGCCATCGGTTTCCCAACAGTAAGTGACACCGCAAGCCGGCTAAACCCATCCGATTTCGTGGTTTTCGTGCGCTTTGTGTTTATTCTCAACACGAAGAACGGAGCGGCGCCACCGACGGGCCTGGCCATCTCCTCCCGCGTTTTCATCCCGACACGCACCGCCGCCGGAAACCGTCTGGCCCCTTCTCCGCGGTTCCCGGCGCGTCTCCGCGGTTTCCGGGCGGGGGCCGCTACTCCGAATGCCCCTTCACCCAGGAAGCGAGGGCGTCGCGCAGCACCCCGTATTCCCTCTCCAGCGCCGGGAAGCCGTCGTCCAAGCCGGCCAGGCCGTCCCGGCGGACCGCCTGTTCCAGTTCCCCGAGCGTCCCGGCCAGGGCCATTCCGCCGACGGTGCCGGAGGAACCCTTGATCAGGTGCAGTTCCCGGGCCGTCCCGGCCGCATCGCCGGCGGACACCGCCTTCCGCAGGCGCGCCAGGCAGGCCGCGGAGTCCTCCAGGTAACCCAGGACCAGCTTGACGGCGACTTCCCGGTTGTCCATGGTCCGCCCCAGGAAGGACGCCTCGTCGAAAACGGGCCTCGGACCGGCGTCCGTCCGGCCGGGCGGCGAGCCGTTCTCGTCCCCGGGCTCCAGGTTGACGCGCAGCACGCGCGCCAGCACCGGGAGCAGCTGCTCCGGATCGACGGGCTTGGGCACGTAATCGTCCATCCCGGCGGCGAGGCACCGTTGGCGGTCCTCCGGCATGGCGTGGGCGGTCATGGCCACCACCGGCACGGCGGGGTCCAGGACGCACGAAGCCGGGTCGCGCAGGATGCCCGTCGCCTCCAGCCCGTCGAGCACGGGCATCTGGATGTCCATCAGCACCAGGTCGAACCGTTTCCGCCGCAGGGTTTCGATGGCCTCGGCCCCGTTCACGGCCATCTCGACGCAGAACCCCCACTTCTCCAGGATGGCGCCGGCCACGTCCCGGTTGATCGGGTTGTCCTCCACCAGCAGGACTCTCGCCCGGCGGAAGTCGAGGTGTTTCGGGAAGGCGAACCCCCTGGCCGGGGGAACGGCTTTCCGCTCGCCGGTCTGCACGCGGAAGCGGGCCGTGAACCAGAATTGCGACCCCCTTCCCACCTCGCTGGACACGCCGATCTCCCCCCCCAGCAAGGTCGCCAGCCGCTTGCAGATGGCCAGGCCGAGCCCCGTGCCTCCGTACTTCCGGGTGACCGAGGCGTCCACCTGGGTGAAGTTCTGGAAGATCGTTTCCCGCTGCCGGGCCGGGATGCCGATGCCGGTGTCCTGCACGGTGAAGCGGAGGAGCACCTCGTTGCCAGACATGGAAAGGGAATCCGCCTGCACTGTCACGCCGCCCGTCTCGGTGAACTTGAGGGCATTGCCGACAAGGTTGAACAGGACCTGCTTCAGGCGGACCGAGTCGCCCACCAGCAGCTCGGGCACGGCCGGGCCCAGGTCGAACCGCAGGCTCAGCCGCTTCTCCTGGGCGCGCAACTTCAAAATCTCCTCGAGTTCGAACAGGACCGTCCGGAGGTCGAACCCGACCTCTTCCAGTTCCATCTTGCCCGCCTCCACCTTGGAGAGGTCCAGGATGTCGTTGATGACCGCCAGCAGGTTCCGGCAGCTGAGCCGGGCGCTCTGGGCGTAGTGGCGCTGCCTTTCGCCCAGCTCGGAGTCCAGCAGCAGGTCGAGCATGCCGATGACCCCGTTCATGGGGGTCCGGATCTCGTGGCTCATGTTGGCCAGGAACTCCGACTTGGCGATGCTGGCGGCGTTGGCCTGGACGGCCATGTCGTTGGCCCGCTCGGTTTCGGCCACCAGCCGGGCGTTGAGCCGCTCGGCCTCGTCCAGGGCCCGGCGGAGCTCGGCCTGGACGGCCAGCTGGGCCTCTTCAGCCTCCACCAGCTCGGTGATGTCCGAGATGCTGCCCACCATGCGCAGCGGCTGGCCCTCCGGGCCGCGCTCCACCACCTGCCCGCGGTCCAGCAGCCAGACGACGCTGCCGTTCTCCTGGCGGATGCGGTGGCGGCTCAGGTAGGGGCACAGGCCTTCCAGGCAGGCCTGCACGCGGTCCGCCACCAGGGCCCGGTCCTCGTCCGCCACCATGGCCATGAAGAAGCCCACCTGGTGGGTCAGGAAGCTGGCGTCCAGGCCCATGATCCGGCACCAGCGCATGTTGTGCTTCACCACGCCCGACCGGATGTCCCAGTCCCAGATGCCGTCGCCCGTCGCCGCCAGGGCGTGCACCAGCCGCTGTTCCGACTCGCGGAAGGCCTCCTCCATCAGTTTCTTGGCCGTGATGTCCAGGTGGGTGCCGTACATGAGCAGGGGCTTCCCGTCCTCGGTCCAGGTGGCCACCTTGCCCCGGTCGTGGACCCAGACCCACTGGCCGTCCTTGTGGCGCATCCGGCACTCCGATTCGTAATGCGGCATCTCGTGCCGGAAGTGCAGGTCCAGCATCGTCTCCACCTCCGCCAGGTCGTCGGGGTGGGCCAACCTCTTCCATGTGTCGATGGTGAGGGGAGCCAGCTCCTCCAGCGTGTAGCCGACGATCTCCGCCCAGCGCCTGTCGTAGCAGGTCTCGCCGGTCTGCACGTTCCACTCCCAGGTGCCCATGTTGGTGCCCTCGATGATGTAGGCGAACCGCTGCCGTTCCTGGGCCAGGAACTCCTCCGCCTTCTTGCGCTCGGTGATGTCGCTGACGGTGGTGAGTATGCACGCTTCCCCCCGGACCGCCTGCTGGATGCAGGAAACCAGCGTCGTCTTCCGTTCGCCGGCCCGGTTGTACATCGCGATTTCCTCGTTGAAGAGGGACCCGTCCCGCTGAACCCGCGCGACGATGGAATCGCGCACCCCGTCCGCCAGGATTCCCAATTCGGTGGTCGTCCGGCCCAGCACCTCTTCCAGCGTGTAGCCGCTGATGGTCTGGAAACTGCGGTTGGCTTCGCTGATCCGCCCGTCATCGAGGCGGGTCAGGGTGATGGCGCAAGGCGAGGACTGGAAGACCTTGGCGAACTTTTCCTCCTGGAAACGGACGTCCTGGAGCAACCGCCGGTTGACCATGAAGACGAGGCCGATGGTCAGCAGGACGATGAGGATGGGGTGGAAGGCCTGGAGAAAGGCTTCGTAGGGCCAGGTGCGGTAGAAATCGGCCCGGTAGTCCGGGTAGACGCAGTACA
>CAYTBK010000234.1:0-1172 GCA_964436005.1 uncultured Acidobacteriota bacterium
GAAGGGGAGGGCCTCCCAGTTGCCCAGGTGGGGCGTGACGAAGATGCAGCCCTGGTGGGCGGCGTGCAGCCGTTTGGCCTTCTCGTAGGCCGGCAGGACGTTCGGTTGGCTGGTGCGGACGTACTCCATGGCGTCGGGGCTGCTCATCACGGCGCGCAATCGCACCATCTCCGGGGCCAGGTAGGCCAGCGAGCGGAAGCTCGCCCGGGCGACCCGCTCGGGCTGTTCCCCGGCCGGCAGACCGGCCAGGGCCAGGCGGGCGTTCTCCGTGGCCAGGCGGCGCCGCTGGCGCAGCAGGAACCAGAGCACGTCGCCCGTCAGGCGCGAGACGAAGTAGAAGAACCGCAGGGGGAGCCAGCGGAGCAGCTGGTAGAGCAGCCAGGCCGGGACGAATTCCGCCACCTGGCGGACGAGGCTGCGCTGCCGGCGGCCGCGGCGACCCTGGTTTCCCTTTACGGGCATGGGAGTTCCGTGGACAGGACGGCGGCGGAGGCCTGCCCGCCGAGCCCGCAGCGCAGGGAGAGCAGCCGTTTCGCGGTCACCGGGCGGCGGCCGGGGGAAAGGCCCAGGTCCTCGAAGCCGGCGGGCGCCCGGTGGAAATTCAGGAGGCCGGGCGCGCTGCCCGCCTGGAGGACATGGATGCCCGCGACGAGCTCGGCCAGGTCCGAAGCCGCCCCCATGTGGCCGGTGAGCGGCTTGAGGGCGGCCAGCGGGACGTCGGGGGCGAACGCGCCGAACACGTCCCGGAAGGCCTGCAGTTCGGACAGGTCGCCGCGGGGGGTGCCGCTGCCGTGCGCGAGGAAGAGCCCCACCTCCCCCGGTTGGCGTCCGGCGTCGGCGAGGGCGGCCCGCAGGGCGGAGGACAGCCCTTGCGGCGACGGGGTCAGCAGCGACTCGCTGCTGGACGCGTTCCCCACGCCTTCCACCACGGCGAGAATGCGGGCGCCGCGCTCGCGGGCGGCCTCCAGCGGCTCGAGCCGCAGGGCGGCGGCCCCTTCGCCGGCGAGGAAGCCGTCCCGCCGGGCGTCGAAGGGCCGGTAGGAGGCGGCGCCGTTTCTTCCCCGGCTCAGCAGGCCCAAACGGTGCAGCTCGAACAGCATCAGGGGAGCGACCCAGGAGCCCGAGCCGGAAACCAGGGCCAGGTCGGCCCGGCCGGCGCGGACCGACCGGAA
>CAYTBK010000234.1:1272-4843 GCA_964436005.1 uncultured Acidobacteriota bacterium
AGCCCGAGCCGGAAACCAGGGCCAGGTCGGCCCGGCCGGCGCGGACCGACCGGAAGGCCAGTTCCAGGGCGTTGGCGCCGGCGGGCGAATGGGCGGCCAGGGAGGTACCCGGCCCCATGCAGGAGAACGCCGCCGAAAGGAAACTGAACGGGTTGTTGTGGAGCGAGTCGAGCAGGTAGAAAGGGTTGACCCTGTCCAGCACGGCCTGGTTGTAACGCCCCGGGTCGATGTGGTCGAAGCGGCCGCCCGAGGCCTCGCGAATGGCTTCGTAGAGAAAGGGGCAACCGGCGTTGGTGTGGTCCCCGGTGGCGACGTAGAGGGACCGCCGCGGCGGGGGGACGTCCTCCGTCCCCGGGGCGCCCTCCATGGCCTCCCGGGCCGCCAGGTAGGCCATGGCCCCGCTCCGGTTCAAGAACTTGGCCTGGGCGCGCTGCCTGGGCTCGAGGTCGTCGGGGATCCCGGCGTCCGTGGCCCGGCCGGCGAAACGGAGCCAGGGAGCTCCTTCGGCGCTGCCCCCCTCTCGCACCGCGGAGCGGTTCTCGTCCAGGGCGGCCAGCAGGGCGGCCGTCCCGTTCCCGCAGGCGGTCACGGCGCCCGCCCCGGTGATGGCGACAAGCCGGCCCCTCATGGCTGGATCTCCCCCCGGGACAGAGTGGCGAACAGGCGGCGCACGGCCTCCGGGTCCTCCAGCCCGCCCAGCGGCGTGAGGATGCCCTCGAATTCGGTCTCGACCTTCCTCTTGCCGTCCACCCGGCAGGAACCCCGGTACACGCGCCGGTCGCCCGCCGCCGCCACCCGCTCCAGAGCGAGGTCGACGCGGTCGCCGGGCAGGGCGAAGCCGTAGTAGCCGCTCCGGCCCAGGGCGTCCAGGAGGAACCAGTTCTCGAAGCCCGACTGGAAGGCTTCCAGCCAGCCGGCCAGTTGGACCAGGGCCTCGGTGAGGAGCATGCCGGGCATGACCGGGTTCTGCGGGAAGTGGAATTCCAGGGCGTCCTCGCTCATGGCCACGTTCTTGATGCCGGAGATCCGAGTGCCTTCTTTTATTTCTGTAATTCTATCAACCAGATAAAAACGCACGCTTGTCCCTCCCTCGCTGGAAGTTGGCTGCCCGGGCGTCAGGCGATGCTGGCGCCGCCGTCCACCACGATGGTCTGGCCGGTGATGAAGTCGGCCTGGGGCGAGGCCAGGAACACCACGGGGCCGGCGATGTCCGCCGGGAGGCCGTACCGGCCGGCCGGGATCCGGCGAAGGATCTCCTCCCCGGCGCGTTTGCGCACGCGCGCGGTCATGTCGGTCTCCACGAAACCGGGCAGGACCGCGTTGACCTGGATGCCCTTGGGCGCCAGCTCCACGGCGCAGGCGCGGGTGAAGGAGACCAGCCCCCCCTTGGAGGCGGCGTAGTTGGACTGTCCGCGGGAGCTCCGGATGGCGGCGATGGACGAGATGTTGATGATCTTCCCGGCGTGCCGCGGGATCATCCGCGCCGCCGCGGCCCGCGAGCAGAGGAACGCGCCCCGGAGGTTGGTGTCCACCACGCTGTCCCAGTCCCCGGCTTCCAGCATGCCCAGGAGGTTGTCCCGGATGATGCCGGCGCTGAAAACCAGGATGTCCAGGCCGTTGCGCCAGGCGTCGAAATCGGCGAACAGGGCCTCCACGTCGGCTTCCCGGGCCACGTCGGCGGCGAAGGAGCGGGTTTCCCGCCCCAGGGCGGAGATTTCCTGGCACAGGCTTTCCGCCTGAGCCTTGGCGCGGACGTAGCTGACCATGACGTCGGCGCCCGCCCGGGCCAGGGCCAGGGCGCAAGCCCGGCCGATGCCCCGCGAGGCGCCGGTGACCAGCGCCGTTTTCCCTTCCAGGTTGATGAGCATGGCTTCCCCCTCGAACAGGGCATTGTACACGGGGAACCGGGAGATGGGAACCCTGAAGTGCCCGCCCGCATGCGGACCGGGCGGACCACGGACCGGTTGTCCCGCAGCGAAAATCCATCTTGCCGGGGGGGGCGGCAGTCTGCTATCATGCGCCGTCACAATTTCCAAAGAGGAATAACGCTATGCAAGACTCCTGTTGCGCGGAAGGTTCATTGCATCCGGCCGATCTCGCCCCGCTCGAGGCTGTCCTGAAAAAGCACGCCGGGCGGAAGGGGGGGCTCATCCCCATCCTCCAGGAGGCCCAGGAACTCTACGGCTACCTGAGCCACCCGGTCATGGAGCGCATCGCCGAGGCCATCGGGAAGCCGCCGGCGGAGGTGTACGGCGTGGCCACCTTCTACACCCAGTTCCGCTTCTCCCCCGTGGGCAAGAACCTGGTGCGGGTCTGCCACGGCACCGCCTGCCACGTGGCCGGTGCCGGGCGCATCACCGACTCGCTGCAGGACGAACTGGGCATCGAGCCCGGCGAGACCACGGCCGACGGCCTGTTCACCATGGAGACCGTGGCCTGCCTGGGCTGCTGTTCCCTCGCTCCGGTGATGATGGTGGGGGAGGAGACGCACGGGCGGCTCGACGACGGGTCGGTGCGGAGGATCGTCCGGGAAATCCGGCGGGAATGCGGCTGCGCCAAGGCGGCGGCCGAGGACGGAGGTGAAGCGTGAACGGAAGCGCTCAGGAAACGAAAACGGGTGGATTTTCGGTCATCGTCGGCCTGGGGACCTGCGGCATCGCGTCCGGGGGGAAGAAAGTGTACCAGGCCCTGTCCGAGGAACTGGGGCGTGCCGGCCTGAAGGCGGAGCTCGGGGAAACCGGCTGCGTCGGCATGTGCTTCCGGGAAGTCCTGGTGGAGGTCCGTGACCCGGAGGGCCGCCTGTGGCTGTACGGGGACATGACTCCCCAGCGGGCCGCCACGGTCGTCCGGGAGCACGTGGCCGAGGGACGGCCGGTGACGGACTGGCTGGTGCGCGCCGACGGGCACCCCTGCCCGGATGACGGCTTCTTCTCCCGCCAGAAGCGGATCGTGCTGCGGAATTGCGGGCGCATCGACCCCGACGTGCTGGACGACTACCTCGCCGCCGGCGGCTATACCGCCCTGCGGAAGGTGCTGGAAACCATGACCCCGGCGGAGGTGGTGGAGGAGATCACCCGGTCCGGCCTGCGCGGGCGCGGCGGAGCGGGCTTCCCCACCGGCATGAAGTGGCGCTTCGCGGCCCAGAGCCGGGCCGCCCACAAGTACGTGGTTTGCAACGGCGACGAGGGCGACCCCGGGGCCTTCATGGACCGCAGCGTGCTCGAGGGCGACCCCCACGGCGTCCTCGAGGGGATGCTCATCGCCGGCTACGCCCAGGGCGCCGACCACGGGTACATCTACGTCCGCGCCGAGTACCCCCTGGCGGTGCACCGGCTGCACGGGGCCATCCGCCAGGCGCGGGAAAAGGGCTACCTCGGCGAGAACGTCCTGGGCACGGATTACTCCTTCGACATCACGGTCAAGGAAGGCGCCGGCGCCTTCGTCTGCGGCGAGGAGACGGCGCTCATCGCCTCCCTGGAAGGGCGGCGCGGCATGCCCAGGCTCCGTCCGCCCTTCCCGACGACGTCCGGCGTGTGGGATTGCCCGACGGCCATCAACAACGTCGAGACCC
>CAYTBK010000235.1:0-4835 GCA_964436005.1 uncultured Acidobacteriota bacterium
GAACTGCGCCTCGGACAACCCGCAGGCCTTCCTCTGCTTGGGCACGAGGTAGCGCTTGGCGATCTCCAGCTTCTCCCGCTCGGTGTAGCCGCTCAGCTCCAGGATCTCCATCCGGTCCTGCAGCGGCCGGGGGATGGCGTGCATGGTGTTGGCCGTGGCGATGAACATCACGTGGGAGAGGTCGTACTCCGTGTCGATGTAGTGGTCACAGAAGTGGGAGTTCTGCTCGGGGTCCAGCACTTCCAGCAGGGCCGCCGTCGGGTCGCCCCGGAAGTCCATGCTCATCTTGTCCACTTCGTCCAGCAGGAAGACCGGGTTGATGGAGCCGGCCTTCTTCATCATCTGGATGATCTGCCCGGGGAAGGCGCCGATGTAGGTCCGGCGGTGGCCCCGGATTTCCGCCTCGTCGCGCACGCCGCCTAGGGAGATCCGCACGAACTTGCGGCCCGTCGCCCGGGCGATGGACTTGCCCAGGGAGGTCTTGCCCACGCCGGGAGGGCCCACGAAGCAGAGGATGGTGCCCTGGGTCTTCTGGGTCATCAGCCGGACGGCCAAAAACTCCAGGATGCGGTCCTTGATCTTGGACAGCCCGAAATGGTCCTCGTCCAGGATTTGCTGGGCCTTGACGATTTCCTTGTTTTCCTTGGTCTTGCGTTTCCAGGGCAGGGAGAGGAGCCAGTCGACGTAGTTGCGGGAAACGGTGGATTCGGCGGACATGGGCGGCATCTGTTCCATGCGGTGGATCTCTTTGACCGCCTTGTCCAGGGCGTCCTTGTGCATGCCCGATTCGGTGACCTTTTTCTTGAGGTCCTCGAGGTCGTCGGTATGCTCTTCCTCGCCCAGCTCCTTCTTGATGGCCTTTATCTTTTCATGCAGGTAGTATTCTTTCTGCGCCTTGTCCATCTGCTCCCGGACGCGGGTCTGCACGTCCTTGTCCAGGCGGACCTTGTCGATTTCCACGGCGATCTGGTCCACCACCCCTTTCAGGCGGTCCTCGACGTTGGCCATCTCGAGCAGGCGCTGCTTGTCGGGCACGTCGAAGGGCAGGGTGTTGCAGAGGCTGTCGGCGATCTTGCCCAGTGACGCGGACCGGATCAGCCGCTGGGCGGTCTCCAGGTTGAAGGCCGGGTTGGTCTTGACGAACTCTTCCAGGGAGTCGAGCAGGCGCTGCCGGTATTCCTCCTCCTTGAGGGTGGGAACGGGAACTTCCTGGATCGTCTGGATGTTGACGAGGTAGAAACCGTCGGTCTTGCTGAACCCGGTGATGGAGCCCCGGCAGAGCCCTTCGACCAGCACCTTGATGTTGCCGTCCGGGATGCGCAGGTTCTGGATGACCATGCTCAGCGTACCGGTGTGATAGATGTCCTCGAAGGTGGGCTCGTCGATGGACGGGTCCTTCTGCGTGGACAAAAAGAGACGCTGGTCCTGGTCCAGGGCGTACTCCAGGGCCTTTATGGAAGACGGCCGGCCGATGATGAACGGGAACATGGTCTGCGGGAAGACGACCACGTCCCGGATGGGGATCATCGGCACGGTAATGATGCGGGATTCGGTCATTATGGGCCCTCAGCTCGCCTTGCGGAGGAGCTGGAAGATCGCGTCCTTGTTCCGGATGGCTTCGGCGTCGATGGTGAGTTCCTGGATCTCCGGGTGGGAGGGGAGTTCGAACATCAGGTCCAGCATGAGGTCTTCCATGATCGAGCGCAGGCCGCGAGCGCCCAGTTTCCGCTCGATGGCCAGTTCGGCCAGCGTTTCCAGCGCTTCCTGGGTGAAGTCGAGCCGGACGTCCTCGTACTCGAAAAGGGTCCGGTACTGCTTGACCAGGGCGTTCCGGGGCTCGGTCAGGATGCGCAGGAGGGCGTCCCGGTTGAGGTCCTCGAGCACGCCGATGACGGGCAGGCGGCCGGCCAGCTCCGGTATGAGGCCGAAGCGGATCAGGTCCTGCGGCTGGATGGCGGCGATGAGGTTGTCGCGGTACTTGCGGATGTCCTCGGCCTCGCCCGTGCGGTTGAAGCCGATGCGGCGCTTGCCCATGCGCTGCTCGATGATCTTGTCGATGCCGACGAAGGCCCCCCCGCAGATGAAGAGGATGTTGGTCGTGTCAATCTGGATGAACTCCTGGTGCGGGTGCTTGCGGCCGCCCTGGGGAGGCACGTTGGAGAGGGTGCCTTCGAGAATCTTCAGCAGGGCCTGCTGAACGCCTTCCCCGCTGACGTCGCGGGTGATGGAGGGGTTCTCGTTCTTCCGGGCGATCTTGTCGATCTCGTCGATGTAGATGATGCCGTACTGCGCGCGCTCCACGTTGCCGTCGGCGTTCTGGAGCAGGCGGAGCAGGATGTTCTCTACGTCCTCGCCGACATAGCCCGCTTCCGTGAGCGTCGTGGCATCGGCGATGGCGAAGGGGACGCTCAGCTTCTTGGCCAGGGTCTGGGCCAGCAGGGTCTTGCCGGTTCCGGTGGGCCCCAGGAGCAGGATGTTGCTTTTCTGGAGTTCGACGTCGGATTTGCCCTTGGACTTGCGGAGGTGCTCGATGCGCTTGTAGTGGTTGTAGACCGCCACGGACAGCTTCTTCTTGACGATGTCCTGCTGGATGACGTACTCGTCGAGAAAATTTTTGATATCCAATGGCTTGGGCACTTCATCGGAGAAGGCGGCCATGTCGGAGAAGTGTTCTTCCGCGATGATGTCCTGGCAGACGGCGACGCATTCGTCGCAGATGAAAACGCCCGGACCGGCGATCAGTTTGTGCACGCGATGCTGTTCCTTGTTGCAGAAGGAGCAGTGTTGCTCGGTCGGTTTTTGCTTCCCCATGGCAGTCTCCCGGTTATTCCCGTTTCTGGATGACCTTGTCGATAAGATTGTACGCGAGCGCCTCTTCGGAGTTCATGATGCAGTCCCGCTCGACGTCGTGTTCGATGCGCTCTTTGGGCTGGCCGGTGTGCTTGACCAGGATTTCGTTGGTGATTTCCCGGAGGCGCAGGATTTCCTTGGCGTGGATGTCGATATCCGTCGCCTGGCCCGACAGGCCCGACATGAAGGGCTGGTGGATGAGAATCCGGCTGTGGGGAAGGGCGAAGCGCTTGCCCTTGGCTCCGGCCGCGAGAAGAAGCGCCGCCATGCTGGCGGCCTGGCCGACGCAGATGGTGCTGACGTCGGCCTTGATGAACTGCATGGTGTCGTAGATGGCCATGCCCGCCGTGATGGAACCGCCCGGCGAGTTGATGTACAGGGAAATGTCCTTTTCCGGGTCTTCCGCTTCGAGAAAGAGCATCTGGGCGGTGACGAGGTTGGCGATCTCGTCAGTGACGGGCATGCCCAGGAAGATGATGTTGTCTTTCAGCAGGCGGGAGTAGATGTCGAACGCCCTTTCCCCGCGATTGCTCTGCTCGACGACGATGGGAACCAGTGCCATTGTGCCTCCGAATGGTTTGGCGGGCGCCCGGGCCGGGCCGGGGCGCCGTCCCGGTTACTTTGCCGAATGCTCCGGGCAGCCGCAGCCTTCCGCGTGTTCGTGCTTTTCTTCGGCCGGTTCCGCCTTGGGCGGGACGATGGCGGCCGTCGCGATGATGAGGTCCAGGACCTTGGTGATGCGCAGGCGCTCCTGGAACTTGCTCATGGCTTCCTCGTTCTTCACGAAGTATTTCTTGAAGTCGTCGACGGAAACCTTGGCCGTTTCCGCCCGCTTCACGATGGCGGCTTCCACTTCCTCTTCGGAAACCGACACCTTTTCCGCCTCGGCGATCTTGTCGACCACGATCATCCGGCGCACCGTGCGGCGGAGGGACTCGTCGTCCTTCTGGCGCATTTCCTTCCAGTTGATGTTGGAGATGTGCTCTTCGCTCATCCCGCGGGAGAGCATGAAGTCCACGGTCCCGCTGGCCCGTTCCCGGAACAGGTTGTCGACGAGGACTTCGGGCACTTCGAAATCGTAGTCCGAAACCAGGCGCTCCATCACGGCGTTTTCCAGCCGGGCGCGGTTGTCCTCCTCCAGGCCGAGCCGGAGGTTCTGCTCGATTTCCTGGCGGAGTTCGGCCATCGTCGCGAAATCGCCGTTCTCCTTGGCGAAGGCGTCGTCCAGTTCCGGGAGGACCCGCCTGGTGATGTTGACGATCCGGATCGTGCCCGCGCCCTTTTTCCCGGCCAGGCGGGGGTCGTAGTAATCCGCCCCGAACTCGTGCTCGAACCGGGCCTCGTCCCCCTTCACCTTCCCGGCGACCGCGTCGTCGAGGAAGGAATTGGGGCCGGCCTGGCCGAACAGGTGGCGGACCGACTTCAGTTCGACGCTCTCGGACTCGCCTTCGGCAACGAATTCCACGTCGACTTCCAGCAGGCAGCCCTTCTCCGCGGCGCTTCCTTCCACGTCCTCCATGCGGGCCCGGCGCTCGCGCAGGATTTCCAGTTCCTTGTCGATGCTGGACTCGTCGAAGGACTCGGCGGCGTAAGGGATTTCCAGTTGGCCGTAAGGCTTCAGCTCCACCGCGGGCATGACTTCGAACTCGAAGGTCAGTTCAATGGGCTGGCCCAGGTCGAATTCAGACTTGGTCAGGCGGGGTTCCCCCAGGGGCTTGAGGCCCTGGGACTCCAGCGCGGAGGGGACGGCCTGTTCCACGGAAGTCTCCAGAATCTCCTGCATGATGGCCTTGCGGCAATATCTCTCCAAGAGGGTGTCGGGGGCCTTGCCCGGCCGGAAGCCCGGCACGGCGGCCATCTTCCTGATCTTCTTCAAGGCCTTGGCGCGCTCTTCCTCGGTCTTTTCCACGGGCACGACGATCTCGAGCAAGCGTTTGCACAAACTGGGTTCCTGGACGGTGATCTTGGTTTCCATCGTTCCTTCC
>CAYTBK010000236.1:0-4711 GCA_964436005.1 uncultured Acidobacteriota bacterium
GCCCTGGAGGCCCAGCGCGGCAAGGGGAAATCGCCGGCCGAGGCCATCTACGAGGGTTGCCTGGTGCGTTTCCGCCCCATCATGATGACCACCATGGCCGCCCTGATGGGCACCCTGCCCATCGCCCTGGGCATGGGCGCCGGCGCCGAGTCCCGCCGTCCGCTGGGCCTCGTGGTGGTCGGCGGGCTGCTGATTTCGCAGGTCGTCACCCTGTACCTGACGCCCGTTTTCTACATTTACATGGAGAAGGCCAAGGCCGGCCTGAGCCGCAGGAAGAAGGCCGGAGCCCTTCAGCCCGTGGCCGTCGTCGAGGAAGGGGAAGCCGTCTCCCGGTAGTTGACGAAATCGATGACCATGCGCAGGCCGTGGGGCGAGACCGTCTCCGGCCGGATACCGGCCTCGTGGTCTTCCAGGATCTTGCGCACGATGGTCAGGCCCAGGCCCATGCCCGTCTGCTTGGTGGAGAAGTAGGGCAGGAAGAGGCTGTCCAGGTCCTCTTCCGGGATGCCCGTGCCCGTGTCTTCCACCGTCAGCACCACGCGGCCCGAATCCCGGTCGAAGCGCGTCGCCACCGTGATGGCTCCGGGGCCCCGCGTGTCCTTGATGGATTCGGCGGCATTGTCCACCAGGTTGACGAGCACCCGGCGGATGAGCTCCGGGTCGAGGTAGGGCTGGGGCAGGCCTTCCTCCAGCCGCAGCTCGAACCGGATCTCCGGGTGCTGCGGGTCGCAGCGGTCGCGGATTTCCCGCACCAGGGCGTTCAGGTCGGTGGGGACGGGGTTGGGGGCCGGCAGGCGGGCGAACCGGGCAAACTCGTCGACGAGGTATTTCAGGTTTCGCGTCTCCCCCTGGATGACCTGGAGCGATTCCCGCAGCACTTCGCCGAACCGCTGGACGGCCTCGGGGTTCGGAGCCGGCGCGGGGGAACCGGGACCGTCTTCCGCGATCTTCTGGTACTGTCGGACGACGCGCTCCATGGAGAGCTGGATGGGCGTCAGCGGGTTCTTGATCTCGTGGGCCAGGCGCCGGGCGACTTCCTGCCAGGCCGCGGCCTTCTCGGTGCGCAGCAGCTCGGTCACGTCGTCGAAGGCGATCACGTAGCCGGTCTTGCGCTGCTCCGCGTCGCGCATGGGCGTGACCGTCACGGCGAAGTGCAGGGTGCGCTTGCCGGCCTGGAAGAGAATCTCCCGGCTGACCCGGCCGTGGAAGTCGGCGTCCTTGAGCAGCCGGTCGATTTCTTCGGCTTTCTCCGGGGGGAGGACGTCGCGCAGGTGGCTTCGGCCCGCCGTGATGGTCAGGGGCTTGAGCATGGCGCCGGAGGCCGCGTTGGAAATGGTGATCAGCCGGTTCTGGTCGACGGAGACCAGGCCGGTGGCGATGGAGTTGATGACGGTCTCGATGAAGGCGTTGCGGGATTCCAGCTCCCGGTTGATGCGCACCAGTTCCTCGTTGGCCTCGCCCAGCATGGCCTCGTTGCGCCGGATCTCCTCCGTCATGCGGTTGAAGGACTGGATGAGCTCCTCGAATTCGTCGCGGGTCTCGCACGCCACCGGCGAGGAGAGGTCGCCGGCGGCGACCCGCCGCGAACCTTCCAGGAGGGCGTTGATGGGCGTGGTGATCTTGCGGGAGATGTACACGCCGAACCAGCAGAACCCCAGCAGGATCAGGCCGCCGACGAGGGCGATGACGAAGTAGTAGTTCACCCGGATCAGGCCGACCTGGTTCTTCAGCTTGAAGTACTCCTGGTAGGCTTCGTTGATGAGGTTGGCCTGGGCGGAAGGAGAGTGGGGGATCTTCTGGGCGAAGACCAGGACGGGCCCGTTCAGGCCCGTTCGAGCGAAGGCGAGCACCATGTCGCCGGAGGGGCGGGTTTCCACGAAATGGGAAACCGTCCGGAGCTGGGCGTTCTGCATGATCAAGGGCGTGTTTTCGGGCAGGTAGGGCTTGTCGGGCCCCGCAGCTTCGTCGTGAAAATCCACGCCGCCGGCGGGGTTGAGCCGGACGATGCTGTCCAGCCTGGTCTCCCGGCGGAAAGCCCGCAGGGCCTCCCTCTCGTCCCCTGTTTCCGGGGCGGCCAGGTAATCCCCCAGCAGCGCCTTCGTTCGCTCGATCACCGAGGCGTAGTAATTCTGGGCCAGGGATTCCGCGTTCTTCAGGATGGATTCGGCCGGGGCCGAGAACCACTGGCTGACGCTGCGGCTGATGAGGGTGAAGGAGAAGAACATGAAGAAGCCGGTGGGGATGAAGGCGAGCATGGCGAAAGCGAAGATCAGCTTCACGCGCACGCTCGTGTGGATGGTCTTCCCGCGCCGGTCGAAGAAGAGCTTGATGACGTAGCGCACGAGGATGGCCACCAGGAGGAGCAGGGCCAGGATGTTGACGACGGTGAGCACGGTCAGCAGGATGACCTGCAGGTTGAAACTGGGGGATTCCACCGTTCCGCTCATCAGGGAGCGGGTGCCCACCAGCAGGGCGACCATGGCGACGGCGAAGAGGGCGGTCAGCAGCAGCCCCTTGCGGGGGAAACGGGACGGGGCCGGCGGCTTCATGGGCAGCGCACGCGGACGCGTTTGGCCGGGGAGACGGTCTCGAAGGGGATGACGTAGAGCACCCGGCGCTTTTCCATGGTGGTCTTGACCTGCAGGAACACCGTGGTGCCCTTCCAGGAAGCGACGCCCGGCGGGCTGAACACGACGGAGAAGGCCCGCAGCCAGGCGAGCGAACTGTCCATGTCGTTGAAGAGCACGTCCGGGTGGTGCATGCCCTCGCTGTGCCCCCGGAACTGGCGGGTCAGGTTGTTGTAGGTCAGGGAGCGGGTCAGTTCGGCCTCGAAGAGCGTCTCGTCGAGCCAGAAACGGCGTTCCCGGTAGAAGGAGAAGTGGGTGCTGAAGACGACTTCCTCGCCCGAGGAGAGCGCCTTCCAGCAGGCCGCGCGGTCGAGCCCCTCCAGCTGGAAGGACACGGCCACGCCTCCGTTGCTGCAGGAGGCGGCGAGGTGGCTGATGTAACCTTTCTCGCTGGTGAGCAGCCCGAAAAGGTTCCAGACCGACAGGATGACCGGCAACACGTGGGACATCGAAGCAGATTTCCTTTCCCGAGCAGGCGGATGATCATCGACATGGCGGTCGCGCCAGGGATCGGCTATAATGCCGAATTTCCAGAGCCGCCTGGGGCGGTATTCTACAAGACGGTGAAACAATCGGCAATGAATAAGATGGACGATTCGATGCGGAAGCTTTTCCAGGATTACTTCGAAGGGAAGTGCTCCATTTGCGGCGGCACGACCTGGGTGGTGGAGGAAGGCGGCGCGAGGCGGTGCGAGTGTTTCACCCGGGACTACGACCACAACCGGAAGGCCCACGCCGGCATCCCGCCCTCCATGCTGGGGTGCACGCTGAAGAACTACTACCCCCAGAACCCCTCGCAGATGGAGGTGCTGACGACGGTCGGCCGGTACGTCCGCAACTTCGAGGAGCACTTCGGTTCCGGGATGGGGCTGCTCCTGCGCGGGCCGGTGGGCACGGGGAAGACCCACCTGGCGGCGGCGGCCCTGCGGGAGCTGGTGGAAAAGGGGTACACCGGGCTGTTCCTGAATTTCGTGCACGTGATCGAGCAGATCCGCCTGTCTTTCGACCCGAACTACGAATCCTCCGAGCCGGACATCACCGCCCGCCTGCGGAACTGCCACGTGGTGGTCATGGACGAACTCGGAGCGGTCAGGCCCACGGACTTCGTCTTCGACAAGATGTACGACATCATCAACCAGTGCCTGGAACGGAACGTGTCGGTCATCTTCACCACCAACTACCGGGACGAGATCGTGAAGGGCCGTCCCGCTTCGTCTACCTCCGTCGATTTCGACTCGCTCGAGGAACTGGCCCGCCCCTCGGCGGCGGCCAATAAAGCACAGTTGAACCTGCACACTCTCAATGAAAGGATCGGGGAGCGCCTGCGTTCCCGGATCCTGGGCAAGTGCGTCGACCTGACCCTGGACGGCAAGGACTACCGGCTGCGCAAGCGGAACATCGTGCCCAAGGGCAAGAGCGCTGCGGAATAGCCGCTTCCGGCCCGAGTCCCGTAGCGCCGGGAAGGCGCCCGTCCGCCGGGCCCATTCCCGCCGCGGCGGGCTGGGATGGCTAAGCGCCTACCAGTAACCGGCTTTGCACTTCGCCACGAGATCCCAGATCGCCTGGTATTCCGGAGGGAATGTCTCCCCCTCCCTGGCGTACAGGGTAATGGACGCACCGTTGCTCCAATCGATGGTGAGTGTAAGGTACCCCACGACTTTCTGATCCGGTTCCGCCGTTTCGGGGACCGGCTTGCCGTAAACCTTGTCGACAAGTGCCTTCAAACGGCTGAAGTCCGACTTCGAAAGGCGGTCGCTGGATTGCGAAACCATGGTCATTTCCGGGCCGCCCGACAGATGGCCGCCCCGGACCAGGCCATCGGCTACCACCGTCTTGTAGGCAGTCCCCCAACCCTGCGGGTGGGATTGAATGGCCACCTGCTGCAGGGCGGGTCTCGCCGTCTTGCCGAAAGCGGACGGGCCAGGGACCAGGACCCCGCACACCAACGAAACGAAGAATACTGCTTGCCGAATCATGGCGCGACTCCTGGTGAGGATGAGTACTTTGAATGTGATGCCCAGGTCATTATACCGAAGTTCCCAGAAAAAGAGGGGCGAAAAATGGAGTAATGGGCTGAGAGGGTG
>CAYTBK010000237.1:0-4699 GCA_964436005.1 uncultured Acidobacteriota bacterium
CCCCTTCCGCGTCAAGGAAGTGCTCTCCCCCTGAGCTACGCGCCTGCGAAGTTCGTAAAATACCAAAGACGACGGGCCTTGTCAATTCTAAATTTCCATCAAATGAGGCCATGGCTGAAAATTTCTCTCAGCGCCACGGCTGTGCAGGCACGGCCGCCAGGAACGTGAAGCCGTAGTCGCCGAACATCTCATACGTGAGCAGCTCGGCCGCTTCATCCGAGGCAGTCAGCGTCACGTACCCCCCCGCCTGAGCGCCCAGGCCGGGCACGAAATCGGTCAGCATCCGGCTCAGCTTCCGGCCGGCCGGGACGGTGAAATCGCCTTCCCCCTTCAGGTGGCCGGTGCTGTCATACACCTGGAAGTGAATGCCCGTCGCTGAAGTGCCTGCATTCAAAACGGCTATCCCCGTGAAGTAGTCGATTCCCCCCAGGTTGCCGATGGCGACGTGCGAGAACAGCCACCGGGCGCCGCCGGTTCCCTGCAGGGGGAGGGTTGAGGCGAAATGGCCGTTCTGCCGGTCGGAGAAGGTCAGGAAACCCGTGATTCCTCCCCGGTCGCTCTGGACCTTCAGGAAGCCGGAGATGACGTCGGCCGCGGTGGAATCGATGCCCAGGAGATCGTCGACATCCGCGCGCCGCAGGCCGCCCGCCGGGATGGCGAAGCTGCCGGACTGCGCGAGCAGGGTCCCTTCGTCGTCGTACGCCGTGACCTGGACCTGGGCCGCTTCCGTTCCCGTGTTGATCAGGTCCATGGCGGAGCGGTACAGGCGCCCCACCGCGAAATGCGGCATGAACATGGTCAGGGGGGACGTTGCCTCGTCGGGGGCGGGGAGCCCGTTCAGGGCGCAGACCAGGTCGTCGGTGCGCTCGTAGACGAACGCTTCGAACAGTTGGGTGGACAGCAACTCGAGATAGCAGGGCTCGCTGATGGCCGGGAAGTAGTCGGAGAAGCGGAAGGCGGTGCGGCCGTTGGGGTCGATGTTGAGCGAGGGTTGCGACCCCAGCAGATTGCCCAGGGCGTTGCGGCACCGCAGGGTGACCGAAATGGTTGCCGAGCCGGGGTTGGCGACGGAGTAGGCGTCGCCGGCGCCGGCGCCGGCCTGCGTCGGCGAGGGAAGGACCTGGCGGTTGGAAAGGTTCTGGATGGCCGTGGCGCCGTCCATGCGAAGGGGGAAGGTGGCGCCGGCCTTGATGAAGAAACCCTGAACGGCCGGGTTCAGCGAGTAGGCCCGGAGGTACGGCTGGTACGAGGAAACGCTGGCGCCGAACAGGTCCGCGATGTAGAAGCCGATCTGTTCCCTGGCTTTCACGGTGACGGTGACCGGGTTGATGACGTGCTCGTCCGAAATCAGGGTCCCGTTGGGGTTGTACAGGGACATGGTCAGGACGGCATCGCTTTCGGACGGGTTGGCGAAAGCGAAGGCCGCCTTCATGACATCGTCGTTGTCCGCGCAGGGGAAATCCAGGACCGAGTATTCCTGCTGCAGGAGCTGGACGAACTGTTCATCGGGGGAAACCCCGATGTAGGAGCCGGTGATGCCGAAGGAATACCAGAAGATCTGGACGATCTCCCCCGACTCCGTCAAACGGGCGGCGGGGATGAGCAAACCCAGCGCTCCGCCCTCGTAGACGTAGATGTCCTGGGAAGTGGTGCAGGAGACAGCGGCGTCCTGGTAGCCATCCCCGTTGATGTCGCTGATGGCGAGCGAGTTGGGCTGAGTCCCGGAAGCCAGTTCCTGGTACCCCTGGAAGCTGAAGGCGCCGGTGCCGCGCCAGGTTTTGAGCCCGCCGGTCGTCCCGCTGATCACGATGATGTCCGGCTGGCTGTCGTTGTCCAGGTCGGCGGCTTTCACGTCCACCGGCGCGGGAAAGCCTTCCAGCGCCCCCCGGGCGACGAACGTTCCGTTCCCCTGGCCTCCGAACAGGCTGATCCGGTTGGTGGAATTGTCCGCCACGGTCAGGTCCTGGTTCCCGTCCTTGTCCAGATCATCCACGGCCATGGCCAGCGGGTGGGAACCGGCCGAGAAGGAGGACCCGGGCTCCAGGTTGCCGTGCGTGTCGTTGAGGAAAACCTGGAGAGTTCCCGAAGTGGAGCTCAGCAGGGCATAGTCGGGGAACTCGTCGCCGTTGGCATCCATGGTGGCGGCGATGTCGCCCCCGGAAGCTGCCGCCGTCCTTTTCCCCGGCCAGAATGCCCGGCCGGTAAGGAGGCCGGTCTTGGCAAAATCTTCCTGGTTGAAGAAAACGATGAGGTTCCCCTCTGCGTTGCCGGCCATGACGATGTCGCGCCAGCCGTCGCCGTTCATGTCCCGGATGCTGACCGCCGCGGGCGGGAACGGGACGTCCAGGTAAAGCGGCGGCTGGAAGCTGGCATCCTGGGCGGGGGTTTTCAACCGGAGCTGGACCCGGTTCACCGCGGGCAGGGCGAGCGCCGCATCGTCGTAGCCGTCGTTGTTCAGGTCGCCCAGAGCCAGGCAGCCCGGGCGCGTGTCGGTGGTGAACGCCTCGTGCGGGGTGAAGGATTCGTTGAGGTCGATGTCCTTGCTCTCCTTCCAGATCTTCACCTGGAAGCCGTAACCGGCACCCTGCCGCCGGAATACGTCGCCCACGGCCACGAAATACGTCCCGCTTTCCGGCAGGGTGGTTTGGGCCAGGGCGTTCTGGGAATGGTCGAAACTGCTGTTGGCGGCCAGATTCTGCACGTATTTCCCGAACACGATGGCGATGGGGAAGATCGGGGAGCCTTCGGCGGCCCTGGCCGAAACGTTCACGACGTCGCCGGCCTGCCCTTCGAAGCGATAGAAGCGGAAGAAGGAGGCGGAATCCAGCGACCCCGTTCTTTCCACGGGCCCCTCCGCCAGCGACACCGGCTCGCTGTCGTCCGCGTAGATGGCGAGGCCGGAGAAACAATTGCCCTGCTCCGTGGGCAGCCTCATCAACAGGGCTGAGTTTCCGGGCTTGAGGGCGGTGACGGGAAACGTGGCGAAGTTCTCCCCTCCCGGCATGTCGATGCTGGACGGTGCCGAAACGAAGCTCGTGTCTGCGCGGAACAGGGTAACCACTTCGGACTGGGCGGCCGGGCGGGAAAGGCTGAAGCCGCTGTCCCTGGTGAACCCGACGGGCAGCAGCAGGGTGGACTGCCACCCGCTGATCTCCAGAAGGGGCATGATGTCGCGGTAGTACTGGACACGGGCGGCCTGGGAGAATTCGGACGTGTCGTTCTCCTGGATGCACAGGGCCGCGATGCTGGTGGCGTCGTCACGGAAGAACCGGATGGAGAATTTCCCGTCCGAACCGGCCGTTCCTTCGGCCAGGAAGGTTTTCCCCTCCCCGAAGCCGCTCAGGTTGACATCCGCTTCGTAGAGTTGGACGGTGGACCCGGGGACCGCCGAGCCCCGGACCGTGAAGGTGAAGTGGGGATAGGTCGGCAGCGAGATGGTGACGAAGTAGGATTCGAAGACGGGAGCGGGGATCCCGTGGTTCGGCCCGGTGACCGGGTACCTGCCGGCCCGGTTCGGGCCGTCTCCGAACAGGGACCGGCTGAGGTCGATGCCAAGCAGCCCGTTCCGGTACAAGGAGTTTTTGCCGAGGAAGTTGTTGACGGCGTTGGGCCCGGTGACCAGGATGCCCTGGAGGAGATTCCCGCGGATCGTGTTGCCCTGGGTGAGCAGGTACCCGCCGACGAAATTGGCGGGGCTGTCCAGTATCGCCACCCCGATTCGATTGCCGTGCAGGAGGTTGTCGCCTGGACTGCCGATGATGTTCGCCTGGATCAGGTTGGAAGCGCTGGAAGAGTGCCGGACCACGACGCCGGCGACGGAGCAGTTCGCGATGCTGTTGCCGGTGGCCGCTCCTCCCGTCGTGACGGTGCCGATGGCGTTGGAGCTGGCGCCGTCCATCACGATGATGCCATAGGAGAGCTGCGTTTCCGCTGGCAACAGGATTCCGCGCGGATCGGTCCCCACCGCGCAACCCGCGATGCTGTTGCCGGTGGCGCCCGGGCCGTACAGGAGAAAACCGATGTTGTCGCCTCCGCCCACCACCAGGTTCTGAAAGGTGTTGCCGGCTGACGTCACCGTGAAGACGGCGCCGGCTCCGCTAGCGGACTGCGTGGGCAGCAAGACGGTGAGGGGCACCGGCCCGGTCGTCCCCATCGCCCCGTTGATGGACACCCCGTCGTGCGTGATCGGGGGCAGGGCGCTCTGGAGCGTCAGCAGCCCGGGGTCGGCCAGCGTTTCGCTGAAGAAGATCTGCACCGTGTCTCCCGGCGGGGCGGCGTTGGCCAGCTGGATGGCCTTGCGCAGGGTGAGGGCCGGCGAGGGGGTTTCGTTGCCGAAATCCGCCAGGCTGTTGACCTGGTACGTGATGACTCCGCCGTACAGGGAAGCCAAAAGGAGGACTACCAGCAAGCCGATGAAAACAAGGCGAAAACAGCTTCCGGGTCCGTTTGTCATGGTTCCTCCTGGAGCGTGCGCGGACATGGAAATCCCTCTATCATTCTGACGTTGAAAATCCCTTCTGGATGCAAAATAGCTTTCCGGCGAGCGGCCGCCGGGTTTCCGGGCGAAGGCGGCTACCGCTCCGGCATCAGTTTCCAATATATCTGGAATAAAGGGACTTGGCTTCGTCGGGGTTGGACGTGCCCTTGACCAGGCAGCGGCCGTCGGGGAAGAGGATCAACTGGTGGGGGGGGAGGGAGA
>CAYTBK010000238.1:0-4535 GCA_964436005.1 uncultured Acidobacteriota bacterium
CCAGTCGCGCCTGCGCGAGGAGTACAACCTCATCGTGGTGGGGCTGCGGCCGGCGAGCATCGAGACCATGACCTTCAACCCCCCCACCAATTCCCTGCTCAAGGGCGGGGACATCATGGTGGGCCTCGGCGGGGCGGGGCAGATGGACCGCCTCATGAGCGACCTGCAGGGCAAAGGCTGACGGAGCCATGTCGCGGACCTTGTCTTCGGACCTGTTGCGGATCGTGATGGCGGCCATCGGGGTCGTGCAGCCCGCGGAACTCGTCCGGGAGAAGCTTTGCCGGGACGGCGACCGGCTGCTCCTCGGCGGCGAGGAGCCGTGGACACTGCCTGTCCCCGGGCGGATTTTCGCCTTCTGCGCGGGCAAGGCCGCCCTTTCCACGGCCGAGACCCTGCGCGAGGTCCTCCCTGGTGGCCCGGCCGCGGTGGAGGGCGTGGCCCTGGCGCCGCGAGGGACCGGGCGGCCCGTGCCCGGGTTCACGGTCCTGGAGGCCTCCCACCCTGTCCCCGACGCGGCCGGTGTGGCGGCGGCCCGGGAGGCCCTGGGCCGGCTGGCCGGCGCGGTCGGGCGGGCCTCTCTGATCGCGGCGCTTTCGGGCGGGGCCTCGTCGCTGCTTTGCGTTCCCGCCGAGGGGGTCACCTGGGAGGACAAGGCCGCCGCGACCCGCCTGCTCCTCTCCTGCGGCGCCTCCATCGGGGAGATCAACGCCGTCCGCAAGCACCTGTCGGCGGTAAAGGGCGGGCAACTGCGCCGCCTGCTCGCCGGGGCCCCCCTCCTGACCCTGCTGGTCTCCGACGTGCCCGGGGACGACCCGGCCACCATCGCCTCCGGCCCCACCGCGCCCGACCCGACGACCTTCGCCGATGCCTGGGGCGTCCTGGAGCGCTACGGCCTGCAGGACAGGGTCCCGGCGCGCGTGCGGGGCCACCTGGTGGAAGGAATGGCTGGCCGGCGGCCAGAGACCCCCGACCGCGGGGACCTCTGTTTTGATGGTGACAGAATATTTCTGCTGGGATCCAATCGAGACGCCTGCCGGGCCGCCGCCGCCGAGGCCGGGCGGCTGGGCTACCACTCTTTGGTCCTCTCGAGCCGGATGGGCGGAGATGTGGCCGGGTGCGCGGCCTTCCACCTGGACATCGCCCGGGAGGTCGCCGCGAGCGGCTTGCCGGTGGGGCGGCCCGCCTGCCTGGTTTCCGGGGGTGAAGTGACCGTGGCGGTAAAGGGTGACGGTCGCGGCGGGCGGAACCAGGAGTTCGTCCTGCACCTCGTCCGGGGTCTGGCGGAAGCCGCCGTGCCCATGGCCGCCGCGTCGGTGGGGACCGACGGGGTGGACGGCCCCACCGACGCCGCCGGGGCCTGGGCCGACGGCACGACCCTGTCCCGGGGGCTCGCTCTCGGCCTGGACCCGGACGACTTCCTGCGCCGCAACGATTCCTGGTCCTGGTTCCGGCCCCTGGGCAACCTGGTGCGGACCGGCCCCACCGGCACCAACGTCGCCGACCTGCGGATCCTGCTGGTGCAATGACCGGTCGCGGCGCAGATCCGGGCGCTTTTCCGATTCAGGGAGAACAGACACATGAAAATGACCGGAAGACCATGCTGGTGCGGGAACGTCGCGCTGGAAGCCTACGGGGCCTCCTGGCGGTCGTGCCGGGCGTGCGGCACGCTGGTCCGGCAGGAGTTCCCGGATGGGGACGTCACCCGCGTCACCGACGAAGACGCCGACATGTACGGGAAGAATTACTACCAGAAGCGCCTGGTGGAGAAGTACGGCTTGCCGGAACTCACGGAGCGCCTGCGGGGCGACCTGCCGGAACGCTGCCTGCACTGGCTGCGGACTCTTCTCCGGTACCGCCGTCCCCCCGCCCGGGTACTCGAGATCGGTTCCGCCCACGGCGGGTTCGTGGCCCTGCTGCGGTGGGCCGGCTTCGAGGCCACCGGCCTGGAAATCAGCCCCTGGCTGGTGGACCTGGCCCGGTCGACGTTCCAGGTTCCCATGCTGACCGGGCCGCTGGAGGACCAGGAGCTGGCGCCGGCGTCCCTGGACGCCGTGGCCTTGATGGATGTCCTGGAACACCTGCCGGACCCGCTGGCAACCATGGGCCGTTGTCTGGAGTTGCTGCGGCCGGACGGCTTCCTGCTCGTCCAGACCCCCTGTTTCCCCTTCGGCACCGGTCATGAGCAGCTGGTTTCCACCGGCAGCCCGTTCCTTTCGCACCTGCAAACGGAGGAGCACCTGTTCCTGTTCAGCCGGGAATCCGTCCGGCGTTTTTTCGAAGGGCTCGGTGCGCTGGACATCCGTTTCGAAGAGCCGATTTTCAGCCACTACGACATGTTTCTGGCCGTGGGGCGTCGGCGGCTGGAACCCTTGGAACAGGAGCAGGCCGGCCGGGCCCTGACGGCTTCCCCCTCGGCCCGGCTGGTCCAGGCCTTGATCGACAAGGACGACGAGAAGAAGGAACTGGAGCGGCGCCTGGTTGTCTGCGAGGCCGACCGGACGGCCCGGCTGGAAGTCATCGAGCGCCAGGGCCGGGAATGCGCCCGGCTGGAGGGGCTTTGCCGCCAGGACTCGGGCCTGGGCGGGGCTCGGGGGCCCGAGAGCCGGTGAAATCGACCATGCTTGCCGAAGCCGGGGGCCCGCAACGGGACGACATCGCCCCGGTCGCCCGGCGGGTGCGCTGAGCCCGGAAGGGCGCCGAAGGAGGACTGACCGCACATGAAAACCCTTTTCGCTTTCTTCCTGGCTTTCGCGCTCGCGGGTTGTGTCTTCGGCCGGAACCCGCGGGTCGTCTTCTCGACCGAAATGGGCGACATCGAGGCGGAAATCTATGTCGACAAGGCCCCGGTCACCGCCGCCAACTTCCTCCGCTACGTGGACGGGGGGCGTTACGGGAACGGGTGCGCCTGTTTCTACCGGGTGGTGCGTCCGGACAACCAACCCGGCCGCGCGGTGAAGATCGAGGTGATCCAGGGCGGGTTCTACGAGGATTCGTCGGTCGAGAAGTACCAGTTTCCCCCCATCCGGCACGAAACGACAACGGAGACCGGGGTGAGGCATCGCGACGGCGTCCTGTCCATGGCCCGCCTGGAACCGGGGACGGCTTCGTCGGAATTCTTCATCTGCCTCGGCGACCAGCCCGAACTGGATTTCGGCGGGCGCCGGAACCCCGACGGGCAGGGTTTTGCGGCTTTCGGCCAGGTGATCCGGGGCATGGATGTCGTCCGGAAAATCCAGCGGTCGATTGACCGGGAGCAGTACCTGGTCCGGCCTGTGAAAATCCTAAAAATATATAGAAACAAATAGTTGGCCACTTCCCTGGCCACGGTCTGCGGCAGGGGCCGCCGCCCGGTGGATGACGATGGAAACCCCGGCGGAGAACCCGTCGGCGAAGTCCCCCGCCGCCGTTTTGCCGAACGTCCATCGCCGGTTGCCGGCCACGGCGTGGCCGTGTTGCTAGAATGAAAATTCGGCAAACAGGATCTTTGTGGTGGAAATTCCCTTGATAAATGCGTTGCCTGTGATTATCCTTGATTGTTTTCGGTTCGCGCCAAGAGCGTACTGCAGAATTGCAGGCGGTCAAATGTGGCGAAGTGCCGGGAACCGCGAGGGGTAACCTCAATGCCAAGGAGTGCGCGATGGCGGGAATTTCGTTGGGGCGGAAGAACCAGTTGCTGATCGTGACGGCGATCGCCGTTTTCGGGGCGACGATCTTCGTGTCGAGTTACCTTGTGACCCTGTCCGGTTTCGGTGACTACACGGAAGACACCTTGAAAACCATGGGGCTGAAGATCGTGGACGGCCTGCTCACGGAAAAACGGCAGGAAATGGAGAGAAAGGCGGAACTGATCGCCGCCCGGGCCGATCTGGCAGCGCTCGTGGCGGCCGGGGACGGTGCCGCGCTGAAGCCGGTCCTCGCCGAAGCAGCCAGGCAGGCGGGGCACGGTTTCGTGGCGGCGCTGGACGCCGGGGGGACGGTGCTCGCCCGTTCCTCGTCGGAAAAGCAAGGCGATGCCCTCGGCCACCTGGCGACGGTGCGGAGCGCATTGCAGGGGGCGGCGGGCGGAGGCATCGAAGAGAGCCCCGAATTCAAGCTGGCGGCTCTGGCCGCCAGCCCGGTGAAGAACGGCGGGGCCATCGTCGGTTGCCTGGTCCTGATGTACCCCCTGTCCAACGACGAACAGTTCGTGGATTCCGTCAAGGCGAAGCTGGGCGTCGAGTGCACCATCTTCAGCGGGGACACCCGGGTGTCGACGACGGTGCGCAAGGCGGACGGCGGAAGGGCCCTGGGAACGCGGATGGACAATCCGGCCGTGCTGAAGGCCGTGCTGGAGAAGGGGGAGCCCTTCATCTCGCAGAACGCCATCATGGGGAAGAACTACGATACCGTCTACTGGCCGCTGGTCCTGGCGGACGGTAAGCGGGGCGGCATGCTTTTCATCGGCCAGGAGCGGAAGTTCGTGCAGCAGGCCGTCTGGAATATCGTCCTGTCCACCCTGGCCGTCATGGCGGTGGTGCTGGTGGCGACGGTCTTCG
>CAYTBK010000239.1:0-4524 GCA_964436005.1 uncultured Acidobacteriota bacterium
CAAGCCCGTCAGCGTTCTTGACTGCGTCAATTATATACACTTTCGCATTTCTCTTTGCGATCTCTTTCTTAAGACTTGCCGGAAGGTTGGCTTCCGTCTCTTTTGCACTCCAGACTGTATTAAGAACGAACACGCCGCCGTCCTTGAGACCTTTTGCAAGGTCGTACTGATAAACATAGGCCTGATTGTGGCACGCAACATAGTCTGCATCAGTGATAAGGTAAGGTGACTGGATCCTTTCCTTTCCGAATCTGAGATGGCTCACTGTGATACCGCCCGATTTCTTTGAATCGTATGAGAAGTATCCCTGAGCGTACATGTCGGTCTCTTCACCGATTATTTTTATCGCGTTCTTTGAAGCGCCGACCGTGCCGTCTGAGCCGAGTCCGTAAAGTTTGCACTGGACCGTACCCTTCGGAACTGTATCAAGCGGTTCGTAAGCAAGGGATGTGAAAGTCACATCATCGTTTATGCCGACTGTGAAGAAGTTCTTCGGTTCACGGGCTTTAAGGTTGTCAAATACAGCCTTGACCATGCCGGGAGTGAACTCTTTTGATGAAAGACCGTAGCGGCCGCCGACAACTTTTATGGTTTCCTTTCTTTCATAGAGAAGTGTTGATACATCTTTATAAAGAGGTTCGCCTTCGCTTCCCGGTTCTTTGCATCTGTCAAGGACTGCAACTGTTTTTGTCGTTGCCGGAAGCGCTATCATAAAATGCTCTGCGCTGAAAGGTCTGTAAAGTCTTACTTTTACAAGACCGACCTTTTCCCCTTTTGCAACAAGGTGATTTATGGTTTCTTCGATTGTTTCACATCCGCTTCCCATTGCAATGATGACCCTTTCAGCTTCAGGATGTCCGTAATAGTCGAAAAGGCGGTATTTTCTTCCAGTGATGCTGAAAACTCTGTCGAAAGCATCCTGCACTATCATCGGAGTTCTGTCATAGTACTGGTTCGAAGCTTCTTTAGCCTGGAAGAAAATGTCGGGGTTCTGAGCAGTTCCCTTGAGAACAGGTTTCTCAGGACGCATTGCATTCTCTTTGAAAGCTGCGATCTCTTCGTAAGGAGTTATTTTTTTGATGTCTTCATAATCGATCATCTCGACTTTTGAGATCTCATGGCTTGTTCTGAAGCCGTCGAAGAAGTGAATGAACGGAAGGCTTGCACGGATCGCTGCAATGTGTGTTGCAAGTCCGAGATCAAGCGATTCCTGAACTGAACAGCTGGATATCAATCCTACGCCGGTCTGACGGCATGCCATTACATCGCTGTGGTCTCCGAATATTGAAAGTGCGTGAGCGGCTACTGCTCTTGCGCTGACATGAAGAACGCCCGGAAGCAGCTCTCCGGCCATTTTGTAAAGGTTCGGGATCATGAGAAGAAGTCCCTGTGAAGCGGTGTAAGTCGTGGTGAGAGCGCCTGCACTCAGTGAACCGTGAACCGCTCCGCTGGCTCCGCCTTCGGACTGAAGTTCTGTGACGATGACTTTCTCACCGAAAATGTTCTTCTTGCCGTAAGCGCTCCATTCATCGGCATTTTCGCCCATGTTCGAACTGGGAGTAATGGGATAAATGGCGGCAACTTCAGTAAGTGCGTAGCTGGAATGTGTCGCAGCGTAGTTTCCGTCGATGCATTTCATAACTTTTTTGACCATAGATTCCTCCGTATCAGAAAAGATCAGTTAATATATGTCTTCCCGCTGAAAGCTTCAAGAACGGTCCTTCTGTCAAGAACATCGGGGGCGCATCCTGCCGGCAGTCCTCTGGCAATACGGGACAGTAAAACATCGGTTCCATCAAGTACATCTTTTATATAAAGCGCTGTAGCGTCGCCTTCGATCGAAAAAGGGAGGGCGAGAAGTATTTCAACGCCGGGATCTTTCTGCGCCCTTGTTCTGAGCTGCTCGATAAGAAGATCTTCCGGCAGACAGTTCTCAAGAGGCGCGATCAATCCGCCCAGAATGTGGTAGGAGCCTGAGAAACAGCCGGTTCTTTCGATCGCAAGCATGTCGCTGTATGTGGCCACCACGCATATTTCGGATTTTTTTTCGGAACAGTTTATGCAGGTCGAAGAATGGTTCCTGAAAAAGCCGCAGTTTTCACAGATTTCCAGTTTTTCAGTTATGGAGACGATGTTTTTCAGGACATTTTTGAGCGCTGGTTCATTCAGGACGGAATAAGCGAGCTTGTGCGCGTTCTTTAACGAAATTCCGGGAAGTTTCCTGAACTCCTCTATCAGCTGTCTTACTTCGGTCTGCAGCATGGTACCTCAGAAAAGACCGGGCATTCCGCCGATCTTGCCGACAACTTTTGCAAGTCTGGCCTCTTTTTCCTTTTTCACGGTGTCAATGCTCTGATTGACTGCAACCATTATGAGATCTGTAAGCATTTCAAGGTCTTCCGCTTTTACAAGCTCTTTTGATATTGTGACATTCACAAGTTTCATATCGCCGTTCATGGTCACATTCACTGCTCCGCCGCCGGCTTCTGTTCTGAAAGTCTCATTTTTGAATTCGGCATCCACAGAGGCCATCTTCTTCTGCATTTTCTGAGCCTGCTGCATAAGATTCTGAATGTTCATTCATTCCTCCGGAAAATTTTTCACACAACCCAACAACCGTCTATACCATAATAAAGTGATTGCCAAATGCAAGATAAATTGGTCTGATTTATTTCGGATCGTATTTTAGTATGAGCTCATTAAAATCCATACACTCGCCGTGACCCGGCAGGAGCATCATAAGATTGTCAAATTTCTTAATTTTTTCAAGGCTTTCCATTTGCTTTTTGCTGTCATAGACGAAAGTGTTAACGATAATGCGGTGATTCATGACTATTATGAAATCGCCCGATATGAAAAGTCCTGAACCGGGTTCGAAGAAGCTTGTCTCCTCAGGTCTGTGTCCCGGAGTGAATACGGTTTTAAAGCCCGGAAGCACGGTTTCATCAGGATCAAAGAACTTAACTTTGTCCATCGGGAAACGGCTTTTGAACGATGTGCCGTAATAAATGTTCGTCATAACTTCTTTAAATGACGGAACATATCCGCTCTCTTTCATCGCAGGTATCATTATGTCAGTAAAATCGGACATTGCCGGGAATTCCATTTTCTGCGCCCCGCTTACGATAGGTTCGGCAGCTTTGTGGAACATTATGACAGCATCAGGGAACGCTTTTTTAAGCTCTATCCAGCCTGAGCAGTGGTCCACGTGAAAGTGGGTGCAGATAACTTTCTCTATTGCAGGGAGCTTTTCTTTTTCCATTGCCCTGATAAGGTCGGAAATGTCAGCTGGCAGTCCGCAATCGACAAGATATGTCCTGTTCTCAATACGGTCTACGATAATGAAAATATTACTGCTGTGACCTGCGAACCTTATGACCTCAAAATTTCCACCATGACACAGGAACCGTTCTTTCATTCTTTCTCCTCACCTCAATCATTAATTCCGGCAAAGATGAGACTGTTTCCGGCGTTTGACGGTTTCACAAAATTTCCGTTTGAGCTGATGTAAACTCCGCCGCCGCCTCTGAGCGAAACAGATGTTCCTTCAAAATAGGGCATTGTGAAACTAAAACCGCTTTCATTGTTGAAACCGTAAGGTCCTGATTTGTCTTGAAGTATCAGTGCAATTCTAAAATCAAGCAGGAAGTCGGTGAAAGTGTAGTCAGAGTCTACTCTTGAAGTTATTGCGGCTTCCACGCAGGTGTAGTCGTTCGAAGTACAATCAATTATTTCGTTGTATATGGTCGTGTCATTGCCCGCCCTAATTCTGAGATACTGGAAGAAAACATACGCCATTGCATAATCTGAATAGACCTTCATCTCATCGCTGTAATCCCAGTAAATGAAGGAATTGCCTTCTCCGATCGACTGATTGTATCCGGAATCATTGATGATATAGACCATCTCGTCCTGAATACCTTCATACATGTGCTGTGCCGCTGTTGCAAGCCCTTCATCAATGTAGCGGTAGGGAAGCTCTCCGCTGTTCCAGTCGTCTTCGATGAGGATGTTTTTATTGGAATGCACAAGATGCTGGAATTCATGCGTCATTGTACTGAATATCTCTTCATTTCCCGTGGATGATTCTATGTATATGAGATCGCGGTGGTTGGAATTAGGGTATTCCTCCTTTGTGTAGTAGTCGGCAGGATTGAAATATCCCGCGGCAAATCCGCCGAGATTCGCAAGGATTATGGATACTTTCCCGTTTCCATCGATATCAGCTTCAGAATAGAAATTCTCAGTTACAAGACCGTAGACCTCATTGTCAAACTCATTTGCGATGCTCTGCATATCCTGCGCAGATACGCTTACTGCATCCGCTTTCCATATCTCGATGTGAGTCCCTACATATTGAAGAGTCGAGGGCATTCCGACTTCGTTTCCGGTACCGAAATCATAGACATATATCGTATCTTTGTCACCTTTGACGAACTTCGGAACGGGCGGCAGTGATTTTTTAACGGAACTGTCAATTATCCGGGGCGCTTTGAGTCCTTTCGGAAGCGGCGGTCGCAAGTC
>CAYTBK010000240.1:0-4465 GCA_964436005.1 uncultured Acidobacteriota bacterium
TTCGCCCCGGGCCCCTGGGTCCAGGCGAAGGAGTTCTGCGGCCCGCCGAAGGCCGTGCCGTCGGTGCTCTGGGCCAGCGCCGCCGTCCCGGCAAGACAGAGGAGGACAACGAGAAGCCTGAAGGGTGCTTTCATGACATGTCTCCTTGCAATGAGCGAGAATCTCGATATGTTTCCGAATCCCTTTGGTTGCGCTTCGCCGAAGCGGCCGCGCGACCTTCCCGCCGACGCGACGGGGACGGGGCCCGAGTCTGCGTGCGACCGGCTGCGTAAAGGAAAATCATCGAATGATCTTTTCCCATTGTAGCGAATTCGCAGCCGGCAAGGCAAATATTTTCCGATAGAAAAGCAAAGGGTTATAACATTCTGCGTCCAGCATGCCGGATGTACCCCACCCACCCGCCCCCCCAAGACGGCCGTCCGAGAGCGGGGAAAAACCTCCGGCCGGGCTAACTTTTTGCCCCTAATTGAAGGATGGTTGGGAACTGCAATTCCCGCCGATTCCCCACAGCCCCGTTTTTCGCGGTTTCGCGGCGAAAAGGCCTGCAAGATTTCCCGAGCGACCTCGTCCTCTTGCTGGCGCGACCGAGGAAACGGATAATAGGGACAGAAAAACAGTCAAACGCGCCAGGCGATCCATTCTCGTACGGGAGGTCAGGATGCGCATCGAAACGATTCCCCGGCTGGTTGTCTTCTTGTTCCTGTTCCTGGCGGCCGCGCTCGCCGGCTGCCGCAAGGCCCCCGAAGGGCAGGCGGGCGCCCCGGGCAAGGGCGGGACGGTTACCGCGGCGGCCCAGCCCGCCCCCCCGACCGACCGCCCCGCCGCCGCCCTGCCCCAGAGCCGGGAACTCGACGGGGTCCGCATCGCCGAGCGGCGGGAAGGGCCCTGGATCGTGCGCAGCGCCGTGATGCCGTCCGGGCGGGGCGACATGCGGGCGGAAGCCGGGCCCCCGTGCATGCCGACCATGCCCATGGCCAAGTCGGAAGCCATGGCCCCCCCACCAGCGGCGGCCGCCGCTCCCGGCGCCCCCCGGGAAGCGGCGCAGGCCGTGCAGGTCACGGGCGGCGCGGAGCAGGGGCAGACCCCCCTGCGAGCCGGCGTCACCGACGACAACGCCGATTTCGGCAAGTTCCTCGCCTTCCTCTCCGATTGGTCGGAGCGCCCGGAGGTGGCCGGGCAATACGACCGGCTGGACGTGCGGGGCCGTCGCTTCGTCCAGGTGACGGACGAGCAGGGCGCCCCCGTGCCCGGCGCCACGGTGCGGGTCGTAGCCCCTTCCGCGGACAAGGTGGTGGCCGCCGGCGTCACCTACGGGGACGGCCGCGTCCCGTTCTACCCGGCCCTGGCCGCCCGGTGGGCCGGCCGGCCGGACCTGCGCCAGTCCAACCTCCTGGTGGAGGTCTCCTGCCGGGACGCCCGGACCCGCAAGGAATGGGTCGCTCCCACCGGCGACCTGACCGTCGTGCTGCCCGGGGCCTCCTCCGCGGGGGAGACCATCCGGCTCGACGTGCTGTTCCTGGTGGACACCACGGGGTCCATGTCGGACGAGATCGACCGGATCAAGGGCACCCTCCGCCAGGTCACCGACCGGCTGCGCAATCTCCGGCAGGCCTTCGACCTGCGCTATGCGGCGGTGCTCTACCGCGACCTGGGCGACGAGTACGTCACCCGTGCCTGCCCCTTCACCGGCGACATCGCCGCGTTTTCCCGGGCGTTGCAGTCGGTGCAGGCCGACGCTGGCGGCGACATGCCGGAATCGGTGAACCAGGGGCTGGCCGAAGCCGTGCGCATGGGCTGGCGCGACAGTGCGGCGAAGGTGGTCTTCCTCATCGGGGACGCCCCGCCGCACATGGACTACCAGGGGGACATCCGCTACGGGGCCAGCCTCCAGGCCGCCCTGGAGCAGGGGATCCGGATCCACGCCGTGGCCGCCAGCGGGCTCGACGAACTGGGGACCCTCGTCTGGCGGCAGGCGGCCCAGTTCACCCGGGGCAAGTTCATCTTCATCGAGTACGGCAGCGCCGAGGCCACGGCGGCCTCGCACGGGGTGACCGGGTCTTTCCAGAGCAACAACCTGGACGCCATCGTCTTCGAGCAGATCCGCGAGGAACTGGCCAACTGGGGGAAGAAGCCGGCCCGCCTGGTCGTGACGAACTAGCCCGGAGCCCGCCGGGCGGACGCGGCCCGGCCGCCCCCTCGCCCCAGGCCGGCCGGAAAGGGGTGGGGACAAGGCCGGCCCGGCCGTGGTACCATGGCCGCCCGGTTTACGCCGCTCACTCTGCCCACGACTGGAGAATTCATGAGAAAATTCATCGTCTGCACCCTGCTGCTGACCGCCGCGCTCGCCTGCCCGGCGCAGGCGCAGGAGAAAACGGCCCCCGACATCGTGCTCGCCAACGAGATCCGCTACACCGACCGCTCGTTCACGGACCTGCCCGGTAACGGCTTCCTGCTGGACACCGGCGACGAGGTGCTGGCCGTGACCTGCAAGCACGTGTTCTGGGAGAACCGCCCCCCGGACATGAATACCGTCTGCCTGGCGGGACGCCTGGCGGAGTGGCGGATGGTGGTGCGGAACGACCCCAAACAGTACATCATTCTGGGCGAATTGCTCAACGAGAACGCGGCGGAGCCCATCGGGGAGCGCAACACCGACCGGGATTACCTGGTTTTCCGGGTGAAGGAGAACCATTCCGCCGTGAAACCGTTGAAACTGAGCACTATTCGGATGAAGCCGGGTGAAGCGGTGACCAAGGTGGGCTGGACGTTCCGGACCAAGAACGAAGCGCCCCGCATCCGCGAGGCCGTCGTCACGGGGTACAGCGGACCGGCGCTGCTCGTCCGGAGCCTCGTCCCCGAAAACGAGGCGGGGTTGAGCGGGTCGCCTGTGCGCGACGGGAAAGGAGCGCTCGTGGGCATCGTCTCCGCCTGGAAGTTCGACGACGACGCCGGGGAGTGGCGCGAGGCGCCCTGTTCCACCGACTACCTCTGGGAAGTGCTGTACGGGGATTGGCTCCGGAAAAACGGCCGGCCGAAAGGCGTCGCCTCGTTCCGGCAATTCCTGGCCCGGTACGCCCTTCGGAACGGGGTGCAGCCCGAGGTGTCCGACTACCTGTGGACGGATCTCTTCTTCGGCGACTGGCGGAAGGCCCGGGGCCTGGCGTGCTCGCCGGAAAGCTTCGCCCGCTGGGCGGCGGCAATGAAGGAGAAGCACGGCATCGTCGTGAAGGCGGACAACTGGCGGAAAAGCCTGCTGGTGTTCGGCGAGTGGCAGGAACAGCACCTCGCCGGCCGGTCGGACTTCGCGCAGCTGGAAAAGGCGCTGGCCGACGCGGGGCTTCCGCTCCCCGGCTTCCTCGACCTCGGCGAATTCGCCCGGCGGCTGTCGGACGCCGGCCAGCACGACCGGGCCGTCGCCCTGGCCCGGCTCGCCGCGGAAAAGACCCCGCACATGGGGCAGGCCTACGCCTTCCTCGGCGACGCCCTGCGGGCGGCAGGGAATCCCGCCCAGGCCCGGGCGGCCTACGAGAAGTGCCTGCAGACCTACCCGAACTATCCCCCGGCGCAGGACGGGCTGACGGCGTTGAAAAACGCCGAATAGAAAGCCAACCCGGCGGGGCGGGCCGCCGTTACACCGGAGTCCTTTGGAGGGCGGCGCGCAGCGGAGCGGAGCGGCGGGGGCGACGCCGGCACCCCGCTCGTGGCCGTCGCGATCTGCGCGGTGAGAAGTGACCACGAATCACGAAGCGGCGCCGATGGCGCCGTATCCCTGAGCCCGGGCCACAGGCCCGGGGCGAAGGCGCCCGGAATCGCCCGGGCGGCCTGTCGGGCCGCGACCGGCCCGACAGGCGCGGGAAGACGTGTTTGAACAAGAGGCGCACAACGGCCACGAAAAATGACGAGTTTTATTGATTTGCGTTATGAGTGGCGGAGGGGAAAGAAGGCGAGGGAAAAGTCGGAACGCCGGTGTTCGGTCGTGTTCGGCACTCTTTGATTTTTTTCCCGTAGGGAATCTATGTCCATAGACCGTTCGAACGGCAAACGCCTGTTTCCCGTAGGGAATCAACCGCCCAGCCAGTACGATCCAGATGGCCATGGATGCCCTACGAGCAACCGAAAATGCGAAAAGTGGTCCTGCCTGTGGACATCCATGCCCTCCGGACAAAAGGCATGGTCTCCCGTTCGTGGCCTTTGCGATCTTCGTGTTGCTGATAAACACGAAGCGCACGAACGGCCACGAAGGGGGACAGGAGGCTTACGTTATGATTTGCAGAGGGGAAACCGGTTGCGGGAATTGCCAAGAGGACGGGGCGCGCGTCTTCGCGTTCGACGCTCCGGCGGCCTTCGCGCCGCACTCCAGGCGGCGGTGCACGTTGCGCCCGGCGGGGCGTCGGAATCCGAGCCGCGCCCTATAGGGGTAGGAAGAGCCGATTGGTTTCGGCCCCCCCTCCCTCCGAACCGGACT
>CAYTBK010000241.1:0-4370 GCA_964436005.1 uncultured Acidobacteriota bacterium
CCCAGGCCGCCAAGGAGGCCGGCAACATGGTGGACCTCGACAGCAACCCCACCAAGCTGATCGAGATCGTGGAGACCGGCAAGCGCCTGCTGATGACGCGCGGCGCGCTGACCACCTTCAGCATCGCCAACGACGTGGCCAAGTACTTCGCCATCATCCCGGCCGCCTTCGCCTCCACCTGCCCCGCCCTGGGCGCCCTGAACTTCATGGGCCTGCACCACGCGGTGATGTCGGCGGTGGTGTTCAACGCCCTCATCATCGTGGCCCTGATTCCCCTGGCGCTCAAGGGAATCCGCTACCGGCCGACCGGGGCGGCCCGGCTGTTCCGCTCCAACCTGCTCCGCTACGGCCTGGGCGGCCTGGCGGCGCCTTTTATCGGGATCAAGGCCATCGACGTCCTGATGTCGGCCTGGTGAGGAGGAATCATGATCCGCAACACCCTTTCCCTGCTCAAACCCGCGGCCGTGCTCCTGGGAGGGCTCACGATCCTGACCGGAATCGTCTACCCCTTGCTGGTGACCGCCGCGGCCCGGGCCTTCTGGCCGGACCTGGCCGAAGGCAGCCTGGTCCGGCAGGGGGACCGGGTGGTGGGGTCCCGGCTGATCGGCCAGTTCTTTCAGGGCCAGCAGTACTTCTGGGGCCGCCCCTCCGCCACGGCCCCGCCCTATGAGGCAGCCTGCTCCGGCGGGTCCAACCTCGGGCCGACGAATCCGGAACGGTTCCGGCGGGCCGAGGCGGCCGCCGACAGGTTCCGCCAGGCCGGCTGTGCGGCGGGGGCCATCCCGGTGGACCTGGTGACCGCCTCGGGAAGCGGCCTGGACCCGCACATCAGCCCCGCGGCGGCCCGGTACCAGCTGCCGCGGGTCGCCCGGTCCCGCGGGGTGCCGGAGAGATGGCTCCGGACGGTGGTCGACCGGATGACAGACCACCCCCAGTGGGGCTTGTGGGGGGAGAGCCGGGTCAATGTGCTGGGACTCAACCTCGAATTGGACCGGCTGTGCCGGGCCGGCCCCGCCCTGAACGGCCAATGAATGGTTTTGACAGAAAAACAAAGAAGTTCTAGAATTCGATGACTTTCATTTGACCGATGCGAAACCGCCAATGGGAGAACATGATGACGGCAGACCAGCGCCCCGATCCGGACGCGCTCCTCGAGCGCCTGACCGCGGAAGACGGCCCCGTGGGGAGAGGGAGGCTGAAGGTGTTTCTCGGTTATGCCGCCGGGGTCGGCAAGACCTACGCCATGCTGGAGGAGGCCCGCCGCCGCCGGGAAAACGGGGAGGACGTCCTGGTCGCCCTGGTGGAAACCCACGGGCGTGCCGAAACGGAAAGCCTGCTGGCAGGGTTGACCGTGCACCAGCGGCGGACGGTGGAGCACCGCGGCGTCCTCCTGGGCGAACTGGACCTGGAAGGGGTTCTGGATCGCCGGCCCCAGGTCGCCCTGGTGGACGAACTGGCCCACTCCAACGCCCCCGGTTCCCGTCACCTCAAGCGCTGGCAGGACGTCCGGGAACTGCTGGCCGCCGGGATCGACGTCTGCACCACCCTGAACGTCCAGCACCTGGAAAGCCTCAACGACGTGCTGGCGCAGATCACCGGCGTCACCGTGCGGGAGACGCTGCCCGACCAGGTCCTGGACCAGGCGGACGACATCGCGGTGGTGGACATCCCGCCGCCGGAACTCCTGCGGCGCCTGGCCGAGGGGAAGGTATACGTTCCGGAACAGGCGGCCCGGGCGATGCAGCGCTTTTTCCAGGCCGGGAACCTCATCGCCCTGCGCGAACTGACCCTGCGCCAGGCCGCCAGCCGGGTGGACGAGGAGATGCGGGCCTACATGGCCGCGAAGGCCATCGACGGCCCCTGGGCCGCCACGGAGAGACTCCTGGTCTGCGTGAGCGGCAGCCCCTACAGCGAACGGCTGATCCGGGCCGCCCGGCGCCTGGCCGACGAACTGCGCGCTGAATGGCACGCGCTCTACGTAGAGACGCCGGAAACCGATCCCCAGGCCCGCGAAAACCGTGAGCACGTCTGGCGGGACCTGCGCCTGGCGGAAAGCCTGGGCGCTCACGTGGCGACGATCACCGCCCCCGAGGCCACGGGAGGAATCCTGGAATATGCGCGGAAACACAATGTGACCAAAATGGTCGTGGGGCGGCCGGCCAGGCTGAGCTGGCTGGACCGCCTGCGAGGGACTTTCGTCGATCGCCTCATCCGCCGCTGCCGGCCCATCGACGTGGTCGTGGTCAGCCTGGCGCCGGGGCCGGGCGAAAAACCGCCCGCCCGGCCCGCGCCGCCCGGTCGGGCCCCCTGGGCCCGGATGGCCGGGGCCCTGGGGCTGGTGGCCGCCGCCACCCTGATCTGCGCGCCGGTCCACCTCTTCATCGCCCCGGAAAACCTCGTCATGATCTACCTGCTGGCCGTGGTGATGGCCGCGCTCCGCCTCGGGCTGGCCCCGGCGCTGCTGACCGCTTTCCTCGGGGTGGTGGCCTTCGACTTCTTCTTCGTACCCCCGGCCCTGACCCTGGCGGTGGAGGACACCCAGTACCTCATCACCTTCGCCGGCCTGTTCACGGTGGGGGCGGTGGTGGGGTCGTTGGTGAACCGAGCCCGCAGCCAGGCGCAAGCCGTGCGCTTCCGGGAAGTGCGCACGGAGAGCCTCTACGCCCTGAGCCGGGAACTGGTGGCTTCCGCCTCGGTGGAGGCCGTCGCCGAGGCGGCGGTTCGCCAGGTGGGCGAGGTGCTGGGAGGGCAGGTGGCCTTGTGGCTGCCCGAAGAGTCCGGCCCCGGCTGGTTCACCGGAAAGGCCGGCTGGCGGCCCGACGAAAAGGAGACGGCGGTGGCCCAGTGGGCCATGCAGCACGGCCGCCCTGCCGGGCTCGGCACCGAAACCCTGAGCGCGGCCGGCATGCTGCACGTGCCCCTGCGGGGGACGGAAGGGATTCTGGGGGTGATGGCCCTGCAGCCGGAAGCACCCTCCGCGCTGGCCTCACCCCGGGACCGCGATCTCGTGGAAGCGTACGCCAACCAGGTCTCCCTGGCCCTGGAACGGCTGCGCCTGGCCCGCGGCGTCCAACAGGCCCGCGTGCTGGCCGAAGCCGAAAAGCTGCACCGGGCCATCATGGACTCGATTTCCCACGACCTGCGGACCCCGCTGGTGACCATCACCGGGGCCGTCAGCAGCCTGCGGGAGGAAGGGGAGAGGCTGCCGGCCGCCGCCCGGAAGGACCTGCTCGAGGAGGCCTGGGAGGAGGCCGGCCGGCTGAACCGGCTCCTGGGCAACCTGTTCGACATGTCGCGGCTGGAGGCCGGCATCCTGCGGCCGCGCCTCGAGCCCGGCGACGCCCTGGATTTGGTGGGCGTGAGCCTCTCCGCCCTGGCCGGCCGCGTCGGCGAAAGGGAAATCCGCGTCGAGCCCGCGGGCGACCTGCCCCTGGTGCCCATGGATTTCGCCCTGATGACCCACGTAGTCGCCAACCTGCTAGACAACGCCCTGAAATTCTCTCCCCCCGAAACACCGGTGCGCGTGGGCCTGGGTGTCCAGGGCGGAAGGTTCGTCCTGGCCGTGGAGGATGAGGGCCCCGGCATCCCGGTGGACCAGCGCGAGAAGGTGTTCGAGAAGTTCTTCCGCCTCCACCGGGCCGACGAAGTGGCCGGATCCGGCCTGGGGCTGGCCATCTGCAAGGGGATCGTGGAGGCGCACGCCGGAGCGATGCGGGCGGAGAGCAACCCGTGGGGCGGGGCCCGTTTGGTGGTAGAACTCCCCCTGGGAGACTGCTCGTGAAGCCCTTGCCGCGATGCGGCCGGGCGACCGCCCCGACGAGGAGGGCCTACTCGGAAACCGTCAGGCGGTAGCCGACCCCCGGTTCGGTGACGAGATGGCGCGGCCGGGAAGCTTCCGCCTCGATCTTGTGCCGCAGGTTGCTGACGTTCACCTGCAGCAGGTGGCGATCGTCGGCGTACCCCGGCCCCCAGACGGCCACCAGGATCTGGCGGTGGGTGAAGACTTTGCCAGCATGCAGGACGAAGTGGCGGAGCAGGTCGAACTCCACCGGGGTCAAGGCGACCGATTTCCCGGCCAAGCGGACCCGCCGGTCGGAGATGTCCACCTCCAGGTCGCCGGACCGGAAAACCGGCTCGGTCGTGGCCGGGGAGGACCGACGGAGCGCCGCACGCATCCGGGCGAGCAGTTCGCCGGTGCCGAACGGCTTCGTGACGTAGTCCGCGGCGCCGGCGTCCAGGGCGGCGACTTTCTGGTCTTCCGCCTCGCGCACGGACAGCACGATGATGGGGACCTCCGACCACTCGCGCAGCCGCCGGATCACCGTCACACCGTCCATGTCCGGCAGGCCGAGGTCCAGCATGACCAGGTC
>CAYTBK010000242.1:0-4367 GCA_964436005.1 uncultured Acidobacteriota bacterium
TTGATGGACGAGCTTCCGCTGTTGATCACGAGAATGTTCATTGATATCTCCCAGGGGTAGGATTGGTTCGTCCGGCGATGGCACGGAACGGTCGACAGGCGACTCGACATTTTAGTGAGGGGACACCCATCTTGCAAGCACTTTACACGGCAAAGCGCCGGCCGGGCCAGGGAAATCGCATTTTCCGGCGGCCGTCCGGTTTTCTCCGCTCCTGGCCGGCGCTTTCCCGAAACGCCCGCCCGCTGGCGACATCCAACCAAACCATGTTCGGGAAATTTCATTTCGCGAGGTAAGCGCCATGGCAGCCGAGCAGAAGTACGACCTCGTCATCATCGGGTCCGGTCCGGCCGGACAGCAGGCGGCCCTCGAGGCGTCCCGGCGCGGGATGCGGACGGCCGTCGTCGAGCGCCAGCAATTGCTGGGCGGTGTCTGCCTGCACACGGGCACCATGCCCAGCAAAGCGTTCCGCGAGGCCGTGCTGCAGTTCACCGGCTGGTACAACCGGGCCTGCGGCCACGGACCCTTCTCCCTCCATGACGGCGACTGGATGCTCCGGCTCAAGAGCCACGTCAACCGCGTGATCGAGCAGGAACTGAAGGTCATCGGGGACTACTTCTCCCACCGGGGCATCGACCTGCACCAGGGGTCGGCGGCCTTCGTCGACCCCCACCGTCTGGCAGTGACGGCGCCGAACGGCGCCCGGTTCCGGCTGCACGGCCGGTGGATCCTCGTCGCCACGGGCTCGGCCCCGCAGCGTCCGCCACTCTTCCCCTTCGACGGCCAGACGGTGATCGATTCGGACGAACTGTACACCCTGAACCGCCTGCCCGGAAACCTCGTCATCGTCGGAGGGGGCGTGATCGCCCTGGAATACGCTTCCATCTTCGCCCTGCTGGGCATCCCGGTCCAGGTGGTGGCCCAGGGAACGTCGATCCTGCCGTTTCTCGACACCGACATCGTCCGCATCCTGCAGAGTGAACTGGAAGGTCTCGGGGTCCGCTTCCACCTCGGACGCCGCATCGCCTGCGCCGGCAGCGGACCGCGGGTGGAACTGGAGGACGGCACCGTCGTCCGAGGCGAGCTGGTGCTGGTGGCCGCCGGCCGCCTCGGCCTGACACAGGGGCTGGAACTCGCCAATGCCGGCCTGAGCGCCGACGACCGGAATCTCCTCCGGGTGGACGCCTCCTGGCGGACCCAGGTTCCCCACATCGCCGCGGCCGGGGACATCGTGGGCTTCCCCGCCACTGCCTCCTCGGCCAAAGTCCAGGGCTTCCAGGCCGTGCACGCCATGGCCTGCCCCGGCTGCGCGCCGGTTTCCCTCGAACCGGTCCCCTTCGGGATCTACACCATCCCCGAAATCGCCTATGCCGGCCTTTCCGAGCAGCAGGTCCGGGCCAGCGGGACCGAACCCCTGACCGGCACGGCGCGCTTTTCCCAGCTCTCGCGGGGAGAGATCCTCGGCGACGCCTCGGGAATCCTCAAGCTCGTGTTCCGCCGGAAGGACCAAGTGCTCGCCGGCGTGCACATCATCGGGACCTCTTCAGCCGAGCTTGTCCAATTCGGCCAGGAGGCCCTTCGCGTCGGCGCCACCCCGGCCTGGTTCACAGAAAGGGTCTTCAATTATCCCACGCTGATGGAAGCCTACAAGCTGGCCGCCATCGATGCGGAAACGAACCTGTTGCCGTCGTGACGGGGGACGCGGTCGCCGGAACCGGCGGAACGGACTCGCTCAGCGGGGGGTCAGGCAGAAGTGGGCGGCACCCTCGCCCCACACGGAGCGGTATTTCAGGACGCCCAGGATCAACCGGCGGTTTTCGGGGCCGCTCGGCAAGGCGACCGGTTCATCGGTTGCGCTTACCGAGGGGAGGGGGGGAATCCGCACCCGATCCTGTCCCTGAGCCGGCACGGAGGCGTTTTCCCGGAACCGGACACGGTGCACCTCCGCCACCGCGCCGTCGCGGACATAGGTAAGCGCCATGCTTTCCGGAGTGATGGCAAACGAACCCCGGTTCGTCACCGCGATCACGGCGGCCCCGTCTGGCGACCGGTTGTCGGCCCAGCGCACTTGAACGCGCCGGGAGACCTGAAGCCACATGCCCAGCCAGCCCATGAGAACGAGCGCCGCCAGGGCGGCCGCGACCATGGTCGCCCAGGCGCCGATGAAACGTCCGCGATGATTGGCTCGTTCCCGTTGCCCCATTTTCCCTCCGGATTTTCGCTGGCGGAAGCCGGACCGGCCAGAAGGCACAAAAAAAACCGGGCCGCAGCCCGGTTTTCATCGATGCCTGAACGATCGGACTATTTCCGGCCCCGCTTCTTGGCGGCCGGCTTGGCAGGCTTCTTGGCCACGGCCTTGGGTTCTTCGGTAGGCGCTTCCCCTTCCTTCTGGATCTTTTCCGGAGGAGGAGCAGTGTACTGGCCACGCTTGATATTGTCGGGAGCCACGTCGCTGGCGCAGCGGAAGCCCTGGCCCTGCAGGTTGCCCGTTTCGAACGGGGAACGGGCGGCCAGCCACCAGATGGCGCCGGGGATGGCGTAGGAGGCGCCCTTGACGGTGGAGTAGGCACCGCCGAAAGCGGGGTCGTTCTGCTTGCAGCCAGGGTATTTGTCATAGCGGCTGACGGTCCATTCGAACACGTTGCCGAGCATGTCGTTCACACCGTAGGCGCTCACGTCGCCTTCCATCAGACCGACTTCCACCGGACCGCCGCTCTCCGAGGCGTCTTCCTGCGTATGGGATTTCTTCAGTTCCCAGGTGTCGCCCCAAGGGTAACGCCGGGCCTTGCCGGCCTTCTCGTCCCAGGAAGCGGCCTTTTCCCACTCGTCGTTGGAGGGGAGGCGCTTGCCGGCCCACTTGGCGTATTCCGTGGCGTCGGAGAGCGTCACGCCCAGCACCGGCATCAGGGGGTTGTTGCTTTCCTGGTAGTAATCCATCCAGTTGCCCTTGGCCCGGTATCCTGTCTGCTTGCAGAATTCCATGAACTGCTTGTTGGTGACTTCATACTTGTCGATCCAGAACTCCTTCGTCGTCACCGAGTGGGCCGGGGAGGAGAACTGGGTGACCTTGTCTTCCGACGGGCCGCCGACCATGCACTTGCCGGCAGGGATGCGCACCATCTCTTCCAGGTTCAGGTTCCGGTTGGTGCACGGCTTGCGCACGGGAATTTTCTGGGCTGTGCCGACTTCCTGGCCCTTGTCCTCAGGGCCCTGAGGGGCTTTGCTGCACGCGGACGCCGTCAAAAGGAGTGCCGCAGCCAGAGCGGCCGGCAGCAACACGCGACACCATTTGTTCATAGATTCCTCCAAGTTGCATTGGTTGATTGTCTTGCCAACAAAACCGACTGTCGACCGCGCATTATAGAGCATCCCCGGGCAAGGGGGCAACTGTTTTTATGAGAAATCCGCCTTTGCCCCGTGCCGGTACCAGGCCGCGCAAGTCCCCTCCTGGGAGACCATGCAGGCGCCCACGGGGGAGTCGGGCGTGCACCGCCCCCCGAACAGGGGGCAGGCCACCGGGTCCTGCACGCCGCGCAGGATCTCCCCGCACCGGCAGCCCGCCGGTTCCACGGGCGGCCCCGGATCGAATTCCAACCGCTTCCTGACGTCGAAACGCTCCCATTCCGGCCGCAAAGCGCAGCCGCTCGCGGGGATGACCCCGAACCCGCGCCATTCCTCGTCCACCGGCGAAAACACTTCCGCCAGCAACCGCAGTGCGTGCGGATTCCCCTCGTTTTTCACCACTCGTGCATACTCGTTTTCCACAGAGGGCGCGCCGCGCGATATCTGCAGCAGGATCAGCTCCACCCCCCGCAGGATGTCCAGCGGCTCGAACCCGGCCACCACGCAGGCTTTCCCGTGCTTTTCGGCCAGGAAACGATACGGCACCGTGCCGATGACGGCGCTCACGTGCGCGGGGCAAAGGAACCCGTCCACCGCCAGTTCCGGAGCCTCGGCCAGCAGGCGCATGGCCGGCGGGATGAGTTTGTGCCCCGCCAAAACCGCGAAGTTCTTCACCCCGGACGCGGCGGCCTGGGTCACCGAAGCGGCCACCGTCGGCGAAGTGGTTTCGAAACCCACCCCGAGGAAAACGACCGTGCTGTCGGGCAGCTCGCCCGCCAACCGCACGGCGTCCATGGGCGAAGGGACGACCCGCACGTCCCCTCCGGCGGCCCGGGCCTGGGCGAGGCTCAGGCGGGAGCCGGGCACGCGCACCATGTCGCCGAAGGTCGCCACCACCACCCCCGGCAGCCGGGCCAGTGCGACCGCCTGGTCGATGAAGCCCACCCCGGTCACGCAAACCGGGCAGCCGGGTCCGGAAACAAGCCTGACCCAAGACGGCAGCATCCTGCGTATACCGAACCGGTGGA
>CAYTBK010000243.1:0-4339 GCA_964436005.1 uncultured Acidobacteriota bacterium
CCGGAGGAAAGGGTGGACTGGCAGGACGAAACCGCCATCCCCCACAGGGTGAAGCGGAACCAGTCGTGCGGGTTGGCCCCGAGAACGAAGCTGAGCTGGTGCTTGGGGTTGAGGTCCAGGGGCTTGTCGGCGGTGAGGTTCTCGGCGTGGAGGTAGGTGTAGGTGGCGCTCAGGGTCAGCCACTTGATCTCCTTGGCGACTTCGCACTCGAAGCCGGCGAGGGCGGCGCGGCCGATGTTGTCGTAGACGTAGGTGCCGTCGGGGAGGTTCTTCCGGTCGATGAGGTCGTTGACGCGGTTGTAGAAGACGGCGCTGCTGATGTCGGCGAAGCCGTGCCAGGTGCCGCCGAGTTCCACGTTGGTGCCGTCCTCGGCCTTCAGGTCGGGGTTGCCGGACGTGGTGCTGTACAGGTTGCGCATGGTGGGGAAGCGGGACTTGCGGCTGAGCGACAGGTGGAAGTCCAGGTCGTTGTTCGGGGAGTACTTGATGGCCACCAGCGGGTTGACGCTGACCTTGTTTTCCCCTTCGCCTTCCTTGGCGAGGTAGTCGATGCTGGCGCCTCCCTGGATGCCCCAGTGGTCCGTCAGCCGGAAGTAGTCCTCCGCGCCCACCGAGAAGACCTTCTGATGGTAGCGCTCCCACGCGGCGCCGATGGCCGACTGGGTGTTCACGTCGTCGGAGCGGAAGTTCACGCTGGTCCGGAGTTCGTGGCGGTCGTTCAGCGGGGTGGCGTTGAGGGCGAAGAAACCCCAGGAGCTGTTGTCGTAGGTCGACTCGTAGCTCAGAGTCTTCAAGTCGGCCTTCTTGTAGGCGTCCAGCACGTTGTAGTGCTTGGTGTAGTAGGCCCGGAACTTGAAGGAGCCGTCGTGGAACGAGGGCATGGTGCCGCCGACGCTGTAGGAGGTGCGCTCCCACTCGGGAAAGCGCCAGTAGTTGGCCTTGACCGTGTCCACCGCCCAGGGCGCCCCGTAGTTCATGCTCAGCCAGTTGAACTCGGCCATGAGCTCGATGTCGGAGCGCGGGTAGAAGTAGATCTTGCCCAGGACGGCCTTGCGCTCCTCGTCGCTGTTCAGGCGCAGGGTGGTTTCGTCGCCGTGGCGGTAGGTGAACCCGTCGGTCTTGTAGCCGTCGGCGCCGAACTGGAAGGCGAACTTGCCCAGGCTGGCGGAGGCGCGGGCCTTGATGTTGGCGGTGCCGTTCTCGCCCTCGGTGAGTTCCGCGGTGAAGCGGGGCTCGTCCGGCCGGCGGGTGATGAGCTCCACGATGCCGCCCAGCGTGTTCGGGCCGTACAGGATGGAGGCGGCGCCCTTGACCACCTGGATGCGGTCGATGTCAGCGGCGACGAAAGCCTTGAGGTCGTAGGAGTTGTAGTAGGGCTCGTACACGGGGATGCCGTCGTAGAGCAGGGTCGTGCGGGCGGTGTCCAGGCCGCGGATGCGGACCTTCCACTCGTTCTTGCTGCCGACGGTGACGGTCGCCCCGCTGGTGTAGCCCATGACCTCGGTCAAATCCTTGGCCGCCGTCGCCTCGATGCGGTCCGCCAGGATGACGGAAACCGTGGCCACCGGCTGTTCCTTGGGCACCTCGGACTGGACCGTGATGGCCTCGGTGATGACGGGAATGTTCTTCTCGTCCTTCTTTTCCTTTTCGGTCTCTTCCTTCCTGTCCTTGGCCTTGCCGGTGTCGGCGAGCTTTTCTTCCGACTGGCCGAAGGCCGGGACGGCCAGGAACAGGGCCAGCAGGAGCAGGGCCAGGACTCTTCCGGCCAACGGGCCGGGCGGGCAGTGGGTAGGGGGATTGGATGGGCAGGCAGGAATCTTCATGCGGATCTCCTTTTCGGGAATGGAAGGCGGGCCCGTTTCCAGGCGCACCCTATCGGCCTGCCGGCGTGGCCAGAAGGCGGTAGCTCGGGCAGGCTCGGAGAAACGTGGAAAGATAGCAAATCCGGCGGATCCGGGCAAGCGAAAACTGGAAATGCCAAGGAAATGGAATATTGCAAAGAAAATGGTGCTGGGTGCTGGCGGATTCCTCCTTTCCCGGCCAATAAACCGGTTGGACAGTGTATGTTCCCGTGGTAGACTGCCCGTTACATTTCCCAAAGGGGGTCCTGTGCAATGACGGAAGCCATCAAGAGGACGATGCGGGATTCGGCGCCGATGCGCTGGTTCGTGCTTGTCCTGGTCAGCGGTCTGATGTTCGCCACCTACTGGTTCCAGGATTTCATGTCGGGGCTCAAGCCTCTCATGGAAAGCCAGATGGGAATCACCTCGGGACAGTTCGGCACCCTCATCGGGATGACCACCATCGCCAACTGGTTTGGCATGATCATCCTGGGCGGAATCATCCTCGACAAGTGGGGCATCCGCCTGACCGCCATCATCTTCGGGTTGGTGGCCATTCTGGGCGGCGCCCTGGTGGCGCTCGGCGCCAGCGGCATCCTGTCGCAGGACCCCTCCACCCGGCTCACCATCATGATCATCGGGCGCGCCACCTTCGGCGTCGGGCTGGAGACCACCTGCGTGCTGGTCACCCGGACGGTGGTCAAGTGGTTCAAAGGCTATGAAATGGCCATGGCTATGGCCATCAATGTGGGCTTCGGCCGGCTCGGCTCCGCCCTCGGCACGGCCATCTCCCCCGACATCGCCGGCCGGATCCCGGCGGTGGGCATCAACTTCGCCGCCTTCCTCCTGGTGTTCGGCGTGCTGATGTACTTCATCTACCTGATGTTCGACGTGAGAATCGACAAGCAGGCGAAAGAGGCCGCCGCGGCCGCCAGGGCGTCGGAAACCGCCGAACCCGTTGAAGACGAGCAGTTCCGCTTCGCCGACCTGGCCAGGCTGGTCACCGACCCCGCCTTCATCGCCATCGCCCTGCTGTGCGTGGCCTTCTACTCGGCGGTCTTCCCCTTCATGCAGTATGCCCCCGACCTGCTGGTCAACACCTTCGGCTTCTCCTACGAGCTGCCCGAAGCCGGCAAGATCGTCCTCTTTGGCAGCGCCACCCTGGGCAGCGTGTCCATCTACGTGGTGTTCTTCCTCTTCGGGATCCTCGTGGCCACCATCCCCAACACGGTGAAGGACCGGCTGACCCGGCTGATCTGCCTGGCCGCGCTGTTCGTCGCCTTCGCGGCCTTCCTGTTCGGCCTCAAGGACGTCCTGGCCATCTGGCTGCGCAACGGGCCCAAGTCGGCGGCCCTGATCCCGCTGGGGACCATCCTCTTCACCCCCTTCTTCGGGCGGATTGTGGACAAGAAGGGCAAGGCGGCCTCGCTCATGATGCTCGGGGCCATATTGCTCATCTTCGCCCATGTATCTCTCTCCCTGTTCCGGAGCCACGTGCTCTGCTACTTCGGGTTGCTTTCCCTCGGGGTGGCCTTCTCCCTGGTGCCGGCCGCCATGTGGCCCTCGGTGGCCCGCATCGTGCCGGAATCGCGCCTCGGCACCGCCTACGCCACCATGTTCACCGTGCAGAACTGGGGCCTGGGAGTCTTCTTCGCCGGCATCGGGTGGCTGCTGGAGGCGGTCAACCCGAAGGTGGTGGCGGCCATCGCCCAGGCCCGGGCGGCCCTCGCCGCCCAGGGGCTCGACAATGCCGCCATCGTCGACAAGATCGACAGCATGCGGATTTCCGGCCAGATCCCCAACTACGACTACACCATCCCCATCCTGACCCTGGTGGGCCTGGGCGTAATCTCCATCTTCCTGGCCTTCTTTCTGAAGCGCATCAGCGACAAGAGGAACTACGGTCTGGAGCTGCCCTCCGGCGTAAAGTGACCCCGGGCCCGTTCCGGGCAGGGAAACGCGCAGGGTTCATCCGGAAACGGATGAACCCTTTTTTTGACACAGAGACACTGAGAAAGAGAGAGACACAGAGCGGGAAAGAGGGAAGAAATGTCGGCGACATCTCTCCCGGATGGGCCCCGACTGACGGACGGGGGGCTATTCCTGGCGCTTTTCCACCCGGAAGCCGCCGTTCTGGAGGTGGATGTCCCGGTAGGCTTCGGCCATGTCGTGCTGCATCATTTCCTGAACCAGAGCGTCGAAGGGAATCTCCGGCTTCCAGCCCAGCTGGCGCAGCGCCTTGGAGGGATCGCCGAGCAGAAGGTCCACTTCCGAGGGGCGGAAGTAGTCTTTGTGCACCTCGATGACAGTGGCGCCGGGCCGGACGGCGGGCAGCAGGTTCAAGCCCGCGAGCTGGCTCTCCCGCAGGAAAGCGGACCATCGGTCCAGGTCCACGGCGGCCAAAACGCCCTTCTCGTCGAGCCCGTGGCCTGTCCAGTCCAGGGTCATGCCCATGGTGCCGAAGGCGTTGACGATGAATTCCCGCACCGACTGGGTCT
>CAYTBK010000244.1:0-4270 GCA_964436005.1 uncultured Acidobacteriota bacterium
GATTCCCTACGGGAAAATCCGTGATAAATGGCATGCTTGGCTATGGTTATCGTTTCCCTACGGGAAACGGGGGCAATGTCGGGAAGCCTTCCCGCCGGCTCCTCCCACCCTGGCCATCCGGTTTATCCGGTGAATCAATGTTTCCCCTTCCCTGAAATTGCCGGCGGGCTCAGCCTTTGCCGAGCAGCCGGGCCACCGCGGAGGCCAGTTTGTCGAGGGTGTAGGGTTTCTGGATGAAGTCGCGGGCCCCCAGGCCCAGGGCGGCGTCGATGCGCTTGTCCAGCCGGAACCCCGAACTGAGCAGGATCCTCGCCCCGGGGCAGAGGCGGAGGATCTCGGCGCAGGCGGTCTGCCCGTCCATTTTCGGCATCACCATGTCCATCAGCACGGCCCGGATCTCGCCGGCGCGCTGGCGGAAAATCTCCACGCCCTGTTCGCCGTTCTCCGCCGTCACCACCGAGTAGCCGCACGCTTCCAGGATCGACTTGGCCAGGTCGCGCAGCGTTTTCTCGTCGTCCACCACCAGGATCAACCCTTCGCCCCGGGGGATCGCCGGGGCCGCCTTCACGGCCTTTCCCGCCGCGCCGGCGTGGCGGGCGGGGAGGAAGACGTTGAACGTGGTGCCGATGCCGACCTCGGAATACACGTCGATGAACCCCTTGTGCTGCTGGATGATGTTGTACGCCATGGCCAGCCCGAGGCCGGTCCCTTTCTCCTTGTCCTTGGTGGTGTAGAACGGGTCGAAGATCTTGGAGAGGGACTTCCGGTCGATCCCCACGCCTGTGTCCCGGACGGCCAGGATCCAGTAGTCCTGCGCCACCGCTTCCGGGTGGGTCGTGATGAAGTGGTGGTCGGCCGTGATGCGGTCGATGGACACGGACATGACGCCGCCCTGCTTTTCCTCGTTGCGACGCATCAGGGTCATGGCATGGGAGGCGTTCACGCACAGGTTGAGCAGCACCTGCTCGAGCTGGCCCTGGTCCACCTGCACCATCGCCGGTTCCGCCGGTTCGTGCGTCTCGATCTCGATGCACTTGTCGAAGGAGTTGTTGCACAGCTTGACCACGTGGGCCACGGTCTGGCGCAGGTCGATTTCCTGCAGCGACAGGGCCTGCTTGCGCGACAGGGTGAGCAGCTGCTGGACGACCTCCGTGGCGCGCTGGGCCGACTCCTCGATCACGGCGAAGTACTCGCGCATCTGCTCGTCCGGCAGCCGCTGCCCCTGTTCGAGTTGGTACTGCATGATCGACAGGGTGCCCGTGATGCCGCTCAGCACGTTGTTGAAATCGTGGGCCAGGCCGCCGGCCAGGATGCCGATGGTCTCCATCTTCTGGGCCTGGCGCAGCTGGTTGTCCTTCAGCTCGATCTCCGTCATGTCGTCGATGCGGATGACCATCCCGTTCACCCCGTTGGCGACGAGGGGGAAGAGGGTGACGTCGTGGTACCGGGTTTCCGCCTGGTGGAACGGCTGACGGCTGTACTTCTTCGGGGTGCGGGAGTGGATGACCTCCTGGAAATCGTTCTTGTACCGCTCGAAAAGGGCCGCCAGCTCCCAGAATTTCTTTCCCATGGCCTCCGTGGCCTGGATGCCGGTGGTGTAGACGGCCGCCTGGTTCCACTCGGTGACGGTGCCTTGCGGGTCGATCCCGATGAGGACCGAGGGCATGGAGTCGAAGATGTTTTTCAGGTAGACCCGCATGAGCTCCATCTGCCTCTCGATTTCCTTGCGCCGGGCGATGTCGCGGATGGTGCCCTCGATGCCGGTCGTGGCACCGGCTTCGTCCCGCAGGAGATGGGAGTTGGTGGAGATCGGGATCTCGACGCCGTCCTTTCTCCGCAAGGCGACTTCGTAGTCTTCGACGCAGCCCTTGTCCAGCAGTCGGGCCAGCAGGCCCGCCCGTTCTTCCGGGCGGGCGTAGAGCGTTTCGGCGATGTCCCGGCCGATGAGCTCTTCGGGCGGGTAGCCCAGGACGGCCTGGCAGGAAGGCGACACGAGCGTGATGGCGCCCGGGAAGTCCGTCCGGTAGAAGACGTCCTGCATGTTGTCGAAGAGCGCGCGCAGGTCCTTTTCGCTCTTGCGCAGGGACTCCGACGCTTCGGCGAGCTGCCGGGTCCGCTGGTTGAACCGGAAGGCCAGTTCGCCCAGTTCGTCCCGCCGCGAGGCGTCCAGGTAACCGCCTTCCAGGGGCTGGTCCGTCCGGGACATCTGCAGGAGGGCCGTGCTGATCTTGCGCAGGGGGCGGACGACCACGCGGCGGATCAGGAGGAAGCCCAGGACGAGCGGCACGAGCAGAACCCCGAGCAGGGTGTAGAGGATGGACCGGCTGATGCTCCTCGCCTCGGCCGTGGCGGCGCGCACGGGGGTCACCATGACCACCTTCCAGTACGTCTTGGGCATGTGGTAGATCGAGACGACCACCGCCTCGTGCAGGAGGAGGTCGTCGTCGAGGGCGAGGCGGTCCAGGAGGAGGGACTTCCGGGTGGCTTCCCGCAGCGGGTCCAGGAACATGGCGGCGATCAGGCGGGCTTCCCCGGCGTCGATCTGGTAGCTCCCCTTGTCGATGGCCTCGACGAGACCCCGGTCATAGCCGGCCCGGGCGACCATGCCGGCGTTGACGCGGGCGAGGGCCTGGGCGATGGGCCGGAACCTCGGTTCCCGGGCGCCCAGGGCGGGCGCGTCGATGAACTCGACGACCCGCTTGCCCTTGTCGTCTTGGGCATATTGCCTGGTCATCTCCTCGTCGGGGAAGGACAGAAACTTGTTGTTCCGGTCCAGGGCGAACGCGTAGCCCGAATGGAGGCCGCCGGCTTGCTCCATGAATTCGTGCAGGCCCTCCAGGCGGAGGTCCACGGTTTCCACGCCGTACAGCCTGTCTTTCCGCCAGATGGGGAAGGTGCAGGTCACCATGGGCTGGTACGAATGGGGATCCATGTACGACTTGGACCAGAAGCACGACCCGGCCGGCAGGCGGGTGGCCGGCACGTACCACTCCTCGTGGTGGTAGCCCATCCCCTGGGGATCGTTGTACTCGTTGTAGAATTTCAGGCTGCCTTCCTGGTCCCGGCCCCAGAAGAAGCTGGCCCGTTCGCGGCCGGGTTGGAAGGCGTAGGGCTCCGGCCACACGCCTCCTCCCGCCACGAGGGAGGAACGCCCTTCGTCGGCCATGATGCGGGGGAGCACCGTTCGATACAGGGCCTCGTCCGGCTGCCCGTCGGCGCTCAGGTTGGCCATGGCGCGGCAGAGCGCCTCTCCGCGCGAGATCTTGGCGCCGAGGTCCGAGACGATGCGGGAGCCGGCTTCGTCCACCAACCGGAGGTTCTGCTCGACGAGGCGCTCCTTTCCGAAAAACTGAAAGGCCAGGATCGTGCAGAGGATGAGGACGGCGGCGAATAGGAAGAACCCGGCGCTCAGCCGGAACTGCAGGCTTTCCCGCCACCGGACGCCGTGGCTTTCCTCCACGGCGGCGGATGAAGAGACAGTCGGCGAATTATGGTTCGCTTTGTCCGAGGGCATACGGCCAAATTATCATGGAACTGGTTTCAAATCAAGGAAGAGGTGCGGTTGCCGGGCGATTCGACCCGCCGGGCGGGGAGAACGGACGCTCTGTTTTGTGCTTGTCGGAAAGTTCAACTGTCGGGAGAAGTGCGCTGCCGAACGGAGGGAAGCCCGGCCGCAGGCGCACCGGTCCGGCGGAAGATCCCCGTCGCGGGGAGTTCTGTCTGCCCGCGACGGGGGGCTCGTCAGCTACTGCTTCTCGTAGTTGAAGTTCTCGATGACGGCGGTCAGGCTCCGGCCGGGGGCCTCCACGGTGACCCGGGCGGCGTACTGGGGCCCGCCTTCGACCCGGGCGAATTCCACCTGCCCCTTGACGGGGTCGCCCTCCAGGGAGGTCTCGAAGGCGAACCGGAGGGCCGCCTTGGTCTTGGGGTCGAGCCAGAAGGTGGCCCGGTCGCCCGGCTGGATGAACTCGCCGGCCGAGACCTGGACGCTGCCGTCCTCGGCCGGGGTGAAGGAGGCCTTCCCGTAGAAGTTGCCCATGATGGCCGGCGCGGGGGCCAGGTAGTCCTTGACCAGGTCGCCCAGGCTGTCCGCCCACTCCTTGAAGTCCTCGATCTTGCGCTGCTTGATGCGCCCGCGCAGGCCGCGCTGCGGTTCCTGCTCCTGGCGGGGGGTGCGGGGGGTCTTCTGCAGCCTCCCGTCCCGGTCGAAGCGCATCTGGTAGAGCTGGGCCGGCTTGGGGTCGCCCTTGATGGTCATCTCCACCCGCAT
>CAYTBK010000245.1:0-4250 GCA_964436005.1 uncultured Acidobacteriota bacterium
CCACCAGGGCCGCGGCGGCGTCGGGGCGCAGCCCCCGCCAGGCGGCGCCCAGCGAGAGGCGGAACACCCGCAGCGGAATTCCCTGACAGGCTTCCAGGAACATGGCCTGGCGCAGGGCGTTCTTTTCGGGCCGGGGCTTGTCCTGCCGCTCCACCCGACGGAGCCGGCGTCCGGCCCGGGCCAGGCGGAGGAAGGAGAGCAGGCCGGCGGGCCGCCGGGCGGCCCCGGCCAGCAGCCGGAAGGCCATGCACCGGGCCAGGCGCGCCTGGGTGAAGCCGTCCGACAGGCACTCGTCCACGTCGAACACCGCCACGGAGGCCTTCCGCAAACGGGCGAGCAGCTCGTCCCGGCCGTAGCGGGAGCGGAGGGCGAGAACGGTGTCCGGGCGGGCGCGCGCCATGATTTCACCCGTTTCCGCGGTCGGGGCCGGCCGGGGGGCACGCCCACCGCGCCCCGCCGGCTTCCGGCTGCCAGACGAGCAGTTCCGCCGGCCCGGTTCCCGGCGGGACGGCCAGGGCGGCCCGAAACCCCGGCGGCGCCGGCAGGTCGCGGACCTGGAAGGCGGCCCGTTCGCCTCCGCTGCGGGCCGAAGGCAGGGTCACGGTGCCCGCCGTGCCGTCGATATCCTGGACCGAGGCGAACAGGCCGGTGCCGGCCGCCTTGATCAGGGCTTCCTTGCGGGTCCAGAACGTGAAGAAGCACTCGGCCCGCTGCTGCTCCGGCGCCCGGTGCAGGGCGGCCACTTCCGCCGGGTGGAAGAAACGTTCCGCCACTCCCCCAACGTCCACGTTCCGGTCCAGGCGTTCGATGTCGACGCCGACCTCGGTTTCCCCGGCCAGGGCCACCAGCACCAGGTCCCCGGCGTGCGACAGGTTGAAGCGAACGGCCGGGGTTCCGCCGTGGGGGTCCAGGAAGGGCTTCCCGTGCGGGCCCAGGACGAAGCGCAGTTCCGCGGGCGCGACGCCGCCGGCCCGGGGGGCGAGGAGCCGGCGCAGCACGGCGTGGGCGAAACGGTAGCGCCTCCCGTGGCGGGGGTTTTTGAAGCGCTGCGCCCGTTGCCGCTCCTCGGCGGATAGAAAGAGGTCGAGCGCCCCGTCGGGCAGCGTTTCGGCCGCGCCGTCGGCCAGCCAGACCTGCGGGGCGCCGGGCGGCCGCGTCATAGCACGTCCGCGAATTCGTACTTGCAGCGATTGAAGAAGAGGTAGCCGAAACCGAACACCGCGAGGGCGAAAGCCGTGCAGACGGCCAGGCCCGGGACCTTCGGCCAGTGCCCGCGCAGCACCGTGTCGCGGTAGGCCTCCACCAGGCTGGCCCAGGGGTTGGCGGCCACCCAGGGACGGAACTTCTCGGGAATGAAATCCAGGGAATAGAAGATGGGCGAAAGGTACATCCACATGATGAGGATCTGGTTGAGCAGTTGGGAGGTGTCGCGGACGAAGACGTTCATGGCGGAGGCGAAGAAGCCCAGGCCCAGGGTCAGGGTGAGCTGGATGAGGACCAGGACGGGCAGGCAGACGAGCGTCGGCCCCGGCACGACGCCGGAAAGGGCGGCCGCCACCACCAGGATGGCGAGGCCGATGAGCAGGTTGACGGCGTGGGAGAGCACGAGGTAGATGGGCAGGATCTTTGCCGGGAACATGACTTTTTTCAGCAGGTTGGCATTGTCGACGAGGACGGCCGAGCACCGCCCGACGGACTCCGAGAAGGCCATCCAGGGGACCATGCCGCAGAAGATGTACAGCGCCGCCTCGGTGAGGCCGGATTCTTCCTTCCCGAAGCGCACCCGGAAGATCACCGAGAATACAAATGTGTAAATGCACAGCAATATCAAGGGATTGATGACGGACCAGTAGAAGCCGAAGAAGGAGCCCACGTAGCGTTCGCGCAGGTCCTTGCGGATGTAGCTGACGAGCAGGTCCTTCTGCCGGAAGTAGTACCGGATTTTCTGGATCATGGGCGGGCGGCGGGGGCTCATGTCCGCTTCTCCCGGGCCGGGGAGAACCAGGCGTCCAGCAGCGGTTCCAGGGCGCCGCGCTCCCGGAGCAGCCACTCGACGGTCTCGCGCAGGGCGCCGTGGCCGGCCGGGGTTTCGGTGACCAGGTGGGCCAGCCGTTTCAGCCGCTCCGGGGCGTGCGGGACCGTCACAGCGAGGCCGGCCCGGGCCAGGGCGGGCAGGTCGGGGAAGTCGTCGCCCATGTACAGGGTTTCCCGTTCCGGCACGCCGAGCCGGGCGCAGAGGGAGGAGAAACCTTCCCCCTTTTCGCCGCAGCCCTGCACCGTCTCCTCGATGCCGAGTTCGGTGGCGCGATGCCCGACGCAGGCGGCGCTGCGGCCGCTGAGGATGGCGAAGCGCAGGCCGGCCCGTTTTCCGAGGGAGACGGCGAAGCCGTCCGCGACGTGGAAGCGCTTGAATTCGCCGCCCCAGTCGTCCACCCAGATGGAACCGTCGGTCCAGATGCCGTCCAGGTCGGTGACGATGAGGCGGATCGCTTGCGCGTCGAAGCTGGCGCCTTGGCGTATGATCACAATAAGTCCTCGCGTGTAGGGATGGGCTCGCCCGGCCGCGTTCAGTCCAGGGGCGGCGGCGGGGGCGGCGTGTTCGGAACGGCGGGCGCCCCCGGGGCGCTCTCCTGGGCCGGGCGGCGCTTCCGGTTCAGGTTGCCCATGTCGGTCCGCAGCCGTTCGGCCGCTTCGGCCACCGAGGCGGCCCCCGTCTTCACGGCTTCCAGGTCGCCGCCCTGGAACGCCTGGGTGAGCCGTCCCAAATCGCGCTCGAGCCCCGCGAAGCGGGTCCGGAAATTGGCGACGGCGTCCATGGTGGCCCGGTTCCGCGACGTGGGCAGGTCGGCGAGAGCCTGGCGGGCGAACTCCACGGAGTTGCGGCATGATTCCAGCTGCGTCCGGGCGTCGAGGACCCTTCCGTTTTCCACGGCCTCGGCCCTGGCCTTGGAAGCGACTTCCATCAGTTCGCCGGAGAACCGCTCGGCTTCGCCGGCGTCGCCTTTGGCCACGGCGCCGTCCAGGGCCTTGCGGGCCTTGACCACGGCCTCCCAGGCGCGTGGGGTCAGCTTGTCGGCGCCGGCCAGTTGGGCGGCTTCCATGGCGGCTTCCCCGGCGTCGATCTTCTCCTGGGGCATGCGTCCGGAACAGGCGCAGGCCGTCGCCAGCAGGAGCGCGACGAGGCAAAGCCGGGCCTCACGCATGGGGCGCCGCCTTCTCCGCGGGGGCCTGGTCCGGGGGGAGGGGGGGCAGGAGCGTGGCGTCCGCCGGCTTGACGCAGGCGGGCTTGGAGATCCGCATGCCGTCCTGGATTCCGTCCCACATGCTCATGGGCACGCACAGGCGCTTCTCGCTCCCGTCCGCTTCCCGGATGCGAAGGAAATAATAGGTGTAGATCAGCTTGGCCGACTTGTCGTTGTCCGGCAGGACCTCGAAGCGGTCGTCCAGCCGCGTTTTCAGTTCGATCACGCCGGTCACCGCCACGACCTTGGAATAGGCCATCCAGGACTCGTACCAGTTCCGCACGTTGTACCGGCGGTACTCGTTCTGGATGAAGACCAGCAGCGTGGCGGCCGCCTGCGCCGCCCCCGCCGGCGGGGTGTTGCCCAGGGCGTCGGCGGCGAAGCGCCGCACCTCGGGGGACGGGTCCTTGGCGAGCGCCCCGACGGGTTTCACGAACTCGGGCCGCATCATGTATTTCAAGCCCTGCACGGCGCCCAGGCGCACCATCTCCTCGTTGTCCTCCAGGGATTTCAGCAGCAGCGGCGCCGCGTTCTGGCTCTTCAGGTTGCCCAGCAGGTAGAGGGCGATCTTGCGCTCCCGCAGGACGGGGTTCTTGCCGGCCTTGTCCAGCAGGTACGGTTCGGCCTCCAGCCCCATGGCCATGATGGTGTTGAAGGCGGCTTCGGCCTTCTCGAAGTTCGTGTCCTCCGAAACGATGGTGTCGAAGCACCAGCTCACCCGGAAGTGGCGGATGATCGAGCGGTGGAACAGGCCGAAGACGATGGCCCCGACGATGAGGACGGGCAGGACGACGTACTTGAGAATCAGTCGAAGGTGCATGCGGCTTATCCTTGGTGGGTTCTGCACCCCGAAAGGCGCAGGGCATTATATCTCAAAACTCGGCGGTGATCTTTTCGAAGCGCTTCACAATGGGGAGGTGCTGGGTGCAGGCTTCCTCGCAGGCCCCGCACTTGGTGCACTTGGCGATCTCGGCCTTGATGTCCAGCTTGTCGTCCCGCTTGTAGCTC
>CAYTBK010000246.1:0-4217 GCA_964436005.1 uncultured Acidobacteriota bacterium
ATCGCCTTCCGGAATCCCCTCGGACCGTCCCCGTGCGCCCCGTGCCTCCGTGAGAACGATGCCCGGAAGCCCTTCGCTCACGGCCGGAGAGGGAAACCACTGATCTCACTAATAAAACATGATGATCCATCGGACTTTTCCGGACTGGCGAACGCCCCCCGGCCTGTACGCCAAGGCGAATGGTCAGTCCCTGCGAACGGCTTCCCGGTCCGCGCCCGCGGGAGAACGGCTTGTCCGCAGCGTGGCCTTCCGCCCGGTCCTCCCTCCTTTCCCCTTCGCGCCCCTCGTGAACTTTGTGTTAATCGTAAACACAAAGCTCACGAAATCCGGGGGGGGAGGGAATATGAACAACGCAAACATGCACCTCCGGGGCGATGCGCTCCAGAGCCGGCGCCGGCGAAGCACGGGCTGGGCACCTTCTCCGCAACACTCTGCTCATCCATGCAGAACGGGAATTTGGGGAACGCTTTCCAACTTGCCACTCCCGTCCTTTTCTGGCATCGATAAAAAATAGCTGCTGCTATAAAATCTTCACTTTGAAATCAAACCACAAAGGAAAGATGACATGCGCTGTTGCCGTTTTACGTTCTTCCTGGCCCTGGCAACCTTTGCCCTCGGTGGGGAGACGGCTGCCCAGGCCGGGCCGTCCGCCCGGCGCTTCGCCGCGGTGCCCGGCTGCTTCCTCTCCAACCAGACCGTGTCGAAGACCGGGATATCGCTGGTGGATGACCGCTCCGTGTCGGCCCTGTTCCAGACGGCCCGGGGGCGGGTTCTCTTCACGCCGGCCGGACTGAGCGTCGGGATCCCGGTGGTCCAGGGCCGGGCGGCCTATCCGGGAAAACCGGGCCCGGAGCGCCGGGCCCCGGAGGTTCGGGGAAGCTCTCTCCGTCAGGACGGACCCGAAACCGGCCAGATGGTTGTCCTGGGGCTCGGCTTCGGCCCGGCCGGGCGAGGGCGGTCGGCCCGCTCCGCCGCCCCGCGCCTGGCCGAACCGCAGGCCGGCCGGGTGAATTTCCTGGTGGGCCCGCGGGAGCAGTGGCAGACGGACCTTTTCACCTACGGGAAGCTGGTTTACGAAGGGGTCTGGCAAAACGTCGACGTGGCGTACGTGGCCTGCCAGGACCGCCTGGAGTGCCGCTACCTCGTGCATCCCGGCGGCGACCCGGGCGCGATCGTCCTGTCGGCCGGGCCGGGGCGGCTGTGCCGGGAAGGCGCCGACCGGTTGGCGATGGAGGCGGCGGGCGCCCGCCTGAGCCTGGACCGGCTGGAGGCCTGGCAGGAGATCGGGGGCAGGCGGGTCCCGGTGGACGTCGGCTTCCGGGTCGACGAGATCGGCCGCGGCGGTTTCCGCACCGGCGCCTACGACGCGTCCGCGGACCTGGTCATCGCCCCGGTCCTCTCTTGGAGCACGTACCTCGGGCCGGAGGGAGAACGTACCGGATTGTCCACTGGATACGGCATCGCCGTGGACGGGGCCGGCTGCGCGGTCGTCACGGGGATCACCACTTCGTCCTCGTTTCCCACCACGGCCGGTGCGTACGATACCGTTTTTGCCTCGGGCCATGACATTTTTGTGACCAAGCTGGACCCGACCGGTTCGTCCCTGGTGTATTCCACCTGCATCGGGGGCAGCCGAGAAGACTACGGAGAGTCCATAGTACTTGACCGTGCCGGGAACGCCTACCTGTCGGGTTACACGAAGTCGGCGGACTTCCCCACCACGCCGGGGGTTTTTCAGCCAACCTTCCAGGCCGAAGTAAACGCTTATACCCGAAACCTTTTTGTGCTCAAGCTGAACGCGGAGGGCACAGCTTTGGTGTACTCCACCTTCCTGAGTCTGGCCAGGGAAGGAACCGATATCGCCGTCGATGCTTCCGGTTGCGCCTACGTGACGGGAACGACTACGTACACCGTCTTCCCGGCGACACCCGGCGCGTTCGACCCCTCCTTCAACCATAATACCGACGAGGGCCACGATGCCTTTCTGACCAAGCTGAACGCCGACGGGACAGGCCTGGTCTATTCGACCTTCCTGGGGAGCCCCATCATCGATTTCGGACGCGCTGTCGCCGTCGACGCCGAGGGCTGCGCCTACGTGACGAGCGAAACGCAGGCCGAGAACTTCCCCACGACACCGGGAGCCTACGACACCACTTTCAACTGGTACTTCGACCTTTTCGTCGCGAAGCTCAACCCGGCGGGTTCCGCGCTCGTGTACTCCACCTTCCTGGGCGGGAAAGCTTCTGAATATGCGATGGACATCGCCGTCGACGCCGCAGGCTGCGCCTGTGTGACGGGGAGGACGAACTCCCAGGATTACCCGACGACGCCAGGGGCGTTCGAAACCTCTCCCGGTTCCAGCCGCTATACGGCTTTCGTGTCGAAGCTGGACGGGCAGGGCGGGAGCCTGGTGTTCTCGACGTATCTCGGCGGGACGCAGGAGGACACCGGCACCGGCTTGGCGTTGCACGCCAACGGGGCCGTTTCCGTCGTGGGTACGACCACCTCGCCGGATTTTCCCACGACGGCCGACGCCGTCGACTCGACATTCAACGGGGCTATCAAAGACGGGAACGATTTGTTCTACGCCCGCTTGAGTTCGAGCGGCACAGAGCTGGAATACGCGACCTACCTGGGCGGTTGGGCGAAGGAATCCGCTCCGGCCATGGCGGTGGACGAGGCCGGGGCGGCCTACGTGACGGGTGGTACCGATTCCCACGACTTTCCCGTCACGGACGGGGCTTTCGACCGCACCCTGACGGGCGGGACCATCGCTTTCGTGACGAAATTTGCCGCGGCCGGGGGCGTCCTGGCCTATTCCACCTTTCTGGGCGGGAGAGGCGATATGGATTCCGAGGATGGTCAGGACATCGCCGTGGACGATGAGCGGAACGTCTTCGTGACGGGCTACACCGCTTCCCTCCGCTTCCCCACGACGCCGGGATCGTACGCGTTGCCGGACTACTTCCGGGCCCGGGATGTCTACGTGACCAAAATGAACCCGGAAGGGACAGGCCTGGTCTACTCGACCTTCTTCGGAGGGAGCGCCAATGAAGACAGCCGGGGGTTGGCCCTGGACAGACAAGGCTGCGCGTACATAACGGGAAACACCCTATCGTTCGATTTCCCGACGACGCCGGGGGCGTACGATTCGACTTTGAACAATTACGAGTACGGCGATGGATTCGTGACGAAACTGAGCGCCGACGGTTCGGCCCTGGAGTATTCCACCCTGCTGGGCGGATCGGGTTTCGAAACGGGCATCGGCATCGCCGTGGCCGAATCGGGAGAAGCTGTGGTGGCGGGGGATTCGACTTCCCCGGATTTCCCGACGACTCCAGGGGCCTGGGATGCCTCTCCAAACGGCGTCTACGATGTTTTCGTGTCCAGGCTGAGTACCGCGGGAGATGCGCTCGTTTTCTCGACCTTGCTCGGCGGAACCAGGAATGATGCATGCAACAGGCTCGCCCTGGGACCGGGGGAGAGCGTTTTCGTCACCGGTTACACTCGCTCGGCAGATTTTCCGACCACGCCCGGTGCTTTGGACACCACCTTCAACATCCCTTACTCAATTGACAATGAACTGTTCGTGACAAGGTTGAACCCGACGGGTTCGGCACTCGAGTACTCTACGTATCTGGGCGGGGCTGGAGATGACCATTTCTATGGGTTTGCCGTTGATGGCGCCGACAGCGCCTATGTTTCCTGCTATTTGTCGAAGCCATCTGCCCAGGACGAAGCCGAAGGCTCTTCCCTCCGCATCGCAGCGGAAAGTGGCGTGGTCAAACTGGCTCCGGACGGATCCAGTCTGCTCTACCAATTCATCGGCGTTCCTGGTTGCCTCGCCTTGGACGAGGCCAGATTTGCATATGTGGCGGACTATTCCACTTACTCTGATTCTTCGGCCAATCCGGACAAACTCCGCGCAGTCGCGGATTTTTCTTCGAAAATTCAGGTCTATAAACTGGATCCCGCGGGAGCCCTCGTGTCGTCGGTGTCTTTCGACGGGGGAAACGGCGTCTTTCCCGATACCATTAATGCAATGGCTGTGGACCGTCTGGGCGCCGTCTACGCGGTCGGAACAACCTACTGCGCGGATTTTCCCGTTTCCGAGAACGCTTTTGACACCGTCAATCCAGATGGCCACACCGATGCCTTCATTTTCAAGCTGACCTTCCCCCCGTCCGGGGACCTCAACCTCGACGGCGCTGTCGACG
>CAYTBK010000247.1:0-4212 GCA_964436005.1 uncultured Acidobacteriota bacterium
TTCCGGGACCCTTTCCAGCATCCGGAAGCCCGCGACGAGGTGTACCGGTCCTACAACCTCAAGATGGCCGAGAGCGCCATCATCGACTGCGCCGAACGCCACCAGTTCACGGCCGTCATCGGCGAGACGGGCTCGGGCAAGACCACGGCCCGCGACTCCGCCCTCGACCGCCTGGAGCGCACGGGCAAGGTGCACATCGTCTACCCGGAACCGGTCATCAGCGAGCGGCTGACCGCCCCCATGATCGTGACCACCCTGCTCGCCTCTCTCGACCAGCCGGCGCCCTCGGACCTCACCCGCCGGACGGCCGTCACCCGGGCCGTGCTCAAGGCGATCCGCGAATCGAACGAGAACGTGCTGCTGATCATCGAGGAGGCGCACCTGCTGCACCCCTCCACCCTGCGGTCCCTCAAGCATCTCTACGAGATCCAGTCCGGGTTCCAGAAGCTGATCGGCATCCTGCTCATCGGCCAGGGCGCCCTGGAACGCAAGCTCGGCGACTACTCCCTGGCCGAAGTGTCCAGCCGGGTGCGGAGGGTCCGGCTCCAGGAGATGAGCGTCGCCGAAATCTCCGAATACCTGGAACACCGCTGCGCCATGGTCAGGGGGGAAGGCGCCGCCGCGGCGATCTTCTCACCGGATTCGGCCGGCTACATCGCCGCGCGGGCGAAGTACCCGCAGGCCGTCAACAACGTGGCCCGGATGCTGATGGAAAAAGCCTACGATCTCGGCTGCGCGTCGGTGTCCCGAGACGTCCTCGCGGCGTAGGCGGCCGCCATGTCGCACACGGGAAAAGAGCTGGAGCATTGGCGGCGGCTTCTTCAGCAGAGGCTCAAGAAGGCCGGCCTGGCCCAGGTGGCCCGGGAACTCCGCGTCCGGCGGGAAGTGCTGTGGACCCTAGCCTATGAGGAAGCCCTGCCCGCCAAATGGCTGATGGAGCGAATCCAGGTCCTGTACTCGGAGACGGGCTTCGTCTGCCCCCTGGCCGACGGGATGACGCCTCGCCGGTGCGCGGAGCATCACGCCCTGGCCTGGTTGAAGAACACGGACCGCAACCCGGAATCCGAGCGGCGCCTGGACCTGTGCCGCCGTTGCTCGGTCAGAACGAGAAACAAAACAAAGGAGGCAATCTATGACACCGTGCACCAAAGCTGAAACCGTCACCCAGGCGCCCAAGGCGCAGACGCTGGGGAACATGCTGGTCCTGGACCTCAACGAATTCCACGCGAAGGGCTTCGCTGTTTCGGGAGTGGAAATCGACAACGTGGACAAGGTGATCCGCGTCCGTTTCACGCCGCCCGCGGCCGCGACCGAGGTGAAGTGAGATGGAAGACTGGATCAAACTCGACGAAGCGGTCTGCGGCAAGGTTACGCCTGCCGACCTGATGAACGCCCAGGTCAACGCCTGCATTTTCGACTTGCTGAACGGGGACAATGTGCGGCGATGGATGAAGGAGTCCGTCGACCTCGTCTACACGTCCCGCCTGATCAAGGTCGGAATCGATGAAACCGGTGGCGGGACGCTGCGCCTGTCCGTCTACGGCAAATTTGGCGCATAAGGAGGAACACGATATGGGAAAGACCCGCATGAAACCTGACGTGCCCATCAGGCTGAAAGACAACGAAGCGCTCGACAAGGCGCTCTACGAGATCGCCCAATACCGGCAGGAATGCAAGCGCATCGACAGCGAAGCCGACGCCAGGATCAACGACGTCAAGGAAGCGGCGGCGCAACTGGCGGAGCCGATCCGGGAGAAGATCGAGAAGCTGGAACAGGCCATCGCCGCTTACGTCGAGTACAACCGCCCCGAGCTGTTCAAGGACAAGAAGAGCCTGGAACTCAATTTCGGCATCGTGGGATACCGGCAGAGCACCCGCATTTCCATCAGCAACAAGAACACCCTGGAACTGTTGCGCACGTTGGGCTTCGCCGGCGCGATCCGCACGACCGAGCAGGTGGACAAGACGGTCATGGCCGAGTGGCCGGATGAGCGGCTGGCCGAGGTGGAAGCCCGGAAGATCGTGGAGGACAAGTTCTTCTACGAGATCAAGGAAGACGCTGTCGCGGAACGAGTCAGCGGGACGAAACGGAGGGTCTCCGCCTGAGAATGCGAAACCGCTTCCTCTATATATAAGGAAGCGGTCGTCCAGGGGCGGCGCCCTGGACCTGACGAGCAGCCAAGGAGGAACCCATCATGCCGAAAAACGAATCCATGCACAGGGCCAGGTTGGAAAGGTCCCCCAGGTTGCAGCGCATCATGCGGGTGCTGGCGGATGGGCGCGAGCACACCACCTGGGAAATCCAGTCAAAGGCCAGGTCTTGCGCCGTGGGCACCTGCATCTCCGAGCTGCGCGCGAACGGCATCCCCATCGTCTGCAGGCGGCAGGCTGACAAGGTCTGGGCGTACCGCCTGGGGATGGCCTGACAATGGCCACCCTTCTTCGCATTGTCTGGGGCCTGGCTCGGAAGGCGGGGCTCTCGGAGGAAGAACTGCGGGACGTGGTGGAATCCGTGTCGTCGCAGCGGTCCACCAAGGCGATGTCCCTGTCCCAGACGCAACAGGTCATTGACCGCCTGCGCGACCTGGCCGGCCAGCCGCGCAGCCACCCCAAGACCAGGGTCACTCATGAATATCCAAAAAAACGACATTCAGTTCAGGATAACGGCATCGTGGTTCAGATGGTGTCCCCTATGCAAAGACGCTTCATCGATTGGCTTCTGCGGGAACGTATTGACTTGGCGGGGAAGGATCCGTCCGCCTATCTGCGCACCATCTGCATGCGGGTTTTCAAGCACGGCGAGCCCAGGACGGCCAGGGAAGCAGGGCTGATCATCGGCAACTTGCGGCGTCAGGCCGCCCGCCAGGCACATAGCGGCTTGATTCCGACTTTCGAGGATTTCTGCAATGAAATGTAGCTGCGGAAAGCTGGCTGATGTCATCACGTCCATTGAAATCGACTGGACCATTCTCCTGTCCACAAAGCAGGTGGCCAGACGCCTGGGAATCCATCGATCCACGGTCTATGAGTGGGTCTTGCTGGGCTGGCTGCCTGCCCGACGTATCGGCCGGTCACTGATGATTCCTGGCTCTGTCATCGAGGCTCTCGACTGCACTACCTGCGAACGTCCCTGCCTCGATCGTGACCTGATCACCTGTCAATAATCCCCCGTTTTTGATTATTCCGCCCTGTTTTGCGTTTTATAATTTGAAACGCGAGGGCTGTTTTTGGGGGTTTTGGTCCATGTTTGGCACACGAAAAGACCACATCGATTTTCGCGTTAAGACAATCTGAGCGGCTTTCTATGACAACCCCCCTCACCTCGTGTTTAAAATTCGTCTCTCCGCGCGGGTGAGGCCGGTCGCGGCCCATCAGGCCACCCGGGCGATTCCGGGCTCCCCCGTCCCAGGCCTGCGGCCTGGGCTCATGGATTCGGCGCCGGCGGCGCCGCTGCAAGCGTCCGTGATCCATCAGCGATACGATTCGCGAAGGGCAGACCGGGCTTTTTGCCCATCAGGCCTGGACGTCCTCGCCAGCCCTTTGCCCGGAGGGCATGGATGTCCATAGCCCGAACGTTTTCCTAGTCGCATCCTTGCCCGTAGGGCATCAAGTCCTATCACTACAAAAATTTACAACGCTTCGCCACCCGGAGGGAAATCCCTGAAGGGGATTCATGGACAACAGTCAGGTTTTTTCCGTTTGGAAAACATTGGATGTTCATCCCCTTCAGGGATGACGGGGCCTTCACGCCTCGCCCCGTGGTCGGCGAAACGCCGACCACGGGCTAAATTGTGCGACGCCTACTGCGCCGGTGGAGAAAACGCCACGGATGGACGCGCATTCAGCCGGAAGCCGCACCCAGGGCCAGGCTACCAGTCGCATCATTCGCCTCCCAGGAGTGCGGCGCGCCGGACGCGGGGACGCCCGCCCCGTTCTGACGGCAATCCCCGCAACCTGAATAATCAAGAGCCTGACACTGCACAACGTTTTCACTCATTTCATCATTCGCTGCACCCACTGCCGGTACGCCTCGAGGCTTTCCGGCCCGGGCCTTTCGTGCCCCTTGTCCGGCTCTATCCGCAGTTCGACCCGGGCCCCTGCTTTCTCCAGCTTGGCCGCCACCTCCCGGGTGACGGGCAGGGACACGTTCAGGTCCTTGCCCCCGTGGAAGATGAACAGGGGAACGCCCCGGAAGGGGATCAGGTTCTTCTC
>CAYTBK010000248.1:0-4191 GCA_964436005.1 uncultured Acidobacteriota bacterium
GCCGCGTGGCCGTGATCGCCACCGAGTCCACGGTGGCCAGCGGCAGCTACCAGGAAATGCTGAAGCAGGCCATGCCCGGCGCCGCGGTCTTCGCGAAGCCCTGCCCCCTGTTCGTGCCCCTGGTGGAGGACGGGTGGCTGGACCACCCCGTGACGGAGCAGGTGGCCTCCCTCTACCTCGAAACCTTCAAGTCGGAGGACATCGACACCCTGATCCTGGGCTGCACCCACTACCCGATGCTGAAGGGGGTGGTGTCGCGGGCCATGGGGGCGAACGTGCAGCTGGTGGACTCGGCGGAGTCGCTGGCCGGCGAGATCCGTCAGATCCTGCTCGCCCTCGGGCTGGAGAGGCGCCCCGACCCGGCGGAAACCGCCGAGGACGCCTTTTTCGTCACCGACTCGGTGGCCCGGTTCCGGAAGGTGGCGGAAATCTTCCTGTCCCGTTCCATCGAGAACGTGCAGTCCATCGACCTGCAGAACCTGCCCCGGCAGTAGACCAGGAGGGCCAGCCATGCGGCCGGACGGCAGAAATTCCGACGCCCTGCGCCCCGTTTCCTTCGTCGGCGACTACGTACGCTACCCCGAGGGGTGCGTGCTGGTGTCGTTCGGCGACACCCGGGTGCTCTGTTCCGCCACCCTGGAGGACAAGGTGCCGCCTTTTCTCAAGGGGAGCGGCCAGGGCTGGGTGACGGCCGAGTACGGCATGCTGCCCTGCTCGACCTCCTCGCGCAGCCCCCGCGAGGTGGTCAAGGGCCGGTCCTCCGGGCGCACCCACGAAATCCAGCGGCTCATCGGCCGTTCCCTGCGCGCGGTGACGGACCTCGAGGCCCTGGGCGAGCGCTCCGTCCTGGTGGACTGCGACGTGCTGCAGGCGGACGGGGGCACGCGAACCGCCTCCATCACCGGCGGCTTCCTGGCCCTGGCCCTGGCGCTCGGCCGCCTGGCCGCCGGAGGCAAGCTCGAGCGGGTGCCGCTGCGGGACACCCTGTCCGCCGTGAGCGTGGGGATCGTGCAGGGGCGCCCCGTGCTCGACCTCTGCTACGAAGAGGATTCCGCCGCCGACGTCGACATGAACGTGGTGTTGACGGGATCCGGCCGTTTCGTCGAAATCCAGGGCACGGCCGAGCGTGACCCCTTCGGCGAGGACCAACTGCAGGAGATGCTGACCCTGGCCCGGCAGGGCGGGGAGGCCATCCGGGCCTTGCAGCGCGAGTTCCTCCTTTCCCGGCCGGGGTTGCCCTTCCCCGGGCGGGACGAGGGGAATCCGCCCCGGTTGTGAGCGGCGGGCGCCCCGCTCGGGTGCCTCCGGCCGCATGAAGGAACACAGAAGAACGGATTCCGCGAAGCGTCGCGGGGACCGGGCGAGGCAGCCTCGGGAGTCAGGGCGAAGCCCTCCTGGGCGAGATCGATGGGGGACGTCACATGACGATGCGGGCCAGAAAGGTGCTGATCGCTTCCCGGAACCGGGGCAAGATCCAGGAAATCAAAGAAATCCTGTCGATGCCCGGGCTGGACTGCCTGGGGTTGGACGGCTTCCCCGGCCTGCCCGACTGCCCCGAGGAAGGGACGACCTTCGCGGAGAACGCCCGGGACAAGGCCGTCTTCTATTCCCGGCTGACCGGCCTGGTCGCCCTGGGCGACGACTCGGGCCTGGAAGTGGACGCCCTGGGCGGAGCGCCGGGCATCTACTCCGCGCGCTATGCCGGGGAAGGGGCCACGGACGGGCAGCGCATCGACAAGCTGCTGGCCGCCCTGAAGGAGTTGCCCGGCCACCCGCGGACCGGACGCTTCGTGTGCGCGGTGTCGCTCGCGGAGAAGGGGCGGGAGGTCTTCGCGGCCCGGGGGGTCTGCGAGGGCGTGCTGACGCTTGCCCCGCGGGGGACGAACGGCTTCGGCTACGACCCCGTCTTCGAAATCCCGGACCGCGGCCTGACCTACGCGGAACTCTCCGATGCCGAGAAGAACTCCATCAGCCACCGCGGGCGGGCCCTGGCCCTGTTGCGGGCCTACCTGGCCGGGGATCGCCCGTAGGCCGGCCTTCCGGGGAGCGCGGGCAAACCGGCGTCTGTGCGGCCGGGGCAGGGCGGGCGGCGGGTTCTCAACGTCCGCCTTTGCTTTGCCGGTCCAACCGTATTATAATGATCAGCGCTTTCTGCCTATATTTTCCCGTGGAGCCGTAAATCATGAAGACATGCCCACGCTGCCAGCACGAATATGAGGACCGTTTCCAGTTCTGCCCCGGGGACGGTTCTCCGCTTGTCCCGAAAGTCGAGAACCTGGAGGGGTTGACCGGTAGCGTGTTCGCCGGGCAGTTCCAGATCCAGGAGCGCCTGTACGGCGGCGTTTTCGGCGAGACGTTCAACGCCGTGCAGACACCGCTGAACCGGCACGTCCTGGTCAACGTCTACCACGGGTTCGGTGCCGCCTCCGATTCGCTGGCCAACCAGCTCGCCCCGGTCATGAAGCGCTTCGCCGGGCTTCAGCACCCCAACATCAGCATGGTGTACGAGGCCGGCTTCACGCCCGACGGAAGGCTGTTCGTGGCCTCGGAACACGTGGGCGGGATCCCTCTCCAGGAAATCCTGCGCGACAATGTGCCGATGGAGCCCGAAAGGGTTCTCAACCTCTTCCAGCAGATCGCCGACGCCCTGCAGTACGTGCACGAGCGAATGGTGGAGCACGGGCACCTGACCGCGGAAGACATCCTGGTGTACCGGGATTCCTCCGGCCACGAGTGCGTGCAGATCCGCAATTTCGGCATCACCCGCCAGGTTTTCCTGGCCCGCCTGCAAAAGGATCGCGAGGAGGGCGGGAATGCGCTGCTGACCCCCGGCGAGGTTTCCTGCCTGGCCCCCGGCCTCTGTGCCGGGTCCTGCGCCGTGGACGACCAGGACGACATCTACGCGTTCGGGGCGCTGCTCTACCAGGCCCTTTCCGGCATGCCGCTCTTCGAGGCGCCGACGGCCGAGGCCATGATGGAGGCCCACATCTCCGTCGACGTCGTGCCGTTGCGCAACCTTCCGGCTTTCGGCGGGCTGGACCCGCGCTGGGACGACCTGATGGCCGGATGCCTGGCCAAGGAGAAGGCCGGCCGGTTCGCCTCCATCCAGGAAGCCAAGCTCCTGCTGCGGAAAATCCGCGGAAAGGGGCCGGGCGAAAAGGTCGCGGAAACTTCTGTGGACCTCGGTTACAGCGCGGAGGAAATTTCCGCCGTGTCCAACGTCCGCCACAAGGTCATGCCGCTCTCCGAAACCTTCATGATCACCAAGGACGAGTTGGAAAAGCTCCAGGTGGCCGCCCGGGAGACGGCCCCGGCTGCCCCGGCAGCTCCGGCCCCGCCCCCGGCGCCGGAACCCGCCCTCGAGCTCCCGTCCGAAGCGGAGGAGCCGGCAATCGAAGCTGGGCTGGACGATTACGCGGGACCTGAAATCCACTTGGAGGAGATCCTCCCCTCCGAGCCGCCGCCGCCGCTGCCGGCCTCCGGGCAGGAAGCCACCATACTGGCCGACGTGGCCGCCTTCCGGGGCGCCGACGCCCACGCCCACATCAGTCTGGAGTCCCTGGGGCCCAAACCCCCGGCCGACGAGGCGGCGCGCACGGTGCTGCTCGATGCGGAACAGATCCGGCAGCGGGCGGCGGGACCGTCCCTGCCGGCCGATGTCCCCCTGGACGGGTATTTCGAGGATGACGAGGACCTGGACTTCGCTCCGGCGGCTCCGCCGCCACCGCCCCCGGAACCGGCGCTGCCCCGCCCCATGCGCACGCTCCTGATGCCCACGCCGGAACCCACGCTTTTGGAGAAGATGAACGCCCCGACGGTCATGGTCGCGCAGCCGCCCGGCCCGGCGGCGGCCCCGCCGCCCCGGGTGGTTCCGCCCGCGCCTGTCTCGCCGCCGGCGGCGCCCTGGACGCCGCCGCCGCCGCCCGTCATCCAGCCCTACGTGTCGCAGCCGGGCCCCGAAGGCCAGGAGCCCATCGCCGAACAGCTGAAGAAAAAGAAGAAGAAGGCGATGGAGGAAGCGCCGGCGCCTCCCCCGGCCTTCGAAGAGGAGCCGGTGACGCCCGCGTACCCGCGCAAGCCGAAGAAATGGTTCTGGGCCGTGGTCGCGGTACTCCTGCTGGGAGCGTTGGCCGCCGGGGCCTTCTTCGTCTACAAGGCCTTCACCGCGAAATCGGGCCGGCTGATCGTGGA
>CAYTBK010000249.1:0-4164 GCA_964436005.1 uncultured Acidobacteriota bacterium
TGACCACCGCCGCGCCGGCCAGCAGGAGCACTCCGAATATCAGCAGGATGATCCATCCCTTTTTCATGTTGACGCCACCTCCACGATGGAAAGCCTTGTACGGAAGGCCTGCCCAAATGTTCTGCGGGAATCAGGGTTTTTGCACCAGGGAAGCCCGCGGGAAGTAGAAATTGAGGATCTTGTGCCAGGAGGCCCCGGTCCGGGCCATTTCCGCCGCCCCGGCCACGCACAGGCCGGCGCAGTGCCCGGTGCCCCGCCCGTCGAAAAGGTAGGCGCCGCCCCTGCGGGAAACGGAAAACCGGTTGCCGCGCAGCGAATTCCAGCCGAGACGCCGTCCCAGGGCGATTCGGAATTCCTCCACCGGCAAGGATTTGGCCCCCCGGTTGCCCCGAAGCGCCACCCGGTAGCCGATGTCCCGGGAGAGGGTCATGGTCAGGTCGCCCAACCCGGAGACGCCGAACAGTTCCTCCGCCAGCCGGGCCATCTGCGGCTCGGGGATCCGCAGGCGCCAGGCCAGGCCCGGGGTCCGGCGGCACCAGGGGCAGACGATGGGCCCGGAACCCGGCATGGCCGTTCTGCCCGGCCAGACCCAGGAAGGGGGCAGGCATTCTCCGCCGCAGCAGGAGGAAAAGACCGGCGCCCAGTCCCCCCGGGCGGAGATGGACCAGGGCAGGCCTTCCGACACGGCCGCCCGAACGGCGGGGGCGATCTCCTCCTCGCCGGCGTAGAAGGCGCAATGGGTGGAGTCGCAGAAGTCGAACCCTTCGTCCGCGTGTGGGGAACCGCGCCAGCGGACGTAGTCGGCCGCGACGACGGCGAGGGCCGTCAGGGCCGCTCCGGGGATCTCCCCTTTGGTTTCGGCCTGGACGACGCCCTCCAGGTAGGAAGCGAGGGGGCGTTCGATGACGATCTGGATGAAGTCGCCGGAGGGGGCGGGGAACAACCGCATCTTTCCGCGGAAAATCCGCGAGAAACCGTTCTTCAGGGAAACCCGGACGCCCCCGCCGCCGGGGTCGAGCACGATCTCCCGGCTCAGTCGGCTGCCGGCGGGGGTGGACAGCCGCAACATCCCCGCCCGGCGGTCGAGGTCGGCGGTGGCGGGCTCGGCCGGCTTCAACCGGCCCTCCCAGGCATCTCCGCCGCCGCCGGCGGCCAGCCGGCAGGGCCCCGCCGGGACGAGCTCGACATGCTGCGGGCGCATCAGGCCGGTGACGCCCACGCGCACCGTGCGGACCGCGGCGTTGGCCCCGGTGGCCCAGGCGACGCCCAGCAGGACGCAGAGCGCCCACCCGGACCGGCGTCTCCACCCGGTCGGCGGGGCACCCCCCGGCCGGCTCTCCCCGGCTGCCCCTCGCCGGCCGTGCTCCCTCGACATCGGCGCCCGGTCAGCCCTTGATGTATTCGAGGCCGGTCTTGCGGCGCACCTTGCGCATCGTCCGGAACGCGACGTGGCGGGCCTTGTCGGCCCCCTGGACGAGGATCCGCTCCACGCCCGCCCGGTCCCCGGCGATCTCCTTCCGCTTTTCCCGGAAGGGGCGGAAATGGTCGTTGATCTTCTCCGCCAGCATCTCCTTCGCCACGGCGTAGCCCATGCCCCCGTTCCGGTACCGGGCGGCCAGGGACTCCTTTTCCTCCGGGGTGGCGAAAAGGGAGTAGAGTTTGAACACGTTGCACTTGTCGGGGTCTTTCGGGTCCTCCACCGGCGTGGCGTCGGTGACGATGGACATCACCTTCTTCCGCACCGCGGCGTCCGTGTCGAAGATCTCGATGGTGTTGCGGTACGACTTGCTCATCTTCTGGCCGTCCAGGCCGGGGACGGTGGCCACGTCCGGGTCGATGAGCGGCTCGGGCAGGACGAAGGTGTCGCCGTAGATGTTGTTGAAGCGCTCGGCGATGTCCCGGGTCACTTCCACGTGTTGCTTCTGGTCTTTGCCCACCGGGATGACCTGCGCCTGGTAGAGCAGGATGTCGGCGGCCATGAGGACGGGGTAGGCGAAGAGCCCGTGGCTGGGGACGATCCCGTGGGCCACCTTGTCCTTGTAGGAGTGGCACCGCTCCAGCAGGCCCATGGAGGTCACGCAGGAGAGCACCCAGGTCAGCTCGGTCACTTCCGGCACGTCGCTCTGGACCCAGAAGATCGACTTTTCCGGGTCCAGGCCGAGCGCCAGGAAATCCATGGCCGCGTCCACCGTGCCCTGGCGCAGGGCGGCGCCCTGCTGCACCGAGGTCATGGCGTGGTAGTTGACGATGAAGCAGAACAGTTCGCTGTTCTCCTGGAAGTCCACCATCGGCTTCATCATGGCGAAGTAATTCCCCAGGTGCAGCTTGCCGGACGGCTGGATGCCCGAGAGGACGCGCTTTTTTTCGGCGATTTCGGTCATGGTTTCCTCCCCGTGTGGAACGGGAAAGTTAACACACCGGCCGTTCGGTGTCAAACGCCGTGAAAACGGCTTGAAATGGGCTTTCCCATCGGTTATAAGACACTCGGGAAGGTTGGGGGGCCAGCTTCCCGGACAGGGCGGGCAGCCATGAAGCACATTCTCGACAAACTGGAATCTTTCTTTCGAGCTGCATTCGAGCACGATTTCCATTTCGGCAACGGCTCCTGGGAGCCGCTGGACATCCTGCGCCAGATCCGCCGCCAGATCGAGAAGAACCGGCGCGTCTTCATCGACGACAAGGTCTACGTGGCCCACCGGATCGTGATCCACCTGCACGCGCCCACCCCCGCCCTGGCCGAGGAGTACGAGGCCCTCTTCAACAGTGCCGCCTTCCGGAAGCACCTCGAGGACTACGTGCACGACCGGGGCTACGACCTGCTCGACCGGCTGCGCGTCTCCATCAAGTGCCACGAGAAGAGGCTGCCGCAGTTCGGCCGCTCGCCCTGCTGGGTGGAGTTCTCCTGGCCGCAGCCGGGCGACGACCCCGGCGAAGTCACCGTCATGTTCCACCCCGAGGACAAGGCCCGCATCCTCTCCGTCTCCCCCCCCGCCTCCGAAGTGCCCACCGAGGCCTGGCTGGAGGTGCTGGTCGGCACGGCCTACCGCTCGCCGGTGCGGATCTTCTCCCGGGAGTTCTTCATCGGGCGCATGCAGCAGGTCCAGAACCGGCAGACCCTGGAGACCATCCGGACCAACCACCTCGCCTTCACCCGGCCCGAGTCGGAAAGCGACCCGAACTTCTGGGTTTCGCGGCAGCATGCCCGCATCGTCTGGCGGGACGGGAGCTTCCGCTTCTTCGATTCCGGAAGCCGGAACGGGACCTGGGTCCAGCGCGGAACGAAACTGCTGGCCGTGCCCCGGAACACGCCGGAAAGCGAGGCTGTCGCCTTGCGGGAAGGCGACATCCTCATCGTGGGCAAGGCCAAGATCGGTTTCCTCACCTCGCCGCCGCCCAACCCCGAAGCCACGGTGCGGCTGGGCGTCGGCCGGTAACCACGAAAAAGCCCCCCGGTCCGGGGGGCTCGTCGTTTCCGCCAATGGCTGGGCGCGCTCTAGAAATCGTCGTCCGCATCCATGGGGATGACCTGTTCCGGGTTGATCTCCTGGACCTTCCGCGGAACGGTGGCCAGGGGGGCGGGTTTGCGCGCGGGTGCCGGCGGCCGGGCGGCCGCGGGCTTCCGGGGCGGGGCTGCCGCGGCCGGCGTTTTCGCGGCGGGCCGGGCGGGGCGCCGCTCCCGGGCTGTGGCCTGCGCCGATTCGCCCATGCCGCCCACCAGCGAGCGCAGCTCGTGGACCATGCCGTCGAGCTGCTTCGCCTGGGACATCATCTGGGCGGCGGCGGCGGCCGACTCCTCGGCCACGGCGGCGTTGCTCTGCACCGTCTTGTCCATTTCCGACATGGCCCGGTTGAGCTGCCCGACGCCCTGCGCCTGCTCCTGCGAGGCTTCGGTGATCTCCCCGACCAGTTCCCCCACCTTCTTCGAGCTGTCGCTGATGCGGGTGAAGATTCCCGTCGCCCGGTCGGCCAGGGCGGACCCGCCTTTGATGCGGGCCACGGTCCCCTCGATGAGGTCGGCGGTGTTGCGGGCCGCGTCCGCCGCCCGCTTGGCCAGGTTGCGGACCTCGTCGGCCACCACGGCGAAACCGGCCCCGGCCTCGCCGGCGCGGGCGGCCTCGACGGCGGCGTTGAGGGCCAGCAGGTTGGTCTGGAAGGCGATCTCGT
>CAYTBK010000250.1:0-4130 GCA_964436005.1 uncultured Acidobacteriota bacterium
GCTTCACCCTGTGGGGGATGGCGGTTTCGTCCTGCCAGTCCACCCTTTCCTCCGGCGCCATCTACCGGGTCGCCGGGTACGGCATCGTGAATGCGTCCATCGAGCGCCAGCTCTACAAGTACCTCAGCCTCATGGGTAAAATGGAGAACATCCTCAACAAGGCCTATATCACCGAACCCGGGTTCCCCATGCGCTCCCGCTCGGTGCAGGTCGGCATCCGCCTCGACATCGACGGCGCCAACCGTCACATCGTCGAGTAGCGGCCCCGTCATCGCGGGCCAACTGCGCGGGCGTTTACGCCCGCGCAATCATTTTCCGACAAAGGAGACAGCCATGCAAAAGACTTCCGCCGCAACCAGAACGGCTTTCCGCTTCGCCGCGCTCCGGGGCCTGGGCCTGGCGGCCCTCTTCCTGGCCTTGTGCGCCGGCGCCGCCTTGGCGGAGAACAACGATTTCTACGACGACCTGCCGCTCAAGGACTTTAGCGGCCCGATGACCATCGAGGTCGCGGGCGAGGTGGCCAACCCCGGCGCCGTCGACCTGGCCCGCCTGCCGCTGCGCTCGGTCATGGTGCGGGAAGCCGTGCCGGAAGGCGCGGGCAGCCGGTTCGTGGGCGCCTACCGGTACGACGGCCCGTCCCTCTTCGATATCATTAAAAATTTTGAGCTGAAAAAGAAGAGCAAGGACCTGGGTTCCCCCATCGACCTCCTGATCTGCATCGAGAACGCCAAGGGGGAAAAGGCGGTCGTCAGCTGGGGCGAAGTGTTCTACCCCGTGGACCTGCACCGGATCCTCATCGCCACCCGCGGCGTGAACATCGTGCCGAGCAAGACCAAGGAAATCTGGCCCCTGGCGACAGAAACCAGGCTGGTCTGCGCCGACGACCTCCTCACGGTCCGCGGAATCGCCCAGCCGACGCGCATCACCATCTTCTCGGCTGACTGGCCCGCCGGATCTCCGAAGGAAAAACCCGCCAAAATGTATTCGCCGAAGGTCACCCTTTTCGACGGGACCCGCCAGGGACTCATGAAACCGCCGGCGCCGGGTGCGGAAAAGAGGACCTTCCCCACCGTCTTCTACGGTCGCGGAAAGGGTTTCCACGGCACGGAGAACTTCCGGGGCACCCTGTTCCTGGACGCGCTGAAACCCTTCTGCCGTCCCGACGCCCGGCTGCTGCAGCAGGGCTGGCTGACGGTCGGCGCCCCCGACGGCTACCGCGTGGCCATCTCGGCCAGCGAACTGTTCAACCGGGCCGACTGCCGGGAATTCCTGCTCATCGACCTGGGCCGGAAGGACGACGGCCGCTTCACTCTCTTCCCGGCCTCCGACTATTTCTCCGACCGCGCTGTCAAGGCATTCCACGAAATACACTTGTGCCGGTTGCCCTGACCGTGCCCCGGGAGAAGGAGCGGCATGCTTTTCCGAAAAAAAGTGAATTTTTCCGATCCGCGGCCGTTGTATTTCAAGAACCGGAGAGTATAATGATCAGTCGGTCCGGAGAAGCTCATTCTGTTCTTTGTTTCGGCCAAACGCTTTCCTCCTGGATCAGGACCGTTCCCGGCACGTCGTCTCTCCCGGGCGCCCAGGCGCCTGGAAGGGCCAAGGCGCTGCAGGAGGGGATCTTGCGATGCAAAGAACCATTTCATTATTTTCAAGGAGTCATGTTATGAGAACCGTAGTTGTTTTCCTTGCCGCCGTTGCTCTCGTGCTGTGCTGCGCCTGCGCCGCCAAGCCTCCCCAGGAGAAGATCGACGCTGCCAAGAAGGCCATGGACGAAGTGAAGAACGCCGGCGCCGAGCAGTATGCCCCGGAAGCCTACAAGGCCCTCGCCGACAAGAACACCGCCATGGAAGCCGCCCTGAACGAAAAGAAGTACGAAGAAGTGGCCAAGCTGGCTGACGAGATCAAGAACGACTCCACCGCCGTGGTCACCGAAGCCGCCAAGGGCAAGGACAAGGTCAAGGCTGACGCCCAGGCCGCCATCGACGCCGCCAACACCTCCATCACCACCGCCGAAGAAGCCCTGGCCAAGGCCCCGACCGGCAAGGGCAGCGCTGCCGACCTGGAAGCCATGAAGGGCGACGTGGAAGCCGCCAAGGCCGACGTGCCCAAGGCCAAGGCCGCCTGGGATGCCGGCAACTACGCCGAGGCCACCACGCTGGCCAACGCCGTGAAGGCCAAGGCGGACAAGGTTTCCGCCGACGTGCAGGCCGCCATCGATCTGAAGGCCGGCGCCAAGAAGTAAACCCAGCCGCCGCAGCGTGCTGTATTCCCAGTAAACGGACAGGGAGGCCTTTCGAGGCCTCCCTTGTTTTGTCGGCAATCTTGCTTCATATTTCCACATAACTGTCATGCCTTCTGCCGAAACCGATCTTTCCCGGGGCATCGCCCTCGAATGCGGACCCGCCAGACAGCGGGGCGGACTGCTCCGCCTGCTGCTGCGCGGCGTATTGCTACTGCTCCTGCTGGCCGTCCTGGTGTTCTTCGTTCACGGGTACTATTGCGAACGGTGGGTGGCCCCGGACCGGCAGGCGGAAATCTCCCTCCGGGAACGTTTCGTCGCCGCGGTCGGCCAGGGGGCGGCCCGGCTGCTGCCGAGGCTGACGGCCGAGTTCAAGGCCGGCTTCGCCCGCTACGACGCCGAAATGCAGGAACAGGAGGACCGTTTCTGGCCTTTCACCGATTACCGTTCGGCGGTTTCCTCGCTCCGGGCCCTGCGTGTCTCCCTGCCCGCCCTGGAAGCGGAGTTGCAGAAGGCCCGGGAGCAGGTCGAGCAGCGGGCCGGGGAAAACATCCGGCAGCTTGCCGCCGCCATCGTCGAAGTCAAGGCGGCCATGGCCCGCGGGATCGCCGAAGCCGGCATCCGCCGGCAGGTCGCCGTGGCGGAAATCCGCCTGGCCGAGGCGGAGGCATACTTCAAGGGCAAGGATTTCGAGAAGGTTCTCCAGCGGTCTGGCGAAGGCCTCGCCGCGGTGTCGGCGGCATCCCTGGCGTGCCGGGACATCCTCTCCCACTTCACGGTGCAAGAAAACGTGTCACTGTGGAAGGAATGGATCCAGGAAGCCGTCGCCCTCAGCCGGAAACGCGGCACGGCCCTGGTCATCGTCAAATCCAGGCACCGGCTCGACTATTACCGCAACGGCGTCAGGACCCGTTCGTTCCCCGTCGAGATCGGCAAGCAGCCCATCGCCCAGAAACGCCACGAGGGCGACCAGGCCACGCCGGAGGGCCTGTACCGGGTCACCGAGAAGCTGGGGCCGAAGAGGACCGTTTACTTCCTGGCCTTGCGCATCGACTACCCCAACGCCGAGGATCGCCAGCGCTTCGACCGGCTGCGGCGGCAGGGCGACCTTCCGGCCGGGGCCCGCATCGGCGGGAACATCGAGATTCACGGCAAGGGCGGGCGGGGGTTCGACTGGACCCTGGGCTGCGCCGCCCTCACCAACGAGGACATGCGCTGGCTGTACGACCACGTGCCCGCAGGGTGCCCGGTGGCCATCGTCGGCAACGACGGGAACGACGCCCCCCCTGCGCCAGCGCCTGCTGAATGACACGCTTCGATAGAACAAGGAGTTTTTTCATGGAAAACGCTCAAAGTGCCACCCCTGAACGCAAGTCCCGTCCACGCCGCCTCAAACCGCTCGTCTGGACGGCCGTGGCGATCCTCGTGGCCGCCCTCGTCTACCTGGGGACCGGCTACGGCTACCGGGCCGTCCTCTGCGACACCGGGACGGCCGGCCCATCGAGTACGGCCGCGGCGGACAAGCCGTCTGCAGCCTCACGCCCTTCCGGCGCCGTCAACCCCCAGGGCAAGTTCATCGTCATCGACCGCAACGAGAACCGGCTTTGGCTTCGCGACGGCGACAAGGTCATGCTGGAAGCCGTGATCTCCGCAGGCGCCGGCTCCCTGCTGCACAACCCGGCCAAGAAGGAGGACTGGGTTTTCGACACGCCCTCCGGCCGCTTCACCGTGGTCGGGAAGCGGAAGAACCCGGTCTGGACGGCCCCCGACTGGGAATTCGTCGAAACCAACAAACCGATTCCGACCAACTACGGGGAACGTGTCCAGACGGGTATGCTCGGCGAGTACGCCCTCGACCTCAACGAACCGGGCTACATGATCCACGGGA
>CAYTBK010000251.1:0-4085 GCA_964436005.1 uncultured Acidobacteriota bacterium
GAGGCTGAAATGAAAAACGCCGCCACGCGGGCCGGCGTTCTTGCCGCATTGACCAGCGCATCAACGTCTGATCTAGTTTGCGGCAGGTTGACGATTGTACCGGTCTGAGGTCCGAAGGGCTCGCACGCAGTGCGATCGCGTCAGTCTTCACATTGGAGGAAGTCTGATGGACGCGAAGACTCGAGAGAAGACGTACTTCAACAGGGACCCCCCCAAGTTTCAAGACGAAACAAAGGTTTGATATAAAATGAAATATATGTGTTGATTTGCATGTTCGGCTGGTCTTGGTCTGGTTAATAAGGTGGGTGACTCAAGAGTCAAGTCGTCAGGGGAGCAGCTTAGTGTGGGCTGTGACCATGAGACTGCCCGCAGTTAGCGGTGCGGCTGACGCTACGATTTGTTGCGCTGGACATGCTTATGAGCACCTTGGTCAATCACGTTGTGATCTCGACTGGCGTAGCAAGGGGGCCGAAATCCCTCCGGCCAAGGAGGGGGCTTGATCACTTTGGCGCACTGTGGTTTCGTGTCAAGGCAGCGAAGGAGATCGGAGGTCGACATGTGGTGCTAGGTTTGAATATTGCTGGGTGCATCCATGAGGATCGCTTGTGGTTGTTTTGAAAAATAACACCTGTGTGCGCTCTTTCTCTCGCTTGCTGGTTAATTTAAGTATCTATGTCTCGCGTTCAAATTTTGATGTATCACCGGATCGGGGACTTCCCTGATCGCATGCCCAGTCACCGTGGTCAGTACTGTCACCTTCCGCGCTTTAAGAGCCAAATGAGCATGTTGCGCACATTGGGGTATAGCGTTGTGAGCATGGACGATGTCTGTTTGGGGCTTCGCGGGGCAAAGCCTCTTCCACCTCGTTCGGTGGCGCTAACCTTTGACGATGCCTATGTGGATTTTCTGGAATATGCCGCGCCAGTGTTAAGTGATTTTGGTTACCCTGCAACGGTTTATGCTGTTTCACAGATGTTGGGCAAGCACAACGAGTGGGTGAGCTCTGAAAATCTGGCAACTGCGCCACTGATGAATGCCGCGCAACTGAGGCAGGCTCAAGCCATGGGGTTCACTGTGGGTTCTCACAGCTTGACTCACCCTAAACTGGCTCAAGTCGATTCAGACCGTGTGTTAGATGAGTTGACCTACAGCAAATCAATGCTGCAGGATATTCTTGGGGCTAAGGTAGATCATGTTTGCTATCCCTACGGTAGTCATGACATGCGAACGCTGGAAGCTGCTGCAAAAGCTGGATATGTGAGTGGGACCACCACGCGCAGAGGTGTTGCTAGCAATGAAGACGATCTCTTGAGTTTGCCACGGAAGGCAGTCCACCAAGGTGATACCGCATGGCGTGTTTTTTGGAAGATGGTGGCACGCAACCACTCCCCTCAACGACCTGTCCGACGTGGAGCAATTAATTCGATGGCAGGTGGTCAGTAACCTTATTTTGGTTTGCTCCTTTTTCTTTTGTGTGTTTATGTTTATATTGCAAATCATTCACAATCACAAGTTTGGTGGGGCTGAGCAGCATTTGAGGAATTTATGTGAAGGCTTGCGAGAGGCTGGGCATGTTGTGGAGGTGGTGGCGCCCCAGAAATCTTGGGTTGGGCAACGGTTGGTTGAGGCCGGTTTTGTCGTCCATGATTTTGATTTTCGTGGGCACTATGACGTCTTGGCAATGATTCGGTTGGTTCTGCTACTGCGGCAGAAACGGTTTGATATCATTCACACCCATTTGGTGCGCGCAGCGTGGTACGGGAAAATTGCGGCCACACTTGCCGGAACGCCAATGCTTAGCACCGTGCATGACATGACAACATGGAAGCGCTATCCTCGAAGGCGTTCACTGATAGCGGTCTCCATGGCCGTGAAAAAGCATTTGGTTAGTCGTGGCTTTGACGCTGAAAAAGTTTCTGTGGTGTTTCCCGGTGCTAAAAACTGCAACTTGGGCAAATTGGCAGCACAGACACGCAATAAGGTGCGCCAAGATCTTGGGGTGGCTGATTGTGAAAAAGCCGTATTCATGATCGGACGTGTGGCGGAAGTCAAAGGGCATGACGTTGCACTTGAGGCTATGCGTCTTCTCCGCAACGACGAGGGGCAATGTGTGCGTCTCTTCTGTGTCGGACAAGAAACCCCATGGGGAAGCGCACTTCATGCGAGCGACGCCGGAGAATATGCGACGTGGCTAGGTCGGCGAGATGATGTCGCGGAACTCTTGGCTGCTGCCGACATTTTTATTCAGCCTTCACGAAGTGAGGGGCTTCCTGTCGCAATGATGGAAGCATCATCAGCCGCAAAGCCGATGATTGCCACCAATGTGGGGGGCATGCCTGAAGTCATTGAAGACCAAGTCAACGGCTTGCTTGTTCCTCCTGAAAATCCAATTGCCTTGGCTATGGCCATCAAGGAGCTGGCTCGGGATGCCGATAAAGCCAATTGCTTTGGTCAAGCTGCACAACAGCGGTTTGAAAAGGAATACTCAATAGCAACCATGATCCAAAAAACATTGGAGATATACCAGTCTGTATTGACTCAGTGAATTCATGCAAAGGGCGGAGGCCAGGCGGGCCTACGACCTCAACCCTTCGGAGGTTGAGCACTGGGTCGACGATTACTAGAAAGGCATGGAGAACGCTCTGCGCAGCAAGCCAGCGGGAGACAAGGAGCAGTACGGGCGCAGTACGAGCCCCAATTCAGTGACTTACAGCAGACCTACGGCGAAGCCATGTTTGATCTGATCAGTGCCATGGTCGACGAGAACCCTTCGTTCGGGTATCGGATGGTGGTGCATCTTGCTGTGCTCCAATAAGACACTAAGCAGCGCATCTTCCAACTCTATGGCTGGCAGCTGCGCAAGCGACCCGTTGGCTTCAGGCCTTGCATCCAAGCTTTGCCATCCGTTGCCAAGGCGCCGGATGAACGCTGGGTCACAGACCGGCGCCGTGTGTGGGCTGGGCGCGTGGTCCTTCGGTGTTTATGTCGGTCTCCGGATGAAGAACACCTCATAATTCGAGTCCGTTTTTGGGAATCTCGCTGGTTTATGACAGTTCACATCGTTCACCTTGAAACCGGCATGCATGTGTATGGCGGAGCGCGTCAGGTGCTGTACCTGCAGGAGCATCTGCCGGCCTTGGGGGTGAAGTGCACGCTGGTGTGCGCGAAGGGCAGCGAGATGGCGGTGCGGGGGCGTGAGCAAGGCGCCAACGTGGTGGAGTTGCCCATGTCGGGGGATGCCGATGTGGGCTTCATCTTCCGCTTCGCGGCCTTGCTCAAGCAAATCAAGCCGGATCTGGTGCATGTGCACAGCCGCCGAGGGGCGGATGTGTGGGGCGGGCTGGGCGCCAAATGGGCCGGGGTGCCAGCGGTGTTGTCGCGCCGGGTGGACAACGCCGAGGGGCGATTGGCGGTGGCCATCAAGTACCCGCTGTATCGCCATGTCGTGGCGGTGGCGCAAGGTGTCAAGGACGTGCTGGTGAGCAATGGCGTGGCCGCCGAGAAGATCACGGTGGTGCACAGCGCCATCAATCCCAAGCTTTTCCAGTCGCCGGGCAGCAAGGCAGAACTGGCACGCACCTTCGGTCTGGATGTTTCGGCGCCGATTGTGGGCATCGCGGCACAGTTGATCCCGCGCAAGGGGCATGTGCTTTTGTTCGACGCGTTGAAGTTGATCGAGTCCACGCACCCGAAGGTTCAGTTGATCGTGTTCGGTCGCGGTCCCTTGTCGGATGTGCTGCCTGCCGAGGCGGCAGCGCGCGGACTGGGGCCGGATCGCGTGGTGTTTGCCGGGTTCCGAGATGATCTGAACCACTGGATGGGTGCGCTGGATGTGTTGGCTCACCCTGCGTACACCGAGGGTCTTGCCAATGTGTGTTTGCAGGCCGCTGCTGCGGGCGTGCCTTCGGTGGGGACGCGCGTGGGAGGCATCCCGGAAGCGATTTGCGAGAACGTGACGGGTTTGCTGGTGCCGGTGGGTGACACGCAGGCTTTGGCCGCCGCCTTGGTGCGTTTGCTGGATGATCCGGTATTGCGCCAGCAGTTTGGGCGGGCGGGGCCGGCCTACATCGAGAGCGACTTCACCG
>CAYTBK010000252.1:0-4071 GCA_964436005.1 uncultured Acidobacteriota bacterium
GACGTGGCCCAGTACAAGGTGGACATCGACTGGGAACGGGCGGGCATCCTGGGCGTCGGCGTGAACACGGTCCAGAGCACCATCTCCACGGCCTTCGGCAGCTCCTACGTCAACGACTTCCTCAACGCCGGCCGCATCAAGCGGGTCTACGCCCAGGCCGACGCGCCCTACCGCATGCTCCCGCAGGACCTGGAAAAGCTCTTCGTCCGCAACAACCAGGGCGGCATGGTCCCCGTGACGGCCCTGGCCACCGGCCGCTGGGTTTTCGACTCGCCCCGCCTGGAGCGCTACAACAGCTTCCCTGCCCTGAACTTCCAGGGCGAGGCCGCCCCGGGCCGCAGTTCCGGCGAGGCCATGCAGGCCATGGAGGAGATCGTCGGCAAGCTGCCCCCGGGCATCGGCTACGACTGGACGGGCGTCTCCTACCAGGAACGGATGGGCCAGGCCCAGACCGGCCTGCTCTACACCTTCTCCATCCTCGTCATCTTCCTCGTCCTGGCCGCCCTCTACGAGAGCTGGACCATCCCCATATCCATCATGCTGGCCCTTCCCCTGGGCGTCATCGGCGGCGTCCTGGCCACCACCCTGCGCGCCCTGCCCAACGACGTCTACTTCCAGATCGGCCTGCTGACCGTCCTCGGCCTGACCACCAAAAACGCCATCCTGATCGTCCAGTTCGCCAAGATCCGCATGGAGGAGGGCGAGGAACTGGTCCAGGCCACCCTGGAAGGGGCCAAGCTGCGGCTGCGCCCCATCGTCATGACCTCCCTGGCCTTCGGCTTCGGCGTCCTGCCCCTGGCCATGGCCAACGGCGCCGGCGCCGGCGCCCAACAGGCCATCGGCACCAGCGTCCTGGGCGGCATGATCACGGCCACCTTCCTGGCCATCTTCTTCATCCCGCTCTTCTTCGTGCTCGTGGTCAAGGTCTTCGGCCGGAAAAGGATGAAAAACGGCCCCGGGACTCCGGCGCCACAGGGCGCCGCTCCGGCGGAGGAGATTTCCCATGAAGCGTAATTTCAACAAATTCACCCTTTTGATTCTGTCCTGCGCGCTGCTCGGCCTCTGCGGGTGCCCCCAGGTGCCCAAGCTGGCCCGGCCGGAAGTGCCGGTCCCCCAGGCCTGGCCCTTCGACCCCGGGGCGCCCGCCCCGAAGGGGTCCGCCCCCCCGCCGGCCGCGGGCATGGAATGGAAAAAGTTCTTCCAGGACGAGAAGCTGCGGGCCGTGATCGAGCTGGCCCTGGCCAGCAACCGCGACCTGCGCATGGCCGCCCTGAACATCGAGAGGGCCCAGGCCATGTACCGCATCCAGAAAGCGGCCATCTACCCCACCGTCGGCGTGGCCGCCAGCGTCAACGGCTCCGGCTTGCCGGGAACCGTGACCTCCTCGGGCGACTTCACCGTCGAGCAGCAGTACAGCGTGGGCCTCGGCGTGTCGGGCTGGGAACTGGACTTCTTCGGACGCCTCCGCAGCCTGAAAAGCGCCGCCCTGGAACAGTACCTCGCCACCGAACAGGCGCGGTCCGCCACCCAGATCGCCCTGGTGGCCGCCGTGGCCAACTCGTACCTCTCCCTGGCCGCCAACCGGGAAAACCTGAGGATCGCCCAGGCCACCCTGGAAGCCCAGCAGGCCTCCGAGCAGATCGTCCGGCGAATCGCCGACGCGGGCATGACCTCCGACCTGGACGTCCGCCAGGCCCAGAGCCAGGTGGAGGCGGCCCAGGTGGACATCGTCCGCTTCAACGGGCAGATCGCCCTGGACGAGAACGCCCTGAGCCTGCTGGTGGGCGCCCCGGTGCCCTCCCGGTTGCTCCCGGACAGCCTCGACCAGGCGGGCCGGACGGCCGACGTTTCCGCCGGCCTGCCCTCCGAAACGCTGCTCCGCCGGCCGGACATCCTCCTGGCCGAACACGAACTGAAGGCCACGGAGGCCAACATCCTCGCCGCCCGCGCCGCCTTCTTCCCCCGCATCTCCCTGACCGCCGCCGCCGGCCTGCTGAGCGGCGACCTGGTCGACCTCTTCAAGCCGGGCTCGGCGACCTGGGCCGTCGCCCCCAGCGTGTCCCTGCCCATCTTCGACAAGGGCTCCCGCAAGGCCAACTTCAAGGCGGCCCTGGTGCAACGGGAAATCGCCGTGGCCGCCTACGAGAAGGCCATCCAGGAGGCGTTCCGGGAAGTGTGCGACTGCCTCAGCCAGCGGACCACCCTGGTCAAGCAGATGGACGCCCAGCAGGCCCTGGTGAAGACGCTCCAGGACACCTTCCGCCTCTCCGAACTCCGCTACAAGGGCGGTATCGACGGCTACCTGAACGTGCTGGTGGCCCAGCGCGCCATGTACACCGCGGAGCAGTCCCTGGTCTACACCCGCCTCGCCCGCCTGGCCAACCTGGTGACCCTGTACAAGGTCCTGGGCGGCGGCCTCGACGCCGCGCCGCCGGCCGCGCCGCCCCCCGGCGAGGGAAAGTCGCCCGCCGCGCCCGACCGCCCCGAGTCCGGCAAAGCCCGGGGAAACGCCTGAAATGGAGGGGAACGACGCCCCATTCCATTGCGGGCACAATGTTTTCATTGGAGTTTAACAGGCATGCGAGAACAATATCTGAACGAACTGGTCGCCAAGTGCGAAGCGGATTTTCCGGGGTTCGACCACTCCATCATGCTCATGATCACCGCCCTGTCCAACGCCCACCACACCTTCAGCTCGGTGCTGGAAAGGGCCCTCGCCGCCACCTCCATCACCCAGCCGGCCATGGACGTGCTGTTCGCCCTCTACCTGCGCCAGGAAGATGGCCGCCCCCTGGGTGAAATCGCGGAACTGCTCATGGTCAGCCCGGCCAACATCACGGGCTTGGTGGACGGCCTGGTAAAAAAGGGCTTCGTCATGCGGGGCGACGACCCCCGCGACCGCCGGAAGCGCCAGGCCAGGATCACGGACAAGGGGATTTCCTTCATGGAACAGTTCATCCCCCGAACCGCCGTCTTCCTCCAGAAGGTGTTCACCCCCATGACGGAAGAAGACAAGCTCCAGCTCTACGAGCGCCTGCAGCAAATCGTCCAACTCTTGACGCCCTACTGGGAAAAGCGCCTGATCCCGTGCCTGGATGATTGCGTCCCGGATGCGCTGCCCCTGTCGGCGGCCCGGCCGAAAAAGCGGTAGCGGCGCAGGCCGCCGTTATGGAGTGCGGCGGCGAGTCCGCGAGACGCCGCTTTCGGCACAGTGGCCAGGCGGATACCTGCCGCCGGTGAGCGTCTCCGCGTTCGGCGCTCCGGCGGCGCACGGACCGCCGGCATCTTGCCGGCATCCCCGCCAGAGAACGTCGCTTGGCCTTGGGCCGGCTGGAAGCCGGCGGTCCACGGGTGCGCCTTCCGGCGGAAGGCGCCTGCGGCAGAGCACCCATCCGGTCCTTGCTCATTCCGGCACCCTTTCGGGCCGTTTGATGTGCCTTGGTGAAGGAAAACCCCGGCGCAACAAAGGGCAACCCACTCATCTCACTTATGTTTGATTAGTGAGATCAGTGGTTTACTTGGAAATGGATTCTCCAGGGTCGCGATCAAATGGATCGCCTGTTCCGGCGTGAGCCAGACTCTCAGGCCGGCGGCAAACAAGTGGCCCCGCTGTTTGCCCTTCCATGGCTCCCGGGCGTTCGATAGCTATCGTAAACGCACCGCCGGCTCCCCCGGTTCATGCGCCCAGGCGTTCCCCCCCTAACCCATTTTCTTTCTTCGTGTTTTTCGTGGCTTTGTGGTTTTCCTCCCGCCATCCGATGGAAATGCCGACGATTCCGGCAATACTCCGGGCGCAGGAAGAAGCCTGCGCCCCGATTCATTTCCCCAGTTCGCGGAACAGGTCGTCGGGGGTCAGGGGCACCCGCGCGAACTCCTTCCCGAAGGCGTGCCCCAGGGCGTTCAGGATCGCCGGGGCCACGCCGTCCATGGGCAGCTCGCCCACGCCCTTGGCCCCGTACCCGCCGTGCGGGGAGGGATTCTCGATAAACTCGACGGCCAGGTCGGGCAGGTCGGGCGCCGTGGGCACGATGTAGTCGGAAAAGCCGGGGTTGCGGATCCCGCCGTCGGCGA
>CAYTBK010000253.1:0-4066 GCA_964436005.1 uncultured Acidobacteriota bacterium
ACCAGCCCCTGGCCGCCCGAACCGGCCAGCCGGATTTCATATCGCTCTTGCATTGCGTCCTCCATGTACTGTGGTCATCGGCGCTATTCGCCGGATGCCTGGGCCTTTTGGATGATGGTGTTGTACTGGGCCACGTATTCCGGGCGCTCACCGTGGTACAGTTCGCCCACGACGACCTTGCCCTTCATCTCCTCGGGGGGCATCTCCGCCGCCTTCTTGACGGAAACGGCGACGTCCTTCATCCACTTGAGGCCGTCCGTCGGCGTCCGCTGCTTGTTCTTGCGGCCGAAGTAGGTCGGGCACTGGGTGATCGCTTCCACCACCGAGAACCCCTTGTTCTGGATCGCCTTTTCCACCAGCTTGTCGAGGGACATGGCGTTGTAGGCCGTCTCCCGGGCCACGTAGGTGGCGCCGGCCGCCTGGGCCAGGCCGCAGACGTCGAAGGGCGGCTCGATGGCGCCGTAGGGAGCCGTGGAGGCGAAGGAGTTGACGGGGGTGGTCGGGGAGTACTGGCCCCCGGTCATGCCGTAGATGTAATTGTTGAACACCACCAGCGTCATGTCGATGTTCCGGCGGCAGGCGTGGATGAAATGGTTCCCGCCGATGGCCAGGGCATCGCCGTCGCCGCTCACCACGATGACGTGCAGGTCGGGCTGGGCCAGCTTGACGCCGGTGGCGAAGGCCAGGGCCCGGCCGTGCGTGGTGTGCAGGGTGTTGAAGTCCACGTAGCCCACGGCCCGGGAGGAGCAGCCGATGCCGGAGACGAAGGCGATCTTGTCCTTGTTGAGTTCCAGCCGGTCCACGGCCCGCAGGATGGCCTTGAGCACGATGCCGTGGCCGCAGCCCGGGCACCAGATGTGGGGAATGTATTGGGAACGGACGAGGTTCGAATAATCGGTAATTTTCGGGGGCATGGTTTTCCTCCGCCTAGGCTTTGACGACCGCGGCAATGATCTGGTCGGGGGTGATCGGTTCGCCGTCCGTGCGGTTCACCTGGTCGATGGTCATTTCGCGTCCCACGATCCGGCGCACTTCGAGGACGAACTGGCCGAGGTTCATTTCCGGGACCACGAGTTTCTTGCGATTCTGGCAGATGTTGAAGATCTCGTCCTCCGGCAGCGGGTACAGCGTGATGGGCCTGTAGAGGCCGGCTTTCACGCCGTCCTGGCGGAGGATTTCCACCGCGCGCCGGGCGGACCGGGCCGTCGACCCGAAAGCGATCACCAGCACGTCGGCATCGTCGGCCATGAAGGTGTCGCTCTTCCAGATGGCCGCCGTGTTCTTGTCGATCTTACCCATGAGGGAGTGGTGCAGGGCCTGGCGGATTTCCGGGCTGCCCGTGGGAAAACCCGTTTCGCCGTGGTCGAGCCCGGTGACGTGGAAGCGGCTGCCCTGCCCGTAGTCGGGCATGAGGGCCACGCCTTCGGCGTTGCGCTTGTAAGGGGTCGTCCAACCCACCGGGTTTTCCGGCCGCGGGCGCTCCCAGAGCTCGATCTCCCCGGGTTCGGGGATGTCGATCTTCTCCCGCATGTGGCCGTTGATCTCGTCGAGCAGGTACACCACCGGGTTGCGGAAGCGCTCGGCGAGGTTGAAGGCCCGGATCATCTCCAGGAAGATCTCCTGGATGGTGGTGGGGCAGGTGACGATGATGGGGTGGTCGCCATGCGTTCCCCAGCGGGACTGCAGGATGTCGGCCTGGGCCGGGGAGGTCGGGGCCCCCGTGGACGGGCCGCCGCGCATGACGTTGACGATGACGCAGGGCACTTCCGCCATGCAGGCGAAGCCGAGGTTCTCCTGCTTCAGGGAGAAGCCGGGGCCGCTGGTGGCCGTGAAGGCCTTGGCGCCGGCCAGGGAGGCGCCGATGACGGAACCCATGGCCGAGATCTCGTCTTCCATCTGGATGAAACGTCCGCCTTTCTTCGGCAGGAGGGCCGAAACGTACTCCGCGATTTCGGAGGAAGGTGAAATGGGATAGCCTCCGAAGAAGTTGCACCCGGCGTACATGGCGCCCAGAGCGCAGGCCTCGTTGCCTGAAACAAAACGGGATTCTTTAATCTTCATTGTTCTGTTCCTCGATTTTCCGGGATTTGTTTTTCAGCATCCGGTCGGCGTTGGGATTGTCCACCAGAATCGCGAAGTCGGGGCAGCGCAGGTCGCAGAGCTTGCAACCGATGCAGCTCTCCAGCGCCGCGATGGTGACTTTCCCCTTGTGCAGTTTCAGCACGTGGGCCGGACAGAAGTCCACGCAGATGCCGCATCCCTTGCAATTCTCCGGGATGATCAAGATCTCGTGCGCTTTCTTGGGTTTTTCTTCGGTCATTTCACTTCCTCGCATCCAGGATGTTTTTCACTGTCGTGCCGATGTCGGCCGGACTTTTCACCACCGCGACGCCGGCCGCTTCCAGCGCGGCCATCTTGTCGGCCGCCGTTCCTTTCCCCCCCGCGATGATGGCGCCCGCGTGCCCCATTCTCCGTCCGGGGGGCGCGGTGAGCCCGGCGATGAAGGCGGCCACCGGTTTCTTCCCGGAGGCGGCGATCCAGGCCGCCGCCTCTTCCTCGGCGGTCCCGCCGATTTCGCCGATCATCACCACCGCCTCGGTCTGCGGGTCTTCGTTGAACAACTTGAGGGCGTCGGTGAAGGTGGTCCCGATGATGGGGTCTCCGCCGATGCCGATGCTGGTGGATTGGCCCAGGCCCAGGCGGGACAACTGCCCGACCGCCTCGTAGGCCAGGGTGCCGCTCCGGCTGATGACGCCCACCGAACCGGGCACATGGATGGACGCGGGCATGATGCCGACCTTGCACTGGCCCGGCGAAATCACGCCGGGGCAGTTCGGGCCGATGAGACGGGTGCCGCGGGCCTTGAGGAAAGCGTCCACTTTCAGCATGTCCAGGGTCGGTATGCCCTCGGTGATGCAGACCACCAGGGAGACGCCGGCGGCGGCGGCCTCCATGATCCCGTCGGCCGCGGCCGAGGGGGGGACGAAGATGAGGGAGACGCCGGCGCCGGTCTGCGCCACCGCGTCGGCCACGGTGTGGAAAACGGGGATGCCCTCGTGGACGGTCCCGCCCTTCCCGGGAGTGACGCCCGCCACCACCTGCGTCCCGTACTGACGGCACTGGAGCGCGTGGAAGGTCCCCTCGCGCCCGGTCAGGCCCTGCACCACCACCTTCGTCGTCTTGTCTACCAGTATCGCCATGTCCTTATTCCTTGTTTCCGCGGCCCGGGGAACCGGCCGCTCGCGCGGGCGCCCGTCAGGCTCCCGCGGCGGCGGCCAGGGCGCTGACCTTCGCCGCCGCGTCCTTCATGTCCTCGGCCAGTTCCAGCGCCAGGCCGGATTCGCGCAACAGGGCCTCGCCGGCCTCGACGTTGGTGCCTTCCAGCCGGACCACCAGGGGAAGGGCCAGGCCGGTGGCCTGCGCCGCCGCCAGGATGCCCCGCGCGATGACGTCGCAGCGCACGATGCCCCCGAAAATGTTGACCAGGACCGCCTTCACGTTGCGGTCGGCCAGCAGGATGCGGAACGCGGCCGAGACAGAGGCTTCCGTCGCGCCGCCGCTCACGTCCAGGAAATTGGCCGGGCGCCCCCCGCACAGGGTGATGATGTCCATGGTGGCCATGGCGAGGCCGGCCCCGTTGACCATGCACCCGATGTTGCCGTCCAGCTTGATGTAGTTGAGTCCGTAACGGGAAGCCTCGACCTCCAGGGGCTCCTCCTCGGTGTAGTCCCGGAGGATGGCCACTTCGGGGTGCCGGAAGAGGGCGTTGTCGTCAAGATTGATCTTTGCGTCCAGAGCGTAGAACTCGCCGGCCGTGGTCTCGATGAAGGGGTTGATTTCCAGCAGGGAAGCATCCGAGGCGACGAAGGCCTCGTAGAGAGCCTCGAAGAACTTGGCGGCCCGGGCGACCCTTTCCGGGGCGATGCCGAGGGCGAAGGCCAGCTTGCGGGCCTGGAAGGGGCGGAAGCCGGCCGCCAGTTCGACAGGTTCCTTGAGAATGGCCCCCGGGTTGCGCGCCGCCGTCTCCTCGATTTCCACGCCGCCTTCCGCGCAGGCCATGAAGACG
>CAYTBK010000254.1:0-275 GCA_964436005.1 uncultured Acidobacteriota bacterium
CCCTGGACGACAACCTGTCCATCGAACGGACGCCCATGCGCCCGCCGGTGATGGAGAAACCGGCGCCGCGCCAGCCCGAACCGGACCCGGACCCGGAAGCGGAACCGGAAGAAGAAACGGAGTGACGCCGGCACCGCCCTCGTAGACACCTTCTGACGTAGGCGCCTTCCGCCGGAAGGCGCACCCCCGTTCCCGCCCTGAGGCTCATCCCTGACCTCTTGCCGGAAGGCGCACCCCCGTTCCCGCCCTGAGGCTCATCCCTGACCTCTTGCCGG
>CAYTBK010000254.1:375-4064 GCA_964436005.1 uncultured Acidobacteriota bacterium
AAGGCGCACCCCCGTTCCCGCCCTTGCGTCCATCCTCGACCTTCCGCCGGAAGGCCGCTGCGCCGCCCGACATTTTTCAAACCATCCCGGCTCCGTTCCCGTATGACCATCGTTCGGAGCACAAACCCCGTCCGAAGACCTCGATTCTCATGACAAATTTCACCTGGTGGAGGCTGCCCATGAAACGTTACCGGATTTCCCTGCTGCTCGTCCTGTTCTGCCTGCTCGGCGCCGTCGCCGTCTACGGACAGAAAAAGGAAAAGGCCAAGGCGGAGCCGTACAAGCCCGTCCTGCTCGTCATCGACATCCAGAACGCCTACTTGCCATTTATGGACGAAAAGGACGTCAAGCCGGGGATGGAGAACATCAACGCACTGATCGATCTCTTCCGGAAGAACAACTACCCCGTCGTCCGCGTGTACCATCAGGAACTCGGCGGCGACCCCAAGCCGGGCACCGAGGCTTTCGAATTCCCGAAGTACATCAACGTCCGGGAAGACGACGCCAAGGTGATCAAGCACCACCCCAGCGCCTTCGCCAAGACGGATTTGGAAAAGATCCTCAAGGAGAAGGGCGGCAACACGCTGTACCTGTGCGGCCTGAGCGCGGTGGGTTGCGTGCTGTCCACCTATTTCGGCGCCACGGAGCGGGAATACGAAACCTTCATGGTGAGCGACGCCATCATCAGCCACAACGCCGACCTCACCAAGAGCGTGACGAGGATCACCCGCTCGCTGCCCCTGAAGGCTCTCGCGCTGCACTTGAAGGTCCTGTCCGGCGACGTCCGGAAGATGGCCGACATGCCCGCCGACGTCCTGGCGAAGGAGTACGGCATCGAATCTGCCGCCCAGTTGAATGTCGTCGGTTACTACCTGATCACGAAAAACCGGCCGGCGGACGCCATTGCGGTCTTCCAGGCCAACGCCCGCCTGTACCCGAACGAGGCCAATTCCTACGACAGCCTCGGCGAAGCGTACGAACGCAACGGCCAGAAGGACCTGGCCCTGGCCAACTACGAGAAGGCCTGCCAGAAGGCCCGGGAGACGAACGACAAGCAGTTGCCCGCTTTCGAGAAGAACTACGACCGCCTGAAAGGGGCCGCCAAGTAGCCAGCCTGTCGTGGCGCAGACTTCAGTCTGCGCGACGGACCCCCGGGCGTCGCGGCGTGTCCTCGCGCGACACCCGGGACCGCCGGCTTCCAGCCGGCCCCTGGCCAAGCAATGTCCCTCAATGCGGATGTCGGCAGGATGCCGGTAGTGGCGCAGACTTCAGTCTGCGCGACGAACGCCAAGGCGTCGCGGCGTGTCCTCGCGCGAAGCCGGGGAGGAGAGGATACACGAAGCCACGGAGAACACGAATAAAAACAATCAGATGGATGGGTATGGAGGGCGCGGAGAGCCCGAGGGAATCGGGCGAAAACAGGGAGCCGCGGAGGTTCGCGGAGCCTCGGTGAGGAAGATTGAACCGCCGGCCGGGCGGTGCATGATGAGCGGTTGCCCGAAGCGGGTCCCCTTCGGGCGAACCGGACAGGAACGAAAAAGGAGACCAGGAGGCCAGGCGTCGGGAGCTTGCGGCCCTCCTCGGTGGCCCTCGGCGCAACTCCGCGGTTCGGGTCGCTCCGGCCGTGGCGCAGACTTCAGCCTGCGCCACGGACTCGCGGGCGTCGACGAGGGAGCGTCTCCGCGTTCGGCGCTCCGGAAACCTGCGCGCCTGACGAAAGCGGCGCTGTTCTTCCTCCACGTGCTGGAGCCGGCCATGAAGCAGCCCGTCCGGTGCGCGTGCGCCGTCAAACAACCCCTGTCGAAAGGAGAAACGGAATGAAAACCAGGTTGATGCTGGTGGGTGGCTTCCTGGGCGCCGGGAAGACGACTCTGCTGTGGGAGGCGGCGCAGCGGCTCGCCGGGCGCGGCCGGCGGGTCGGCCTCGTCACCAACGACCAGGCGCCCGAGTTGGTGGACACGGCTTGGCTGTCCCGCAGCGGCGTTCGTGTGGCCGAGGTCAGCGGCAGTTGTTTCTGCTGCAATTTCAACGGGTTGCTCCATGCCCTGACCGACCTGAAAGCCGGGGCGGAGGCTGACGTCATCATCGCCGAACCCGTCGGCAGCTGCACCGACCTGTCCGCCACCATCGTCCAGCCGCTCAAGGAACGGAGCCGGCGCGAAGTGGCGGTCGCGCCCCTGACGGTACTGGCAGACCCTGCCCGCCTGGGCGACATCCTGGACGGCGGTACGGCCGGGCTGCACCCGAGTGCCGCCTACATCTTCCGCAAGCAGCTCGAAGAGGCTGACATCGTGGCCATCAGCAAGGCGGACCTGCTCACCGTGGGGGAACTGGCGGAACTGAAAGCGCGGCTGGCCCGGGCCTGCCCCGCTGCAGCGGTGTGTGCGCTCAGCGCTAAGACCGGCCAGGGGCTCGACGAATGGCTGGAAGAAATGTTGGCAGGGTCAAACGCCGGCCGGCGGTTGGCCGAAGTGGACTACGACATTTACGCGGAGGGCGAGGCGGTGCTCGGCTGGCTCAACGCCACGGTCCGGTTGTCCGGCCGGGAAGGCGCCGACTGGGCGGCGGTCTGCCGCAGCGTGCTCGCCGGGCTGCAGACCGACCTGCAGGAGCAGGGCGCCGCGGTGGCCCACCTCAAGGTGTTCCTTTCCGCCGACGGAGAGTATGTCCTGGCCAACCTCACCCGCACGGACGGGGAAATCTCCCTGCGGGGGGAGATGCGCAACGCGCCGGCCGCCGTCGAGATGGTGGTGAACGCCCGGGCGGAGCTGCCCCCGGACCGGTTGGAAGCGCTGGTGAGGCGGCGGATCGCCGACCTGACGGGTGAATCCGTCCATGCCACCGTCGCGGATCTCCGCAGCCTGCGCCCGGGGCGCCCGAATCCCACGCACCGCTACGGCGCCATCGTCACCGCTTCGGACGATTGAGGGCGCGGGGTCCTGTTCCCGGCGCGGGCCGGGGGTTATTTCGCGGGCCCGCCTTTCATCCGTTCCGGCAGCATCACGCCGGCCGACGCGATCTGTTCCGGCGGCAAGTCGTGGAAGAGCACCACGATCGGCTCCTTCGGAATCCCCGTGATCCTGCTGAGTTCATCGGTGAACACCCTGGCGATCTCCGCTTTTTGGGCGTATTTCTGCGGCGTCATTTCGATGGTGATGACCGGCATGCGGCACCTCTCCCCTGAAAATCTGTCGGATTGGCAAATGCCTTGAAAAAATGGGTGGCTACCAGCCCAGCGGCAATCGCATCACCAGGGTCTCCTGGGGCGACGCCTCCGGCGGGAGCAGCGTCCCGTCCGGGGCCAGCCGCCGGGCATAGGCGACGAAGTACAGGGCGCCGCCGACGATGGCCCCGGTCATGGGGATGCGGTACAGTCGGCTGCCGCGTTCGAGGACGCGCATCCGGACGATCCGGTCCCCGGCCTCGTTCAGGTCGTACCGAACCACCCGCTCCGCCCCGTCCGCATTCTGGATGCCCACCAGGCTTCCGCGGTGGCAGTACAGGCCGTCCACCCCGAACGTGCTGACGTCGGCCGGCCGGGCCACCGTGCGGAGAGCCTGGGTGGCCAGGTCGACCAGGGTGAACCCCCGCCGGAAATCCTCGACGTAAAGGCGGCGGCCGTCTTCCGAGACGGCGATTCGTGCGCCCGAGAGTGTGCGCGTTCTGGGAGGTGAAAGTCCTCTCCAGGA
>CAYTBK010000255.1:0-4054 GCA_964436005.1 uncultured Acidobacteriota bacterium
GCCGCGGTACTTGAAGGCGCCCACCTTCTGGAAGTTCTCGCACTTGAAGAAGACCCGCCCGCCGACGAGCTCGTCGACGGTGCGGCAGGTCAGCACGGGCGTGCGGTGGATGAGGGGCCGGATGCGCGCGTGGGCGGCCCGGATCTCGTCCAGGGTCGGTTCGTGGTCCAGTTTCATGGGTGACGTCCTTTCGTAGGGTGGCGCCGGCCGATGGGGCGTTCGCGCCGGCTTCGGGATTTTATCCCAACCGGCCGGGCTTTCCGGAGAAATTCCGACGTGGTAAGGTATGACCGGACCGGGCGAAGCCGGCCAGGAGGGTTCGATGGAACAGCGGCGCCAGCGTCGGGGGCAGCGGAACGGGAAAGGGGCCGGAACGGCCGCGGAATGGCCCGAGAATCCCCCCCCCGGCACACCGCCCGCGGCGGAACGGCTGCTGGCGTGGTTTTCCCGCTGCGCCCGCCCCCTGCCCTGGCGCGAGACGCGCGACCCGTACCGGGTCTGGGTGTCGGAGGCCATGCTGCAGCAGACCCGCGTCGTTACCGTCATCCCCTACTACCGGCGTTTCCTGGAGCGCTTCCCCACCGTGGCCGCCCTGGCTGCCGCCGAGGAAGGGGAGGTCCTCAAGCAGTGGGAAGGCCTGGGGTACTACGGGCGGGCCCGCCACCTCCACCGGGCGGCCCGGGCGGTGGTGCGGGAGCACGGCGGGGTGGCGCCCACCGACGCCCGGGCTTTCCGGGCGCTGCCGGGCGTGGGGGAATACCTGGCCGCGGCGGTGCTGAGCATCGCCGGCGGACAGCCCCTGCCGGCGGTGGAGGGCAACGGCCTGCGGGTGGCGGCCCGGTGGGGGGCCTTCGACGACCCGGTGCCCGGCCCGCGGGCCACCGCCCGCACCCGGGCACTCTTCCAGTCGTGGATGGAGGCGCTTTCCGCCGACGGCGGCGCCGGCCACCCGGGCGACCTGAACCAGGCGGTGATGGAACTGGGCCAGACCCTCTGCCTGCCGCGGGCCCCCCGCTGCGTCGACGGCTGCCCCCTGGCCGCCGACTGCCGGGCTTTCGCCCGGGGAGAGCCCGAAGCGTACCCGCGGCGGGCCGAAAAGGCCCCCCGGCCGGTCCGGCCGGCCGTGGCCCTGCTGCTCAGCCGGGGGGACGGCCTCTGGTTCGAGCGGCGCCCGTCCCGGGGCCTGCTGGGCGGCCTGTGGGACTTCCCCCAGGAGTACCGTCAGGAAGGGGAAGCCGCGGAAGAGGCGGTCCGGCGGCTCCTGTCCCGCCTGTCCGCCCCGAGCGACACGTTCTCCGATAACGGCCTGGAACGGGTGGGCGTCCTGACCCACGCCTACACCCACTTTACATTGGAATTGCATGTATTTCACCTGAGGTGCGACGAGCGGTTTTCCCGGCCCGAAACCGCCGGGGGGCGTTGGATCCCCCCCGGCGAACGGGAGGTTTTCGCCTTCCCCGCCTCGGTCCACCGGGTGCTGGGGTGGGCCCAGACGAAACGCGCCCTGGGCGAGACCTGAAGTCTGTGCGCTTGGCTGCGCCGGCCGCCCGTAGGCGCCTGGCGATGCAAGGCGCACCCGCGTTCCGCATGGTCGCGTCTGAACCGTAGGCCAGGAGTGCGTCGCGCAGCTTTGCGGAGCGCCGCTTTGTTCGCGCCGCGCAACCTGCGGAGCGGCGCGGCGGTCGTACCAGCGCCCTCTGGGCGCTGGACAACGCAAACAGGGTCGCTGGGTGAACTGCTGGTACCGTTGAGTGCGTCGGCATCGCCCGGAGGGCGATGCTACGGGGGGGGGCGGCGTGGCCGCCTCCGCGCCGCACTCGAAGGTTTTCATCGTGGCCCCGGGACCGCCGGCATCTTGCCGGCATCCCCACCAGGGGACGCTTCGTTGCCACGAGCCGGCTGGAAGCCGGCGGTCCACGGGTGCGCCTTCCGGCGGTCATGTCCGGCGGAGGGCGCGTCCATCCGTGGCGTGCTCGCCACCGGCGCCGCCGGCGCCGCACAAATTAGCCCGGGGTCGGCGTTTCGCCGACCCCGGGGAGAGGCGTGAAGCCCCCCGTCATCCCTGAAGGGGATGAACATCAGATGCTGTCCAGGTGGAAAAATCATGACTTTCGTACGTGAATCCCCTTCAGGGATTCCTCTGCAGGGTGGCGGCATACCCGGGGCCGGCGCGGCGCCGGCCCCGGGCTGTGGTGTGCCACGCCTGCGGCGTGAGGAAGGTCTGCTTACCGCTTCAGACGTTACCCAGCGCAACGCTGTCCCGCCCTGTCGCGCTGGGCGGGCCGTGCCCCGGAATCCTGCCCCCGGGTGCGCCTTCCGGCGGAAGGCGCCTGCGACGCCCGCCCGTAGGCGCCTTGCGATGCAAGGCGCACCCCCGTTCCGCGCTGTCGCGTGAGGAGAGTCATGCGCCCGGCAGTCTGCCCCCGGGTGCGCCTTCCGGCGGAAGGCGCCTACGCAGAGCGCCCGGCGGGCAGGAAGTGGTGGCCTCACCGGCGGCCCGATGGCATAATGAAGAAAGAACCGATCCGACCTGATAAGGCCGCCGGGGAATAGGAGCAGGGAAACCGACGGTATGTTCCCTGGCACAGGGATGGGAATTCCCGAACCTGTTCCCGGCCGTCGTCCCGGCCTCGCCGGCATTCGACCCGGAGGTGGAAACGATGTGCATGGAAGCGATTGCCTCGTCCCGAACCGAAGCGGCCAGACCGGTTTCCCCCGCCACCCCCATCCGGCGGGGACAGGGCGCCCGTACGGCCCTTGTCCTGGCGCTCCTGGCCTTGCTGAGCGGCGCCTCCCGGGCCGGCCTGGTCACGAAGGTGTTCCGCCAGGGCCTGGACGGCTACGCCGGCTGCGCCGACACCTGGGTGAGCCGGCTGGACTGGGACGCGCCGCCCCAGCGCACCCTCAACTACGGGCAGAACGCCGTGCTGACGCTGGACCGGGACGGGGGCGACAACCCCCTGCTGCGCTTCGACCTCTCGGCCATCCCGGCCCACAGCGCCATCGTCTCGGCCACCATCTCCCTTTTCAACACCCAGCGCTCCAGCTACAACGGGACGCAGGACTTCGCGCGCCGCGTCCGCCTGTTCCAGGCCCTCAAGCCGTGGGACGAGGGAAACCAGGTCGGCTCCCCCATCGACAGCGCCGGCAAGCACGGCGCCACGGGGGAGTATGCGGCCCGGTTCTTCCCCGGCGAAGGCACCGATGCCCCCTGGGCGGAAGTGGGTTTGGGAGAAGGGACGGACTACGCCGGAGAACCGGAATCTTTCGCCGACGTGGTCAACGAGGGCTGGTACCAGTGGGACGCCACCGCCCTGGTGCGGCGCTGGGTTCGGGGCGAAACGCCCAACTGCGGCCTGGTGCTGCGCGACGCCACGGGCTACGAGGACAACCACGTGGATTGGCGCACCTTCCGTTCCGCCCAGTCTGCCGAAGAGCCGGACCGGCGCCCCACCCTGACCGTGGTGTACAACCCCGACGTGCCCTACGCCGATGCCGGCGCCGACGTGTCCAGCTTCGCCTGGGCCGGCGGGGACGTTACCCTGGACGGCTCCGCCAGCCACGACCGCCCGGGGGGCGACGACACCACCCTGGCCTACCGCTGGCGCATCGTCCGGGCCGCCTACGGATCGGCCCTGGGCGGAGTCGTTTCCGAGGGGGCGTCGAACACGGCCACGTTCCGGCCCGACGCCGCGGGCACCTGGGTCTTCGAACTGACCGTCACCAACAACCTGGGCGAATCGGCCACGGACACCGTCACGTTCCGCCTGCTGGGCATCCCGCCCGGCCACCCGCGGCTTTTCCTCACACCCGCCAAACGGGCCCAACTCCTGTCCCGGATGGCGGCCGACAATCCCCGCTGGGAAGCCCTGCAGGCGGAAGCGGACGACCCCGGCGGCGCCATGCTGGCCAAAGCCCTGGTCTACGCGCTCACGGGCACGGCCTCCTATGGCGACCAGGCCGTGGCCGCCGCCCAGGCCGACCTCGACGACCCCGCCTCCTGGAGCACGAAATTCGGCGACATCGCCCTGGTCTTCGACTGGTGCCACGACCG
>CAYTBK010000256.1:0-3968 GCA_964436005.1 uncultured Acidobacteriota bacterium
GTGCGCTACCGGGTGGTCCGGCTGACCCGCTACCCCTACTGGTGGGAGTGGTACCACGGCGGCGGGCCGCAGTCCAACCAGTCGCAGGAGATCACCCACGGCCGCACGGAAACCGGGCCGGACGGGTCCTTCACCGTCCGCTTCTTCGCCAAACCCGACCTGTCGGTGCCGGAGAGCGCCGACCCCACCTTCCTTTACCAGGTCTTCGCCGACGTCACCGACACGGCCGGGGAAACCCGTTCGGACTCCGCCACCGTGACCCTGGGCTACGCGGCCCTGTCCCTGGGCCTGAGCGCCGCGGACAGCCTGACGGCCGGCACGGCCTTCCCCGTGCGCATCGCCGCCCAGACCCTGGACGGCAACCCGCTGGAGGCGGAGGGCACGCTGACGGTCTATTCCCTCGTGCAGCCGGCGGCGCCCGTCCGAACGTCCCTGTCCCCTCGCTATGGCCGGGTGGAACCGGGCCCCGAGGTTTGGCAGCGCTGGCCGCTGGGGGAAAAGATCAAGGAACTGCCCTTCTACGCCAAGGCGGGGAGCGCCTCGGCGGAATTTGCCCTCCCCGAGGGCTTCTACCGGCTGGAGGCCGTGTCGCGCGACGCCCACGGACGCCCGGTGCGCGCCTTCTACCCACTCATGGTGCTGCCCGACTGGGACGCCAAACGATGCGGGCTGAAGATCCCCTCGTTGGTGAAGGTCAGGTCCGGCGTGCTCCTGGTCGGCGAGGAGCTCGACCTGGTCTGGGGCACCGGCTACGCCGAGGGCCGCAGCGTGCTGGAACTGCTGCGCGACGGCGTGGTAACGGAACGCAGCTGGAGCGAACCCGGCGCCACCATGCGGCGGGTGCGGCGAACCATCCCCGAGGACTGGCGGGGCGGCTTCACCGTCCGCCTGACCTTCGTGCGCGAGAATCGCAACTACACCAGCAGCCACTCCTTTTTCGTGCCCTGGGACAACAAGGATCTGCAGCTCGGCTTCGAGAGCTTCCGGGATAAAACCGAGCCGGGGGCGCGGGAGAAAACCGTGGTCCGCATCAAGGGGAAAGGGGCCGCGGTCGCCGCCGCGGAGATGGCGGCCACCCTCTACGACGCCTCGCTGGACCAGTTCTATCCCCACGCCTGGTCCGGGTTCCACTTCTTCCACTACGACACCGGTTCGGGCTGGACGAACTTCATCAACGCCATGCAGCACGTGTCGCAGGTCCGGGACCGGTGGAGCCAGCTGCCGGGCGAACCCGAAGCTTCCTATGTGCGCTTCCCCTCCTCGGTGACGGAGAGCCTCTTCCTCTACGCCTACAACCGGCGGATGATGGCCATGCCCGGGGTGGCCATGAAGTCCAAGGGCGGGCGCAACGGGGGCGGTGACCAGCCGGAGGCCGCGCCCCCGGCGCCGGCCCCCATGGTGGCCCAGATGGACGGCCTGGCCGCCGCCTCCGTTGCCAAGGAGGAAATCCAGAGCGGAACCACGGCCGATCTGTCTGCAAAGCCCGACCAGTCTGCTGTGGGCGGCGCCGCGGGCGACAAGGCCGCCCTGGACGACGTCAAGGCCCGGGAGAACCTCAGCGAGACGGCCTTCTTCTTCCCCTGCCTGACCATGGACCAGGACGGCTCGGTGGCCATGGAGTACACCATGCCCGAGGCCCTCACCCGGTGGAAGTTCCTGGGCCTCGCCCACACCGCGGACTGCCGCTTTGGCCTGCTGACGGGCCAGACGGTGACGCGCAAGGAACTCATGGTGCAGCCCAACGCCCCGCGCTTCCTGCGGGAGGGGGACGAGATCGAGTTCACCGCCAAGGTGGTCAGCGTGTCCGAGGGCAAGCTCTCCGGCGTGGTCCGCCTGGAGTTCCGGGACCTGCTCACCGGCCGGCCCGCCGGCGAGGCCCTGGGCCTGGCCGACGCCGAGCGCACTTTCGACCTGGAGGCGGCCTCCAGCGCCTCCTTCTCCTGGCGGATCAAGGTGCCCGTGGGCCAGGGCCCCCTGCAGTACGTGGTGAAGGCCGTTTCCGGCAAGTTCTCCGACGGCGAGGCCGGCCCGCTGCCGGTGCTCTCCGGCCGGGTCTTCGTCACCGAGTCGGTGCCGCTGTGGGTGCGGGGCGTCGAGAAGCGCCCCTTCAACTTTGCGTGCCTGGCGGAAATCGGGCGGCCCGACGGGCCGCAGCCCTTCTCCCTGACCGTGCAGATGGCCTCCAACCCCGCCTGGTACGCCGTGCAGGCCCTGCCTTTCCTCATGGAGTACCCCTACGAGTGCTCCGAGCAGGTCTTCCACCGCCTCTTCGCCAACGCCCTGGCCCGGCGCATCGCCGTGTCGGACCCGCGCATCCGGCAGATCTTCGACGCCTGGCGGGGGACGGACGCCCTCAAGTCCAACCTGCAGAAGAACCAGGAGCTCAAGTCGGTGCTGCTGGAGGAGACCCCCTGGGTGCTCGAGGCCAAGTCCGAGGAGACGGCCAAGCAGAACGTGGGCCTGCTGTTCGACGCCAACGTCATGGAGAACAGCATCGGCTCGGCCATGGAGAAGCTGAAGAACATGCAGCTGTCCAACGGCGCCTGGCCCTGGTTCCCGGGCGGCCGGCCGGCCCCCTGGATCACCCTGGTGGTGGCCGCCGGCTTCGGCAAGCTGCGGCATTTCGGGGCGGACATCGACGTTTCGCTGGCCCTCCGCGCCCTGGACTACCTGGACGGCTGGCTGGACGAGTGCTACCGCGCGATCCCGGCCAGCGTCCGGGCCTCCAACCACCTCTCGCCCATGGTGGCCGCCTGGCTGCACATGCGCAGCTTCTTCCTGAAGGACCAGGCGGTGTCCGGGAAGGCGAAGACGGCCCTGGCCTACTTCCTCGGCCAGGCCCGCCAGTACTGGCTGCGGCTGGACTCGCGGCTCAGCCAGGGGCAGCTGGCCATCGCCCTCAAGCGCTTCGGCGACGCCGTCACGGCGGGGAAGATCGTGGCCTCCCTCAAGGAGCGCAGCGTGTCCGACCCCGAGATGGGCATGTTCTGGCGGGAGCAGGAGCTCTCCTGGTGGTGGTGGCGCGCGCCCATCGAGACCCAGGCCGTGATGATCGAGGCCCTGGGCGAGGTGGCCGGCGACGCCAGGTCCGTGGAGGACTGCCAGGTCTGGCTGCTCAAGCAGAAGCAGACCCAGGCCTGGAAGACCACCACGGGCACGGCCGAGGCCGTCTACGCCCTGCTGGTGCCGGGGGCGAACCTGCTCTCCGACAGCGAGCCGGTGACGGTGCGCCTGGGCGGGGAAGCGGTCCGGCCCGGCCGGATTGAGCCGGGCACCGGCTTCTACGAGGTGCGCTACGCCGGCGCCGACGTCCGGCCCGAGTGCGCCCGCATCGAGGTGGAGAAGAAGACCCCCGGCATCGCCTGGGGCGGGGTCCACTTCCAGTACTTCCAGGACCTCTCGGCGGTGGGCACCCACGAGACGAACCTGAAGCTGGAGAAGGCCCTCTTCTTGCAGCGGGACACCGTCCGCGGCCCGGTGATCGAGCCGGTGGCGGGCCCCCTGCGCGTGGGCGACCTGGTGACGGTGCGCATCACCCTGCGCACGGACCGCGACATGGAGTACGTGCACCTGAAGGACGGGCGGGGCAGCGGGCTCGAGCCCACCTCGGTCCTGTCGGGGTACCGCTACCAGGACGGGCTGGCCTACTACCAGTCCACCCGCGACACGGCCTCCCACTTCTTCATCGACTACCTGCCGAAGGGCACCTACGTCTTCGAGTACACGCTCCGCGTGCAGCTCCGCGGGCGCTACCCCTCCGGCCTGGCCGAGATCCAGTGCATGTACGCGCCCGAGTTCAACAGCCACTCCGCCAGCGTGCCCATGGTGGTGGAATAGTCTCCGTCGGCGGTGCAGGCGCCATGCGCTGCACGGTGTATGCCCGTAGGCGCCATGCGCCGCATGGCGCACCCGGGTTCCGTGGTCGGGCGCAGGGCCCTGCCGCTGCTGGCTGCGCCTTTCGGCGGAAG
>CAYTBK010000257.1:0-3929 GCA_964436005.1 uncultured Acidobacteriota bacterium
AAATGAGGGTCGGGTTGGTGGTGACGCCGTCGATGAGGCCCATTTCGGCCGCCTGACGGATCTCGCCGATGTTTGCCGTGTCGATGAAAAACTTCATGATTATCTCCTCTTGTCCGATTGGCGGGCGCGAGACCCGCTGATGTTCAGCGGCCGGCCGGCCGGCCGACAGGAAAGCCCCTCCTCAACGCCCTTCCCAGTCCGCCGCCACGGAAGGCTCGCTGCGGTTGCCCCGGCCGTCCACGGCCATCACGCGGTACTTCCAGCGCCGGGCCGGGTCGGCTTCCGGGTCCACCCAGGAAGAGGCCGCCACGGTTTCGCCGGTTGCCTGGGCCCAGGCGCCGTCTTCGGCGGAACGGAAGACGAGGTACCCGGTTACGTCCGGGTCCGGCGAAGGGTTCCAGATGATCCGGAGCCGGCCGTCTTCTTCCACCACGGAAGGCGCCGTGGGCACGTCGGGCGGGAAGACGTCCCGCGTGTCTACCTCCACCGGCGAGGGGAAGGCACCGAGGACGCGCTGCCCCGCCACGCGGCGGAAGCCGGCCACGAAATACCAGTAGCGCAGGCCCGGTCGGCATTCGGCGTCGAGAGCTTCGGAGGCATCCGGGCCGACGGAAACCGCCTCGACCATGTCGCCCGACGGCAGTTCTTTCCGAAACACCACGTAGCCGTCGCCCGGCGCGGCCGCATCCGACGCCGCCCAGGCCACCTTGACGCCCCCCTTGACCGCCTCGGCCCGCACGGCCGGAGGCGCCGCCAGGGGACGGGCCACCACGGTGAACAGGAGGGGTGTCCAGGCGCTCCAGTGGCCCTTCTCGTTGGAGAAGCGCACGGCGAAGGCGGCCCGGCCGTCCGCGTTCTCCCCCAGTTTCCGCTGCACGTCCAGCAGCAGCGCCACCCGGTTCTCCCGGGTGACGGCCTGCAGACCCGCCGCGTCGAGGGTGGCGATGACTTCCCCCCAGCCGATGGTGTCGCGCACGTCCACGCCGGGCGGGATCAGGCCGCCGAAAACCTCCAGGGCCCGGTGCCCGTGGATGGGGGAACCGTCGATGTTGCGAGCGGGCAGGGCGAAGGTCAGCTGCAGGGCCGGCCCGGCCTGCACGGCGGCCAGTTGCTCGGGCGGGGGGGGGATGCGCCGGAAGGGCGGCCGGGGGGGGCCGACCCGCGCGCAGCCCGCGATAGCGAACAGCAGCAGCAAGGCGGCGGCGGCCAGGCGGCGCTTCGCGCCCCGTCCCGCGGGCCGCCGGGGCCCTCCCGGTTGCCGGAACGCCGGGGTCCCGGCGCGGAAAGCCATCGCGCGAGTCTCTGCCTGTTTCATGTTTCCCTTTCCGTCAGAGGATGTAACGGCTCAGGTCCTCGTTGTCCACCACGTCCTTCAGGGCGTGCTCCACGTACTCCGCCGTGACCGCGAAGGTCTTCTCCGCCAGGTCGGGGCCTTCGAAGAGGGCCTCGTCCAGGACGCGCTCCAGGATGGTGTAGAGCCGGCGGGCGCCGATGTTCAGCGAATGCTCGTTGACCTGGGCGGCCAGGCGGGCCACGGCGCGCACGGCGTCGTCCCCGAAGGCCAGCGTCACGCCCTCGGTTTCCAGGAGCGCCTCGTACTGCTTGATGAGGGCGTTCTGCGGCTCGGTGAGGATGCGCACGAAATCGTCTTCCGTCAGGCTGTCCATTTCCAGCCGCAAGGGGAAACGGCCCTGCAGTTCGGGGATGAGGTCCGACACCGAGCTGATGTGGAAGGCCCCCGCCGCCACGAAGAGGATGTGGTCGGTGCGCACCATGCCGTACTTGGTGTGGACGATGGTCCCCTCCACGATGGGCAGGATGTCGCGCTGCACGCCCTCGCGGCTCACGTCGGGGCCCCGCCCGCCCTCCCGGCCGGCGATCTTGTCGATCTCGTCGAGGAAGATGATCCCGGCCTGCTCCACCCGGACGATGGACTCCCGGGCCACCCGGTCGTTGTCGACGAGCTGCTGCTGCTCCTCCTGCAGGAGGATCTTGCGGGCCTCGCCCACCGGCATCTTGCGCTTCTTCTTCTGGGAGCCGAAGATGCCGCCGAGCATGTCCTTGACGTTGATGCCCATCTCCTCCACGCCCGACGAGGTGAAGACCTCGAAGGAGGGGAAACGGGACTCCTGGACCTCCATCTCCACCTCGCGATGGTCGAATTCGCCGGAGCGGAGCTTCTCGCGCATCTTCTCGCGGGTCTTGGAGAAGTTGTCGAAGGCGGCCCAGTCGCCGGGGGCCTCGGCGCGGTCGCTCCGCGGCGGCTTGAGGGGGGGCAGGAGCAGGTCCAGCAGGCGCTCCTCGGCGTGCTGGGCGGCCTTTTCGCGGACCTCCTGGCCCAGGTCCTCCCGGACCATGTTGACGGCGATCTCCACCAGGTCGCGGATCATGGACTCCACGTCCCGGCCGACGTAGCCGACCTCGGTGAACTTGGAGGCCTCCACCTTGAGGAAGGGACTGCGGGAGAGCTTGGCCAGGCGGCGGGCGATCTCGGTCTTGCCCACGCCCGTGGGGCCGATGAGGATGATGTTCTTGGGCGCCACCTCCTCGGCCATGCCGGGGGCGAGGCGGAGCCGGCGCAGGCGGTTGCGCAGGGCGATGGCCACGGCCCGCTTGGCCTTGGCCTGGCCGATGACGTACTTGTCGAGCTCGGCCACGATCTGGCGGGGGGTCATCCGGTCGAAGTCCCCGGCGTGGCCGGTGGGCAGCGCCTTCTGCAGGGCCGTCCCGGCGGCGGTTGCGTCAGTCATTCTTCGCCTCCCCCGGGCCCAGCGTCTCCACGTAGATCCGGTCGTTGGTGTAGATGCACAGGGAGGCGGCGATCTTCATGGCCTCCTCGGCCAGGACCGCCGTCGGCAGGCTGGTGTGGCGGCGCAGGGCCTCGGCCGCGGCCTTGGCGTAGGGGCCGCCGGAGCCGATGGCGGCGATGCCGTCCTCGGGCTCGATGATGTCCCCGTTGCCGGAGAGCAGGAAGGCCTTTTTCGCGTCCGCCACCAGCATGAGGGCCTGGAGGTTGCGCAGCGAGCGGTCCGTCCGCCACTCCTGGGCCAGTTCCACGGCGGCGCGCTCGAGGTTGCCGGAAAACTCCTTGAGCTTCTTCTCGAACCGCGCGAAGAGGGCGAAAGCGTCGGCCGTGGAGCCGGCGAAACCGGCCAGGACCTTGCCGTCGAAGAGCCGCCGCACCTTGCGGGCGGAGTGCTTCATCACCGTCTCGCCCATGGTCACCTGGCCGTCGCCCGCCAGGACCGTCTCGCCGTCGCGCTGCACCAGCAGCACCGTCGTGCTCCGTGTTCGTTGCATTCCTCTCTCCTTCCTCGTGTTCGCCGACCGGGCGGCCGCCGCCGTCAGATCTTCATCAACTCGGCTTCCTTCTTCTTGGTGATCTCGTCCACCTTGCGGATGTAGCCGTCGGTGTACTCCTGCACCTTGTCCAGACCCTTCTTGGAATCGTCCTCGGAGATCTTCTTGTCCTTCTCCAGCTTCTGGAACTGGTCGCGCCCTTCCTGGCGGATCTTCCGCACGGCGATGCGGTGCTGCTCGGCCATCTGGGCCACGGACTTCACCATCTGCTTGCGGCGCTCCTCGGTGAGCGGAGGAACGGGGAGGCGCACCACCCGCCCGTCGTTGGAGGGGGTGATGCCGAGATCGGAGGTCATGATGGCCTTTTCGATGGCGCCGATCTGGGAAGTGTCCCACGGCTGGACCACGATGAGGTTCGGCTCGGGCGTGGTGACGGTGGCCGCCGACTTCAGGTAGGTCGGCGTGCCGTAGTAGTCGAAGCGGATGTTGTCCAGCAGCGCCGCCGAGGCCCTGCCGGTCCGGATGGACTTGAGCTCCTGCTCGTAGTCGGCGATGGTCTTGTCCATCTTTTCCTTGATCTGTTTCAATTTCTCTTCCACCATTTCAGTACTCTCCTTGCGATGTAAACG
>CAYTBK010000258.1:0-3886 GCA_964436005.1 uncultured Acidobacteriota bacterium
CAGACTGGGCGTCCTTCCGCCGGCCTCGTTATAATGGGCCGGGAATTCAGGTTATCAGCTTTCATCGGAATAATCCTCCTGGCCGGGCAACGGGAAGCGCAGGCTGAAGGTGGTCCCCTCCCCCGGCCGGCTGACCACGGCGATGTCCCCGCCGTGCTTCAGCACGATGTTGCGGACGATGGACAGCCCCAGGCCGGTCCCGTCCCGGCGACGGGAGCGCGACCTGTCCACCACGTAGAACCGCTCGAAGATGCGTTCCAGGTGCTCGGCCGGGATACCCTCCCCCGTGTCCGAGACTTCGACGACGGCCCGCCGGGCGATCCGGGCGGCCCGGATGGTGACGCCCCCCCGCTCGGTGTGCCGGAGGGCGTTCGACACGAGGTTGGTGAAAACCTGCTCCAGCAAAAAGCGGTCCCCCGGAATGGGGGGGAATCCCCCGGGAATGTCCAGGGCCAGGGAAAGACCCTTTTCGCGAAGCAGGGGGCGGAACAGTTCCTCCACCTGCCGCGTCAGGTCCGCCAGGGAGATGTCCTCCCGCTGGATCTGACGGTCCCGCCGCTCCAGGTCGGCGAGCAGGAGCAAGTCGTCGGTGATGCGGGCCAGCCGTTCCGCGTTGCGGCGGATGATGGCGGCGTACTCGCGGTTGGGGACGTCATCGTTCTCCATGGCTTCGGCGTAGCCCTGGATGGCCGCCAGGGGGGTTTTGAACTCGTGGGAGAAATTCATCACCAGGTCGCGTTTCACGGCCTCCAGCCGCTGGACTTCCGTGATGTCGAAGAAGACGGCGGCGATCATGTCGCCATCGCAGATGGGTGACAGGCTGCACAGATAGGCCCGGTCGTGGAAGTCGATCATTTCGGTGGCCGGCTGCCCGGAATCCCGGACCTTGGCCAGCAGGCCGCCGAAACGGTGCGCCCGGACGAGTTCCCAATAGGGTTTCCCGGTGACGTCCGGCGTCCCCGCCAGGTCGGCGAAGGCCTTGTTGGCCCGCACCACGGCGAAGTCGCGGTCGATGAGGGCGAGGCCCTCCCGAATAGCCGAGACGGTGACGGTCCACTCCTCGTTGCGCTGGCGAAGCTCCCGGAACAGCCGCTGCACTTCCTTGGCCATGCGGTTGAAGGCCCCGGCCAGGTCGGCGAATTCGCCCACCGGCGGCGGATGCACCCTCGTCGCGAAATTTCCGGCCGCCAGGCTGCGCGCGGCCCGGGTGAACTCCTGCAGCGGCCGGGTCATCCGCCGGGTGACCAGAAATGAGGCCCCCAGGGAAAAGACCAGGGCGATGCCGCCCGTCCCCAGGAAGGACCAGAGGAAGGGTGCGGCGAGAGCGTCCAGCGCGGCCAGTTCGCCGCTGGTCCGCACCACGAACTTCGCGTGTTCGCGATCCGGCCAGGGCAGTGCCACGTACATCCGGTCCACCCGGGTGGTTTCGCTGAAGCGCAGCGAGCGGCCGTATCCCTTTTCCAGCGCTTCCGCCACCTCCACGCGCTGCGCGTGGCCCTCCATGGCCGCCGGGTCGGCGGCGCTGTCGCACAGGACGCGCCCGGCGGTGTCCGCGGCCACGAGGGTCACCCGCAACCCCAGGAGGCGGCCCCGTTCCACTGCCCAGGGGAGCAGCCCGCTTTCGCCTTCCCGGGCCATCACGGCGGCTGCCTCGTTTCCGAGTATCCGGGCGGCCATCTCGAGCCGGTCGGCCACTTCCTCCCGGTGGTGGGAGCGGATGGCCAGGGCGGTGACCAGTGCCGCCAGCAGGCCCGCGAAAACCAGCACCGCCACGAAGGCGCCCCAGATTCTGATGAAAAAGCTCCTGTTTTTCATGGTTCTCCGATTTTGTAGCCCATTCCCCGGATGCTGCGGATGCACTTCCCCGCCGCACCGAGTTTTTCGCGCAGATTCTTGACGTGCACGTCGACCGTTCGGTCCAGGACGATCTTCTCGTTGCCCCACAGGCGCTTCAGCAGGGCCTCCCGGGTGAAGACCCGCCCCTTGCGCTCCCCGAGGATGCTCAGGAGGCGGAACTCGGTGAAGGTCAACTCCACCTTCCCCCCCTCCACAAAAACATCGAACGTGTCCTGGTTCAAGCGGATGGCGTCGCCGATCTCCAGGATCGCCTCGTGGGGCTCGTTGCGAACGCCGCGCCGCCACAGCGCCTTCACCCGGGCGCCCAACTCCCGCAGCGAAAATGGTTTGGTCACGTAGTCGTCCGCCCCCAGCTCGAGCCCGAGCACCCTGTCGGTCTCGTCGTTCCGGGCGGTGAGGATGAGGATCAGCATGCCCGCGGTGGCCGCGTCGGCCCGCAGCCGCCGGCAGACGTCGAAGCCGTCCACGTCGGGCAGCATGAGGTCCAGGATCACCAGGTCCGGGACGAAGGAGGCCAGGGAGGCCAGGAAGGACTGCCCATCGGCGAAGGCCATGGGCGTGTAGCCCGCCTTGCCGAAGGTTTCCCGGATCAGCCGCAGCAGATCTGGGTCGTCCTCCACGATGGCGAGGTTCGGTTTCATGCCTGTCCCCCGTCCGGGCCGTCCGGCGCCGGGCCGCTTTCCGCGTGGCGGTGCTTCACGCTGTGCCCTTCCTCCAGGTAGATCACCTGCTCGGCGATGTTGGTGGAAAGGTCGGCGATGCGCTCCAGGTTCTGGACCACCCGCACCAGCTTCATGGCCCGCTCGATGAGGGAAGGGTCGGCGGCCATGAGGGGGACCAGATCTCCGATGATGCGCGCGCACAGCGCGTCCACCTCGTCGTCGCGGCCGAGCACGGCGGCGGCCAGGGCGGCATCGCCACGGATGAAGGCCTCCACGCTGTCCCGCATCATGGCCGCGCTCAATCCGGCCATGACCGGCGTGTCGACCAGGGGTTTGACCTCCGGTCGGGCCACGAGGAAAAGGGCGCCCTGGGCGATGTTCACCGCGTGGTCGCCGATGCGCTCCAGGTCCAGGGACATCCGGATGGCGGCCATGATCGTGCGCAGGTCGCGGGCTTTGGGCTCGAAGAGGGCGATGATCCGGGTGCACTCCTCTTCGACCTCCAGTTCGAGGCCGTTGAGTTGGTGCTCCTCCCCGCCCACCACCTCCCCCAGCAGGTCGGCGTCCCGCTGCTGCAGCCCGCGCACGGCCTTGGCGATCATGTCTTCGGCCAGGGCGGCCATGCGAACCAGGCGCTCTTTCAGGTTCAAGATCCTTTCACTCAGCATGCTGCGTCCTCCGTTCCGTTTCTTCCGAGGTTTCCTGTTCCGCGCGGGGGCTACCCGAATTTCCCCCCGAGGTATTCTTCCGTCCGCTTGTCTTTGGGCACGGTGAACAACGTTTCCGTGCCGCCGAATTCCACCAGGTCGCCCAGGTACATGAAGGCCGTGTAGTCCGACACGCGGCTCGCCTGGGCCACGTTGTGGGTGACCAGGCAGATGGTGACCGTCTTCTTCAATTCTTCCATCAGGGATTCAATGGAGGCCGTGGCCTTGGGGTCCAGGGCGGACGTGGGTTCGTCCAGCAGCAGCACCTCGGGTTTCATGGCCAGGGCCCGGGCGATGCAGAGCCTCTGCTGCTGGCCGCCGGAGAGGAAGGTCCCCTTCTTGTGGAGGTGGTCCTTCACCTCTTCCCACAGGGCGGCCTGGCGCAGCGACTCTTCCGCCAGCGTGTCCGCCTCGGCCCGTTTCAGCCGGATGCCGTTCAGCCGGTAGCCGGCCAGCACGTTGTCGTAGATGCTCATGGTGGGGAAGGGGTTGGGCCGCTGGAAGACCATGCCGATCATCCGACGGACCTCGTCGGCCTGCAGGGCGTAGAGTTCCCGGTCCCGCAGATACACCCGGTTTTCCACGCGGGCGTTGGGGGTCATCTCGTGCATGCGGTTCAGGCAGCGGATGAGGGTGCTCTTCCCGCAGCCCGAGGGGCCC
>CAYTBK010000259.1:0-3847 GCA_964436005.1 uncultured Acidobacteriota bacterium
CGACCTCGGAAGGTACCCATCGAATCGTGAACGGGCTTTGAAGAAAGATCCGCCAATCCGGACCATTTCTCTTCTCTCTTTGCGCCTTTGCGCCATTGCGCCTTTGCGTTGAAATCCCCACCGCCGGCCGCAGCGTGAGGATCCACAACGCAAAGGCGCCAGGGTGCCAGGACGCAACGAAGGCGGGTTTCAACGCCGCCGACCTCGGAAGGTACCCATCGAATCGTGAACGGGCTTTGAAGAAAGATCCGCCAATCCGGACCATTTCTCTTCTCTCTTTGCGCCATTGCGCCCTTGCGCCTTTGCGTTGAAATCCCCGCCGCTGGCCGAAGCGTGAGGATCAACAACGCAAAGGCGCCAAGGCGCCAGGACGCAAGGGATACAGGGTGACATGGGCAACGGTTCGGAAGTATAATGTCTGCCCATGACCGAAAACGAAATCAGTTGGCAAGTTGTAGATGCGGCGATAGAGGTTCACCGGACCCTCGGCGGTCCCGGATTGCTGGAAAGCGTCTATGAAGAGGCTTTGGTCTGGGAGTTGGAACAACGTGGGCTGCAGGTCAAACGACAGGTCTCGTTGCCCATCCCGTACAAGGGGGTGATTCTGGCTTCCCCGCTTCGCATCGATATACTGGTTGACAATCTCGTCATCGTCGAATGCAAGGCCGTGTCGCAATACAACTCCGTTTTCGAAGCGCAAACACTGACTTACCTAAGATTGAGCGGGATGAAACTCGGGCTGGTGATCAATTTCGGAGAAAGGATGGTCCGGGACGGAATCCATCGGGTCGTGAACGGGCTTTGAAAAAATTCCAATCCGGACCACTTCTATTTTCTTCCTTGCGCCTTTGCGCCTCTGCGTCTTTGCGTTGAAATCCCCACCGCCGGCCGCCGCGTAGGAATCATCAACGCAAAGGCGACAGGACGCCAGGACGCAACGAAGGCGGGTTTCAACGCCGACGCCCGGGCAAGGCACTCATCGTGTCGTGAACGGGTTTTGAAAAAGCCCCTCAATCCGGATCACTTCTCTTCTCTCCTTGCGCCTTTGCGCCATTGCGCCTTTGCGTTGAGATCTTCGCCGCGCCCGGCAGCTTCCCCGCGGTGGCTTTCCCCGCCCGGTTCTGGGATAATGGACCGTTCGGCCGGAGCGCGCCCGCCGGCGCCGCGGCCCGACCCGGAGGAACCATGAAGCCCATCCCTCGCCTGCGGTTCGCCCACCTGCCCACCCCGGTGGAGGAACTGCCCCGCCTCGCCGCCCACCTCGGCGGCCCGCGCCTGCTGGTCAAGCGCGACGACCAGACCGGCCTGGCCCTGGGCGGCAACAAGACCCGCAAGCTCGAGTTCCTGGTGGCCGAGGCGCTGGAAGGGGGGGCCGACACCCTGGTCACCGCCGGGGCCTATCAGTCCAACCACTGCCGCCAGACGGCAGCCGCCGCCGCCCGCTTCGGCCTGGCCTGCACGCTCGCCCTCACCGGCGAGCCGCCCGCCGATGTCGGCGGCAACTTCCTGCTCGACCGGCTGTTCGGCGCGCGCTTCGTGGCCGTCCCCGACCGGGCCGACCGGGACAGGGTCCTCGGGGAGGTCTGCGCCCGGGAGGCGGCCGCCGGGAGGAAGCCCTACCTCGTGCCCTACGGCGGCAGCAGCCCCACGGGGGCGCTGGCCTACGCCTTCGCCCTGGAGGAACTGATGGGCCAGGGCTTCTGCCCGGACTGGATCGTCTTCCCCTCCTCCAGCGGCGGGACCCACGCCGGACTGGTGCTGGGGCAGCGCCTCTTCGGCTTCCCCGGACGGGTGCTGGGCGTCAGCATCGACGAGCCCGCGGCGGAGCTGCGGGCCAACGTGGCGGCGCTGGCCACGGCCGCCGCGGAGAAGCTGGGCGAGCCCCTGGCCTTCGCACCGGCGGACGTGGAGGCCACCGACGACTACTGCCGGGCCGGCTACGGGGTGCTGACCGACCTCGAGCGGGAGGCCGTCCGCCTCCTGGCCAGGCTGGAGGGGATGCTGGTGGACCCCGTCTACACCGGGCGGGCGCTGGCCGGCCTGGTGGACCTGGCCCGCCGGGGCCGTTTCCGCCCCGACGAAACGGTCCTCTTCTGGCACACCGGCGGCCAGGCCGCCATCTTCTCCGAGCTGTACGGGGCGCACCTGCTGGAAGCCCCGGCTGGCCATTTATGAATCTCATATTCAATGGTATAGTCTCTCTCTATTCCGACCGCCGAGGAGGCAAGCATGGCTCTTGAACTGGGCAGCCTGCGGAAAGCCGTGGCCGCGCTGCAGGGCGTCCTGGCCAAAAGCGAGGACCGGGCGTTCATGGGCAGCCTGGACGAGACCGCGCAGAATGCCGTCCGCTCCGGCGTCATCCAGCACTTCGAGTTCACCTACGAGCTGTGCTGGAAATTCATCAAGCGCTGGCTGGAGACGAATATCAGCCCGGCGGCGGCCGACGGCGTAACCCGGCGCGAACTGTTCCGCCAGGCGGCGGAGAGCCGGCTGATCGACGACGTGGAGAATTGGATGCGCCACCACGATGCGCGGAACCGGACCTCGCAAACCTACGAGCCCGACGTGGCCGAAGGCGTCTACCAGGCCGTCCACGGCTTCGCTTCCGATGCGCGGGCGCTTCTGGAAGCCCTCGAGCAGCGCAATGATTGATGTCGCGCCGCACCACCTGGCCACGGTCCGCCGCATCCTGGCCGAACGCGTCCCGGGCTGCGAGGTCTGCGCCTTCGGCTCCCGCGTGAACGGAACGACCAAGCCCTACTCCGACCTCGACCTGGCCGTGGTGGGCGGCGAGGCCCTGGACAGGGACGCCTGGCGGCTCCTGGCGGAAGCCTTCGAGGAATCGGACCTGCCCTTCCGGGTGGACCTGCTGGAATGGCACACCGTCGACCCCGCCTTCCGGCGGGTGATCGAGGAGCGGTACGAGGTTCTGCAGGAAGCGCAGCCCGGCCCGGCGCTGGAACCTTGAGGCGCTCGCCTGTCGTCTGAACCGCAAGATGCCGCAAACACCTTTCCCATTAAGGAAATCGGCAGAGCAGCAAACCGCCGAGGGGGCTCCGGGGCAACGGGCCTTACCTCGCCGCCGGGCGGCCTGAAAGGCTTTTTTATTTTATATTAGATACCTATCTTTGCATAGTAGTTTGTTATGAATTTGCGAAAGCGGTGGGAAGGCGGTTGCCTTCTTCGTTTTTTGCAGCGGAAAACCTGGACGCCACCAGCGAATTTTTCGGAAGCGAATCGGCATTTTCTGCGTATTCACTGTTTCGCTTCGCGGAGGTGAGCCGAGATGAAGATACTGGCCCTGGAACAGGAAACGTCCGATCTGCCCCCGGGCGCCTTCGCCCCGCACCTGGAGGCGGAGGCGGAACAGGCCTGGGAGCTGTACCGCCGCGGCGTGATCCGCGAGCTCCACTTCCACCGCGACCGGCACACGGCGGTCCTAGTGCTGGAGTGCGCGGACACCGACGAGGCCCGCCGGCACCTGGACACGCTGCCCCTGGTCCGCCACGGGCTGATCACCTTCGAACTGCTGCCCCTGACACCCTACGACGGCTTCGCGCGACTGTTCGCCCGCCGGCCGGAATCCCTGGAGGAACAAGCATGAACTACCCGCTCTTCACGGTGGACGCCTTCACCGACCGCCCCTTCGCTGGCAACCCGGCCGGCGTCTGCCTGCTGGACCGCCCCGCCGAACCCGCCTGGATGCAGGCCGTGGCCGCCGAGATGAACCTCTCCGAAACCGCCTTCCTGGTGCCCGGCGACGGGCGCTTCGGCCTGCGCTGGTTCACCCCGGCCAGCGAGGTGGACCTGTGCGGCCACGCCACGCTGGCCTCGGCCCACGTCCTGT
>CAYTBK010000260.1:0-3844 GCA_964436005.1 uncultured Acidobacteriota bacterium
AAGCGGGCCCGGCGGGCCATGTCCTTCGACGACCTGCTGCTCGACCTGCGGGACGCCCTGGGCCGCGAAGGGCCGGGCGGCCCGCTGGCCCGGCGGCTGCGGCAGAAGCACCCCGCGGCCCTGGTGGACGAGTTCCAGGACACCGATCCCGTCCAGTACGAGATCTTCGACAGCATCTACGGCGAGGGACCGGGCCTCTTCGTCATGATCGGCGACCCGAAGCAGTCCATCTACGGCTTCCGCGGGGCCGACATCTTCACCTACCTCGAAGCCGCCCGGAAAGTCGGGACAGACCACTGCAAGACCCTGACCCAGAATTCGCGATCCACGCGGGAACTGCTGGGCAGCATCAACAAGTTGTTCGGCATGGGCAGACCTTTCTTCCTGGACGAGATCGACCATCCCGACGCGGCGCCCCGCGAGCCGCTGAAGCAGAACCTGGTCGTCGAGTCCGCCGACGCGTCGGATCAGCAGGCCCTTCAGCTGCTGTGGTTCGACGGCGAAAAAAAGTCGAAGACGGATATGCAGAAGGCGGTGCTGCAGGACATGACCGCCCGCATCGTGGGGCTGCTGAACTCCGACAGTCGCTTCGTGCCGGCCCCGGGCTCACCGTCCGGCACCGTCGGGCGACGGGTCGAGCCCTGCGACATCGGCGTGCTGGTAGACAGGAACGACCAGGCCGCCGAAGTCTACCGCGCGCTGACGAAAAGGGGCGTGCCCTGCATCATCTGCCGCTCGGGGAACGTGTTCGGCACCGACGAGGCAGAAAGCCTCTTCCACGTCCTGCGGGCCGTGCGGGAGCCGGGGAAGCCGGTTCTGCTGCGGACGGCGCTCTCGACCCCGCTGCTGGGCTGGACCGACGAGCGCCTGATGGCCCTAGGCAGCGAAACCGCCGATCTGGCGGAACTGACGGAAGTCTTCCTTTGCCTGCGCGACGCCTGGGACAGGCAGGGCGTGCTGCCGGCCTTCGCCCGTTTCCTGGCCGAGGAGAAGCTGCAGGCCTCCGCCCGCGTGGCCGGGCAGGAGCGGCCGGAGCGCGTGCTCACCAACCTGTACCATCTGGCGGAACTGTTGCATTCGCAAGAGAAGGACGCCGGTTTCTCCCCCGAAACCCTGCTGCGCTGGTTCGCCGAGCGCATCGCCAAGGCCGGCGAGGAAAAGGACACCAGGGCCTACGAGAGCCGGCTGGAAACCGACGAGAAGGCGCTGAACATCCTGACCGTCCACAAGAGCAAGGGCCTGGAGTTCCCCATCGTCTACTGCCCCTTCCTGTGGACCACGTCGTTCAAAATCCGGCCCGACGATCTCTGGGCCTGCCACGCGTCGCCCCGCTCCCGCGAAATCTTGATTCCGCTCGACAAAACATCCAGGGACGACCGGCTCCCCCAGGCCGAAAGCGAATCGCTCTCGGAACTTCTGCGCAAGGCCTATGTCGCCGTCACCCGCGCCCGGCACCGCTGCACGCTCTATTTCGCCAACGCGAAGGACTATAAAAGAAAGAATACGGGAAGCACCGGTTCTTCGCTCAACTACCTGTTGTCCGCAGGCAGGGCCGGCGGGGGGAACGCGCCAGAAGCCGAAGGCCCCCCGGCAGCCGATTCCGACGACGTCTCGCGTAAGAAGAGCTACATCGTCGAACCGGCAGAGGCCAAACCGGAACACCGTCCGGAACTGGGGGCAACCGTTCTTTCCGCCGACCTGGTTCCGGCCCCCGCGGAGCGCTACCGCCCCGAAGCGAAGGCCGAAGAGCTGGTGGAACCGGTCTGGGAGGGCCGGGTGCCCGACGACCGAGGCCTGTTGAGCTACACCTCACTGCTCCGGCACGAATGGAAGCGGCCCGGCTCGCGCCGCGAAGGGGCAGGCGCAGACGCCGCGGCAGCTTCCGAGCCGGTCGAACAGTCCCCGGCGGAAACCGGGGTCGACCGGCAGACCGCCGAGGCCGAGGCCGGGACTTTCGACCGCCTGCCCGGCGGCCCGCGCACCGGCGACTGTTTCCACGCCCTGTTCGAGGCCATGGACTACCCCCGCGTGCTCGAGCCGGCGTGGGCGGAGGGGGAACCGGAAAAGAGCCTGCTCCGGGAAGCCCTCCTTCGCCACGGCCTGCTGGACTGGGCGGAGCCTTCCGGCTGGCCGCTGGACGAGGCCGGGAAGCTGCTGGAAAACGCCCTGCGCACGGAAATCCGCGCCGACGGCGACAGCTTCCGCATGGCCGACATCCCGCGCGCCGACCGACTGGCCGAGTCCCCCTTCTATTTCGTGTCCCCCGACCGGCTGGACCTGTCCGCCCTGGACCGGGCGGTGGCCGAGGCCTTCCGTCCCGGCCCCGGCGACGGCGCCCCCGCCCCCCTTCCCTTCAGCGAGCGGGCCGCTTCCCTCGCCGGCTTCCTGACCGGCACGTGGGACCTGCTCTTCCGCCGGGGAGAGCGCTACTACTTCCTCGACTGGAAGACCGACAAGCTGGGGGGACCGGCCCGCTACGAGCCGGCGGCCCTGCGCTCGGCGATGCGGGAGAAGGGCTACAGCCTGCAGGCCGGCATCTACGCGGTGGCCCTGGACGCCTACCTGGCCCGGCGCCTGGGCCCCGCCTACGACCCCGAACGCCACTTCGGCGGCGGGCTCTACCTGTTCGTCCGGGGCATGGCGCACGGGCGCGGCGTCTTCTCCCTGCGGCCGGACCGGGAGCGGCTCTCCCTCCTCCGCGCAGTCCTGGTCAGTGGAGGTGCAAGGTGAAGAGCATGTGGGAATTCTGTTCCGCCCTGGAGGCGGAAGGCCTCCTGGGCGCCCTGGACACCGCCCTGGCCGGCCTCGTCGTTCGGCTGGCGCCGAATCCTTCCGACTGCCCCGGTGAACTGCCGCTGGTCACCGCCCTGCTCAGCCGGCACACCCACACCGAGCAGCACGCCTGCCTCGACCTGGCCGAACTGGAGCCCGGGACCCCGGTGCGGGAATGGCTGGGCGCCGGCGCCGACAGCGAGAATGCCGCCGGCGACCGGGGCCCGCGCCTTCCCGCCGGCCTGGCGGAGACGCTGCGCCGCTGCGACTGGGCCGTGGCCCGGGCCGGCGAAGGCCCCGCCGACCGGCCGCTCGTCCTGGACGGGAACCACCTATACCTGCAACGCTTCTGGCAGTACGAGCGCGAGCTGGCGGAAGACCTTACGAGGCGCGCCGCTCAGCCGGCCTCGCCGCCCGTTCCCCTGAACGAGATCCGCGCCCTGCACGCCCACTTCGCCGGCTTCACCCCGGAGGCGCCCGGCGAGCCGGACCGGCAGGCGGGGGCCGTGGCCATGGCCCTCTCCTCGCGCCTGAGCGTGATCACCGGCGGTCCCGGAACGGGCAAGACCACCATCGTGGCGGCCTTGCTGGCGGCGCTGCTGAAGCGGGAGCATTCCCAGCGCCTGGCCCTCTGCGCCCCCACGGGCAAGGCCCAGGCCCGGCTGCAGGAGGCCGTGGCGGGAGAACTGGATCACCTCGATGTTTCGGAGGCCACCCGCGAACAGTTGCGGAAAGTGCGGCCAGCCACCATCCACCGTCTGCTGGAGTGGGCTCCCGGCGGGTTCCGCCGCGACCGCGACAACCCGCTGGAAGCCGACGTGGTGGTGGTGGACGAGGTTTCCATGGCCTCCCTTCCCCTCATGGCCCGCCTGTTCCGGGCCATCCCGGCGGAGGCCCGCGTGGTGCTGCTGGGCGACCGCGACCAGCTGGCCTCGGTGGAGATCGGCACCATCCTGAACGACATCCACGAGGCCTGGGCCGGAACGGGGCGCGTGGCCACCCTGCGCAAGAGCTACCGTTTCCCCGCCGGCAGCGGCATCTGCCGGCTCAAGGACGCTGTGAACGCCGGCGA
>CAYTBK010000261.1:0-3788 GCA_964436005.1 uncultured Acidobacteriota bacterium
CCAGGGCGTAGAGGGCCGTGACGTAGGCCAGGTTGGGCAGGTCCCGCCGCAGCCGTTTCCCGAGGAGGAAGTAGACGGAGAAGAACACGGCGCAGAGGATGGCGAGCAGGTCGCCGGCGACCTGCTCGGGGTGCAGCGAGAAGTCGCTCCAGCCGATCACCCCCACGCCCGCCAGGCCGAGCCCGATGGAGAGGGACAGCCGCCGGCTGGGCTTCTCGCGGAAGAAGAGGTACTCGGCCAGCGCCGTGAAGACGGGGTTGATGGAAAAAAAGATGGCCGCGTTGGCCACGGTGGTGGACTGGACCGAGGCGATCCAGGTGTACAGGTGCAGGGCCAGCGCAAACCCGGCCGCCACCAGCAGCAGCCGGTCCAGCCGGCCGAGGCGGGCCAGCCGGCGGAGGCTTTTCCCGGCCATGAGGGCCATGATGGCCGAGGCCAGGAGCAGGCGCCAGGCGGCGATGGCCGCCGGGGGCGCGTCGCCGATCCGCACCAGGTTGCCGGACTGGCTGGCGGCCGTCAGTCCCAGCGCCAGCAGCAACCAGGCGTGTTTCGGTGCTCGGGGGGAATGAACCATGACGGTCGACCTGGTGTGGATCCGGAGGCCCGGTGAGAAGCGCCCGGAGAACGGGAAAGGCTAGGCGCGGCCTTCCGGCTCGAAGCAGCGCCGGCAACGGGCCTCGTAGGAACCCGCCGCCCCCACCACGATCCGCTCGTCGCTCTCGATGAGCCGCTGGGTGCAGTGGGCCGGAGCGCCGCACTGCATGCAGATGGCGGCGATCTTCGTCACGTCCTCGGCCACGGCCATGAGCTGCGGCATGGGTTCGAAAGGCCGCCCGAGGTAGTCCTTGTCGAGGCCGGCCACGATGACCCGTTTCCCCATGTCGGCCAGGAGGTTGCACACGTCGACGATGCCCGGGTCGAAGAACTGGGCCTCGTCGATGCCGATGACCTCGGTCCGCGGCTGGAGCTTTTCCTTGATCTCCTGGGAATTGGACACCACGTCGGCCTTGTAGCGCAGCTCGCTGTGGCTGACGATGTGTTCCTCGGCGTAACGGTTGTCGATGGCCGGCTTGAAAACCTGGATCCGGAGGCGGGCGATTTCCGCGCGCTTGAGCCGGCGGATGAGTTCCTCGCTCTTGCCGCTGAACATGCTGCCGCAAATGACCTCGATCCAACCGGTCTGGCCCCTGAAAGATTTCTGCATGGTCACTCCCGTATCCGAACGATGCGTCCGGTGAAAAAGACTGATGTTACGCGAATCCGCCACCGCCGTCAACCGCTTCCACTCCCGGCCCAGCCGCATTTCCAGCGCCTCCGGCGACTCGAAAACCTCGCTGGCGCAGCCGAGCGCCCAGCTCGGCACCTCGCCCAGCGGGACGCCCGCCACGAGGTAGACCGGCAGACCGAGACGCCAGGCGAGGGTGAGTTCCCCCTGCGTGCCCGCCCCCCGGGCACAGGGTTCGTCCCAGAAGCAGATCACCGCCTGGCAGCGCGACAACTGCTCGAGGTCCCACAGGATGATCTTCTGCATGACCTCGTGGAAGCGGGGGAAATCCGTTTCCCTCCATTGCCGGAACCGGGCCCTTTCCTCCCCGGTCAGGGGCTTGGTCTCGTTGACCGCGGGATTGACGCAGACCACGCCCGGGAAGCCCGCGAGGAAGCGCTCCACCCGCGAGCGCCAGCCGAGCCCCCCGTCCGGCGCGTGCTCCACGGCCCCGGCGAGGTAGACGGAAACCGGGTCAGGAGGCATGGCCATGGTCGTTCACGCCGTGGACGACCTTCTTCTTCGCCCGCCGGAAAAGGTTGTACTTGAGGATGCACCAGAGCGCCCGGAAGCCGTCCCGCCAACCGATCTTCTTGCCTTCCCCGTAGGTCCGGCCGGCGTACGAGATCCCCACCTCGTATACGCTGCAGCGCAGCTTGGCCACCTTGGCGGTGATCTCGGGCTCGAAGCCGAAGCGGTTCTCCTCGATGTTGATGGACTGGATGATGTGCCGCCGGAAGACCTTGTAGCACGTTTCCATGTCCGTGAGGTTCAGGTCGGTGAACATGTTGGAAAGAAGCGTCAGGAAGCGGTTGCCCACCGAGTGCCAGAAGTAGAGGACCCGGTGGCTCTGCCCGCCGGCGAAGCGGGAGCCGTAGACCACGTCCGCCTTGCCGTCCAGGATCGGCTGGACGAGTTTGGCGTACTCTTCGGGATCGTATTCCAGGTCGGCGTCCTGGATGACCACCATATCGCCGGTCGCGGCCTGGAAGCCGGTCCGCAGGGCGGCCCCCTTGCCCTGGTTGACCGGGTGGGTCAGGATCCGGACATGCGGAAGGGCGGACAGCTCCTCCAGCTTGGCGGCCGTCCGGTCCCGGGAGCAGTCGTTGACCAGGATGATCTCCTTCTCGATGCCCTCGAGCCGCACGGCGTCGACCTTGCGGAAGAGCTCCAGGATCGTGGTCTCTTCGTTGTAAACAGGTATGACGATGGACAGTTTCATGGAAATCCACCTCAGAGCCGGAGCAGTTCCGCCTCGAGAGCGGAACCGTCGCCGGAGATGACCAGGCGGACATACCCCCCGCCGGAGAGGGGGCCGGGGTTGAAGGCCAGGGTCCGCCCCAGCCGGTCCTGCCCGCCCGACTCGTGGATGTGCCCGCACACCAGGACATGCGGCTGGCGCGACTCCACCACCCGGCGCACGGCCGCCGAGCCCACGTGGAAGCCGGCCCGGACCCGGTCCAGGGCTGTGTCTTTCGGCGGGGCGTGGCTGACGAAGACCCGCACGGGGCAGTCGTCCACGGCCTGGGCCGCCGTCTCGAACAGGGCGCCCAGGGTGTCGTCCGGGAGCTCGAAGGGCGTGGAAAAGGGCGTCGGCGGGCAGGCGCCCACCCCGGCCAATCCCACCGGCCCGCGCCGAAAGCCGGCGCCGTGAAGGTTCCGCCCGACCGACTGCAGGAAAGAGAGCACCTCCGGCCGGTCCATGTTCCCCGGCACGGCCAGCCAGTCCGGGAAAAGCCCGGCGATCTCGCCGGCCGCGGCGGCGGCCTTCTGCGCACCGCCGCCGTGCGTCAGGTCCCCGCAGACCAGGAGCAGGTCGGCGGCGCCCTCCCGCTCCCGCAGGGCCCGCAGGCCGCGCAGGTCGCCGTGGACGTCGCTGATGGCGAGGATGCGCACGCCGGACCGCTCGCTACAGGATGGTCCCGTCAGAAACCTTCTTCCAGTCTTCCAGGAAGCTGTGGATGCCCTTGTCGGTCAGCGGGTGCTTGGTGAACTGCATGAGCACCTTGTAGGGGATGGTGGCCACGTCGGCCCCCATCATGGCCGCCTCCACCACGTGCATGGGGTGGCGTACGGAGGCCACCAGGACTTCCGTTTCGTAACCGTAGTTCTCGTAGATGGTCACGATCTGGCGGATGACCTCCATGCCGGGGTGGCCGATGTCGTCGAGGCGACCGACGAAGGGGCTGACGAAGGTGGCGCCGGCCTTGGCGGCCAGGAGGGCCTGCAGGGGCGAGAAGACCAGGGTGACGTTGGTCATGATCCCTTCGGCCGAGAAGACCCGCACCGCCTTCAGCCCGTCGGGGGTGATGGGCACCTTGATGGTCACGTTGCTGGCGATCTTGGCCAGTTCGCGGCCTTCCTTGACCATCCCTTCCGCCTCGAGGCTGATGACCTCGGCGCTGACCGGCCCGGGCGTCACCGCGCAGATCTCGCGGATGATGTCCTTGAAGGCGCCCTTTTCCCGGGAAATGAGGGTCGGGTTGGTGGTGACGCCGTCGATGAGGCCCATTTCGGCCGCCTG
>CAYTBK010000262.1:0-3780 GCA_964436005.1 uncultured Acidobacteriota bacterium
CCTCCGGGCAACCGGAAATCCGTCGGCCCCGCGGGAAATCTTCCCGCCGGGAACCGGTCCGCTCCCTTCCCCCGCCGACGGCGGGGAACAACAAAACTCAAGGGCAGGGTATTCAGCGCGTCGACGCCAGGCGTAGGCGCCTTGCGATGCAAGGCGCACCCAAAGGCAGGACCCATGGCGCACGGCAAGCCGAGCGCCTAAACACGGAACGAAGGTGCGCCAGGCGGCGCCTGGCGCCTACGACTGCGCCTTCCCTTCCGGATCGATCCGGCGGCCGATGGCTCCCCTCCTGGCTACGGTTCCGGCGCCCGCGCCGCCAGCAGGAAAACCGGGTATTTCCGCAGCCGGCCGTCCGGACCCGGCTTTTCGATGTCCGAGGCCGGGCGGTCCCGGACATCGACGAATCCGGCCCCGGCGGCGAGGCGCCGCAGGGCCTCCCGTTCGAAGCCGAAGTGGAAGACACCGGTGTTGTCTCCGTGAAACGAGCCGTCTTCCGCCTCCAGGTCGGCCAGGGCCAGGTGGCCGCCCGGCCGGAGCGCCCCGCGAAAGGCGGCGAGCAGCGCCGCCACGTCCGGGACATGGTGCAGGGCCATGGCGCTGACCAGCAGGTGGCAAGGGCCGGGCAGCCGGTCTCCCCCCTCGAGATCCATCCAGCGGGTCCTGGCGTTCGTCAGGCCCAGGCGCTCGATCTTCCCGTCGAGGACCTCGAGCATGCCCCGCGACGAGTCCACGCCGGTGACCGATTTCACCCGGGGCGCCAGGGCCAGCGCCAGCAACCCCGTGCCGCAGCCGAAATCCACCGCGTCCATGCCGGCAGACAGCGGGATTTCGCGCTCCAGGGCGGAAAAGATGTCGCCCGCCAGCCGGAGGCGCTGCGGCGTGTCCCAGGCCGCGGCTTCCTTGTCGAAATCACGTTTTTTTATCATCGCTCTTTCTCCTGAATGGAACGAAGGTGCGCCAGGCGGCGCCAGGCGCCTACGCCCGGGCCGCCGGCCGGCGGCGCGACACGAGGACGATCCCGACCAGCACCAGGGGCAGGCTGAGAAGCTGCCCCATGTTCAGGGGGAGGGCCTGTTCGAAGGGGACCTGCTCCTGCTTCAGGAATTCGACGAAAAAGCGGAACCCGAAAACCAGGACGAAGAACAGGCCGGTCAGCCTTCCCGGGTTTCCGGAGAATCCCGGGCGCTTCCCCAGGGCCCAGAGCAGGAAAGCCACCGCCAGGTAGGCCGCCGCCTCGTAGAGCTGGGCCGGATGGCGCGGCAAGGGATCCACCCGCCGGAAGACGAAGGCCCAGGGCACCGCCGTCGGCCGGCCGATGATTTCCGAGTTCATCAGGTTGCCGAGCCGGATGCAGACCGCCACCAGGGAGATGGGCGTGACGAGCCGGTCCAGCAGCCACAGCAGGGGAAGATCCCGGTGGCGCCGGGTGAAGAGCAGCAGGGCCAGGAACACCCCGATCACGCCGCCGTGGCTGGCCAGCCCGCCCTCCCAAACCCACAGGATGCGCCACGGGGCCGCCAGGTATTCTCCCGGCTCGTAGAACAGGCAGTGCCCCAGCCGCGCCCCGACCAGCGTGCCGCAGAACAGGTAGATGTACAGCCCGTCCACGAGCTCCAGCGGCTTGCCCTCCCTCCGGAAGCATCTCCGCAGGTAGAAATACGCGCCCAGGAAACCTGTCACGAAGAACACCCCGTACCACCGCACCACGAGAGGCCCCGCCTCGACGGCAACGGGGTCCATGTTCCAGACGACCATCCGCCCTCCTTCCCGCCCCGGATTCCATGGCCCAAAACAGCCCGCCGGGGCCCCAAATTTCAGCGGTCCCCGACCGGGTCGACCACCGGAGGCGCGCCGCAGAGGGGGCACCCGTGCCCGCTCCGGCCCTCCGGGTTTTCCTTCCGCCGGCAACGGGGACAACCCGGCCGATCTCCCGTCCGGACTTCCACGCTGCCACCCCCGATGCGGAGCGTTTTCCCGTTGACCAGCGCATCGGCCGCAATCCGGCGGGCCTTTTCCAGGATGCGGCCCAGGGTCTGGCGGGAAACCCCCATCTCCCCGGCCGCCTCCTCCTGGTAGTGCCCCAGCAGGTCCACCAGTCGCAAGGACTCCAGCTCGTCCAGGGCCAGCACCACTTCCTCCCCCTGGCTTTCGGCGTCCCCCTCCGGGCGGAAGGCGACGCAACGCGGCCGCCCCGTGATCTGGCGTCGGCAACAGGGTCTCGGCATATCGGCCTCCATCCTATATATGAGCATTCGCCCATTTGTCCGTCAAGCTTATTCTGCCCGGCTTCCCGGGCGCCTTTGCGGCTTTCCGCCGAAATCTGCCCCGGAAGATTTTACCGCGGGGGCGCAAAGCCCCCCAGACGCAAGGAGGGGAGAGTGCGCATCGAAGTCGCTCCCGGTCGGGGTCCTCCGGCATCAGGCAGGGCGAGGCAGGGCTTTGCTGAAATTCAGGGAGGCCTGCAGGAGCTGGCGGAGAGACTCGCGTTCGGCCGGGCCGAAGCCCTCCAGGGCCTGGACGTTGGCGCTTTCCATAAGGTCGTCGATCTCGGGGACGGGATCCTCCAGGGCCAATCCCCGGGCGAGGAGAAAGGCCTTTTCCAGCAGCCGGGCCTCCGGCTCCGTGCCGTTCGGCCCCGCCCACCGGCCGAGCTGTTCCAGCAGCTGGGGCGGAAGGCCCGAACTTTTCCCCCACACCGCCAGGAATTCCGGTTCCAGGAGGTGCAGGGCCGCGTCCAGTTCGGGATCCGTCTCCAGTTTCTCGATTTCTGCGGGCTTCAGCCTCTTTTCCAGCAGGTCGAGGGCCATGATGGAGCCCACCCGGTAGAGCAGCCCCAGCAGGAAGAACTCCTCCACGTCCCGCCCCAGGACGAAAGCCAGGTCGTGCGCCGTCAGGGCGGTGACCACGCTGAGCTTCTGGTGCCGGCGGCGCAGGTGGGTGAAACGGGTGGAACGGCGCAGGCAGCGGAACGAAAGGGCAATGACCAGGTTGCTGATCCGCTCGAACCCCAGGAGCGCCACCGCCTGGGGCAGCGAGTCGACCTGGCGGTTGATGCCCATGAGCGGCGAGTTGGCCAGCTGCAGGATCTGGGCCGACAGTTCCGGGGAGGTCATGACCATGCGGGCGATTTCCGCGCCGCTCACCGAAGGGTTGCGCATTTTCCGGTACAGCTGGAGGGCCGTTTCCGGCAACACCTCGAACACGAATTTCTCCCGGGCTGGGCAGGGCGCCAGCAGCGCCTGGCGCAAGACGGGCTCCAGGGAGGGCTTCGGCGGGGGAGCGGGATCCGGTGCCGGCTCCCCGGGGGACTCTTCGGGCGTTTGGCCGAACTCCAGCACGAGGAAGCGGGGGCTGAGCCGGATCCTGCCCGCCACGACGTCTTCGGGAATGCCGGGAAAGATCTGAAATTCGCCGACGTTGTTCCGAAAAATGCGAAATACGACGAAACGGGCCAACCCGGAAACGGCGTCTTCCAATTTGTCCTGGGAGACGCATCCGACGTCCATCAGGTAGGAAGTGAAGTGTTCCCTGGCCGCCAGGGAATCCTGCAGGAACTGCCGCATCTGCTCCCCGGATACCAGCCCCGCCCGCACCAGCCAGTCCCCCAGGAGCTCGTCCGGCGACTCGGAGGACACCCAGACGATCTTACCTTCCTCGAAGTAGAAATTCCGGTTCCACTCCCCGTGCCGGACCCGGAAAGTGACCGTCTTGCGGTTGTTCTCCAGGTACTGGAACAACATCTGCGAATTGATGAACTGGAGGTTGCCGCTCATGATCATG
>CAYTBK010000263.1:0-3736 GCA_964436005.1 uncultured Acidobacteriota bacterium
CCGGCGGAAGGCTACGTCATGACGCCCTCCCGGGTGGAGATCAAGGGGGAGGGCCCGGCGGCCCTGGTGGTCTTCTACTTCCCCCGGATCGAAGCCCTGACCCTGGACAGCAAGGACGTTTTCTTCCGCAGCAGCCTGGGCTTCGCCGTCATTTTGGGCAAATTCGATCTCCAGAACATGAAGTGCGGCGGAAAACTGGAAATCTGATGAGGCTGCTTCTCTATTCCTGCTCCTCGGCACCGTCGGGGCGCCTTTCATATATAGCGTGAAATCCCGGCCGGGGCGTCCGCGCCGTCCGGCCAAAAGGAGGCCTCAATGAGTGTATCCGGAATCCAGGACTCCGATTATCTCACCGTCCTGCTGCAGCAGGTCTATCAAATTTCATCCACATCATCTGCCGCCCAGTCCGCTTCCACTTCCGGCGTCGCGGAGGCCGACAGCGACGATTCGGCTGAATTCTCCAGCCTGTCCGAGCTGTTCAGCCAGCTGGAGGACCTGCGCAGCTCGGACCCGGAGAAGTTCGAATCCCTGATGAACGAAATCGCCGACGAGCTGAAGTCGCAGGCCGAAGACGCCAACGGATTCGACGCGAAAATGCTCAACGACCTCGCCGCGAAGTTCGAGGACGTCGCCGCCGGGGGGGACCTGTCCCAGTTGATGCCCCCCGAGCCGCCCGACTTCGCCGCCGGAGGCCCGCCGCCGCCCCCGCCTCCGGACGGCGGCGGCCAAACGGGTCAGACCGGGTCCGGCCAGGCGGAATCCGTGACGGCCTCCGGCCAGTCCGGCCGGGTGGACATGCGCAGCCTCATGGAGGGCATTTTCCAGAAATTGGAAAACGCCGTCTCCTCCGCGTAGTCTGTTTCCCGAAGGGCGCCGCCCGGCGGCACCCCGCTGTTTCCTCCTGAAGCTCCTTTCCCGGCCGCCCCCGCGGGCGGCATTTTTCATGCCGTGCGGGGGGGCGATGGCCCTTGCCGGCTGCCGGCTATCGGGCTACAATGCGCCCTCGGCTTGACGCCGGCCAGGGAGGTGGCGAAACGATGGGCCCAGCACCGATCAAGACACTCAAGTGGCTGTCCGCCATGCTGGCCCTGACGGTTCTGGCCGTGGTCGTCGTCTTCCTCGTGCGGTACCGGGGGAACCGTCCGCTGCCGCGGGCGCCGCTCCGCACCCTGCCGGACAAGGTGGCCAGCGAGACCTACAAGATCCACTACGTGGAGCACCGGGACGGGCGGCCCTTCCTGGAAGTCTTCGCCGAGCGCAACGTCTCGACGAAGGACAACCGCCACACGCTCAAGGGTGTCCGGGCCAAGTACCTCGCCGAGTCGTCCGAGGCGCCCGGTCCCACCATGATCGACGCCGACGAGTGCATCTACTCGGCGGGGGACAACAGCATCCGCTTTCTCGGGCAGGTGGTGGTGCGGCGGTCGGACGGGGCGGTCCTCTCTTCGCGGGACGTGCTCTTCGAGAAGGCGAGCGACACCGTCGCCGGCGACGCCCCCTTCCGCTTCGACCGGACCGGCTTGCACGGTTCGGGCCAGGGCTTCCGGATGAACATGAACACGCGGGTGCTGGAAATCCTGCGCGACGCCCGGGTGCTGTACGAACCGGCCCCCGGGGAGGCCCCGCCCGCGGTGGTGCGGGAAGGCGCCATTCACTTCACCGCGGCGCGCGCCATTCTCCAGGACCGGGAGAAGCGGGCCGGCTTTTCCGGCGGCTGCCGCCTGGAGAGCAGCGCCTCTTCGCTGGAAGGCGCCGCCATGGAGGTTCTGGGAACGCCGGACAACCGCTGCCGGGAAGTGCTGGTGACCGGCGGGGCCGGCTGCCGGAGGCGGGAGAACGGCCGGGAGGGTAGCCTGCGGGCCGGGACCATCCGTTTCGTCCTGGCCGACGACGGGCAGACGCTGCGTACCCTGGAGGCCCGCGGGGGCGCTTCCCTGGCCACGGGGGCGTCTCGCCTGAGCGCGGGGCTGATCACGGTGCAGGCTCGCCCGGACGGCGCTCTCGACCAACTCGCGGCCAGCGAGGCCGTCCACTACGACGGCGTCGAGGGGAGCGCCTCGGCGGGCGTCCTCACGGCGCAATTCGCCGGCCCCGACGCCCTCTCGCGGATGGAGCTGAACGGGAACGCCCGGGTCGGGCGCACCGAGGGCGGGGCTGGGTCCACCATCCGCGCGCCGCGCATCCGCTTCGCCTTCGCCAACGACGCCGCCCGGAAACAGGTGCTCGAGACCCTCGAGGCCGAGAACGGCTGCGACCTGGACGTCGTGGCGGCGAACGGGACCTCGGTGAAGGGGCAGTGCACCTCCTTCACCCAGAGGCTCGACCGGACCGGACGGAACCCGTCCACCACCGAGGCGCGGGGGAAGTGCGACTTCACCCTGGAGCGACCCCGCGGCGGGGAGAAAGTCAGGATCCGGGCGGAAGAGGTTTCTTTCGGCTTCTTCCCCGCCTCGCCCGACATCCGCAGCCTGGCCGCCCGGGGGGGCGTTCGCCTGGGCCGGTCCGTACCGAACGCCGGCCTGGTGGAAACCGAGTCGGACACCCTGCAGGCCGAATTCTCCCCCGCCGACCGTTCCCGCCTGGCCAGCCTGCTGCAGACCGGGCACTTCCGCTACAACGAGCGCGGACGCTCGGCGGAGGCCGGCGAAGCGTCCCTGGACGGCGACCTGCTGACCCTCCGCAACAAGCCGGTGATCCGCACTCCCGACGGCTCCCTCCGGGCCACGACGGTGACCGTGGACAACCGCTCCCGCACCATGACCGGGCGCGGAGCCGTGGAGGTCGAGCGGTCTTCCGCCGGCGGGAGGGCGGACGCCGGCGACTTCCCGCTGCCCGGCCGGCCCGGCCAGAGCGGCGGGCCCGTCTGGATCCAGTCCGAATCCGTGGTGGTGGAGGAGTCCAACAGCCGCGCCACGTTCCGCGGCAACTGCCGGATGATCCGCCAGGACACCCGCCTGGCCGCGTCCAGTTTCGTGCTGAACGGGGGGAATTTCGTCGCCGAGGGCAATGTGTCGGCCACGGTGCCGCTGCCCGAAGGCCCGGGGGCTTCCCGGGTCATGCAGTTGAAGGCGGGAAGGCTCACCTTCGACGGCAAGCGGAAGAAACTGCTCCTGGAAAACGGGGTCGAAATGAACGGGCAGGACGGCAACCTCGCCGCCAACGTCCTGTGGGGGTTCCTGGACGGCAAGGGGGAACTGAAGACCGTGTACGCCCGGGGCGGCGTGACCTTCCGGCAGAACGAGCGCAAGGCGACGGGCGACGCCATGGTCTACGACCTCGCCGCGGGCCGGGGCATGCTGGGGGGGCAGCCCGCCAGCGTAACGGACCCGCGCGGGGGGCGCTCGACGAAGGGCGCCCGGCTGACCTTCTACAAGGGCGAGGACAAGGTCCTCATCGAGCAGTCGGGCACAGTGCCCCTGGTGGAGTGAGGCGCGGCCGCCCTCGAAACACAGCATAAATACAATTATCTCTATGGATTGCATCCAGAGAGGTGGCGTGCGGGCACCCGGACCGCTCCCCATGGAAGTGATGGAAGCGTTGCGGCGAGCCCGTCACTTTTCGCGTCGGCGGGCGTCCAGCAGGGCGAAGGGGATGGCCATGGCCAGGCCGCTTTCCGCCGCCGCCCGCTCGTCCAGGTCCCGCCTCACCCGCTCGAAGACCTCCTGGCGGCCATCGGCCGGAACCAGTTCCTCCCAGCACGGCAAGAAGAACATCCGGATCAGGTGGTGGCCGAAGA
>CAYTBK010000264.1:0-3725 GCA_964436005.1 uncultured Acidobacteriota bacterium
GAGATATTATGCCAAAGAGCAAAGCGTTTGTCAATTAATTACGGATAAGACCTAAACGAAAAGAAGCTCGAATTTCTTCTCGCTGCCCGTCAGGCCGAGCGATCAGGAGTTCGGCCGCGACGGCTTCCGCACCTGCCACGAAAGGGATCAAGGATCTTTATTGCCGCTGAACGAATCCGGGTCCATGGCCGCAACGCATTGCTGGAAATGGGCCCCATTCTCCTTGGTGACCTTCGTGCGCCTCGTGTTCCAAACACGTCTTGCCGCACGGGTCGGGCCGGTCGCGGCCCGTCAGGCCACTCGGATGTTTCCGGGTTCCTCCGCCCCAGGCCGGCGGCCCGGGCTCAGGGATCCGGCGCCGATGGCGCCGCTTCGTGCGTTCGTGGTCATTCGGCAACACGAAGGTCGCGAGGGCCACGAAGGGGAGCCCGGGCCTTTTTCCCATAGGGCCTGGATGTCCTCGCCCGCGCGCTCTCCCGATACCGGCCGGGACGGCCGGAGGAGAATAGCCGGCAGGTGGCCCGCCGGAGGCGGGGCTCCTGCCGGTGAGGCGAGAATGAATGGGGGCCAGACGCCCGGGAAGGGCGTCAGAACAATGCGGCTAGTCCTCCGCCGCCCCGCCAGGGCGGAACGCATTCAAAACGCGGTTTCCCGGAGGGATCCCCGCCTCCGGCGCGGCTCGCTCCGGCTACTGTCCGTCGGCCCTGCCGGGCCGGTGCGCGGTTGCGCCGTGGGCGGCAAATGGGCAAACTCACTTGCCCCATTCTCCTCGCCTCGTGTTTCCAATGCTAGATAATGACGCCGCGTCTCGAATCGCCCTCGGGGAGGTCTCCCGGGCGTCCGGCGGACGGGATTCCCAGGGCTCGGGCGCGGCGCCCTTCGCCCTGGGCTATGGGTCAGTCGCCCGCTGTGCGGGCTCGAAATCGGGGAAACGCGACCGCCAATCGCACCAATCATTCTTCTTAGTGAAATTAGTGGTTATATATCTTACGTTTAACGCAAGTTCCCGAACCCCATTCTCGTTCGTGGCCTTCGTGCGCCTCGTGTTCCAAACACGTTTCGCCGGGCGGGTCGGGCCGTCAACCTCCGGGTCCCCAACCGGCCGGAAACATGGATGGACCGGATGGACTGGATGGGCCGCGCCCACCGCCATCCGGTTCGCGAGGGCAGTGAGAGAAACACCCGCCGAATGAAATAAGTAGGCTATCGGCCTGTTCCCTTGTCGGGACCGGCGTGAAGGCGGTCGAGCAACGACGGCAGATCGCGCCAGGGGGTGATGGCCACCGACCCGTTGCAGGCGGCCTGATCGCCGCCGTAGATTAGCCAGGCGGGCTGGTCAGGCCGACCGGCGAACTCGGCCCAGCGGCGCAGGGAGGTGAAGAAGTCAGCGGCGATGGTCTGCCCGGCCTTGATATCCACGGGGTAAAGGAGCGGACCGCACTCGAGCAGGAGGTCCACCTCGACGCCCCGGCTGTCCCGCCAGAAGTAGAGATCCGGCGGCAGGCCGCGGTTGAACCGCCCCTTGAGGAATTCTGCCACCACCAGGTTTTCAAACAGGGCCCCCCGCTGGGCGTGGAAGAAAACCTGGGAAGGCTCGCGGAGGCCCATCAGCCAGGCGGCCAGGCCCGGGTCGGTGAAGTAGAGCTTGGGTGTCTTGACCATTCGCTTGCCGAAATTGGCGAAGTGGGGGCGCAGCAGGAAGACGATGTAGCCGGCCTCCAATGCCGACAGCCAGGCCGCGGCGGTGTTGTGGGTGACGCCGGCGTCGGCGGCCAGGGCGGAAAGGTTGAGCAGTTGGCCGGTGCGGGCGGCGCACAGGCGCAGGAAGCGCTGGAAGGCCGACAGGTCGCGCACCGCCAGGAACTGGCGAAGGTCGCGTTCGACATAGGTGGCGACATACGCGGCGAACCAGTCGCCGGGGGCCAACTCGCGATCGTACAGGGGGGGGGGCGAAACCACGGTACAGCAGTTCGTCCAGGCCGGCCGGCGGCCGCCCGGCGGCCTGCAGTTCGCCGAGGGAAAACGGCAGGAGCTGAACGAGGCCCACCCGGCCGGCCAGGGTCTGGCTGAGACCGGCCAGCAGGCCGAACTGTCGGGAGCCGGTCAGCACGTAGCGCCCCGGACGGGGGTCGGCGTCGATGCGGGTCTGGAGGTAGGAGAACAGGCTGGGCAAGCGCTGCACTTCGTCCAGGACCACCCCCTCGGGGTATTGGGCCAACAGGCCGCGAGGGTCGGTCTGGGCCAGCTGGAGAATGTCGGGGTCCTCCAGGGACAGGTACGGCCGGTCGGCAAAGACGGCCCGGGCCAAGGTCGTCTTGCCGGACTGGCGCGGCCCGGTGATGGCCACGGCGGGAAAGCCCCGGGCCAGACGGAGGAGGGTGGCTTGCGCAGTTCGGGCGATCATGGGAAAAGGGCACCTGCCCTTGCACAAATTGTCAATAGTAATGACAATTTGTGCAGACCCATTGAAAAGCAAGACGCTCCGGGCACATTGCGGCGCTGAGGGTCCGCCAACCGGATAGCCCGTGTCCTCTCATGGAGCATACCCATGCTTTCATGTGGGTAATCGAGTGATGGAAACCGGCAAGGATCTCTTCTCGCTTCAGCGGCAAGCCACACGACCGTGATTGCGGCCTCGGCGATTTCGGGGCGGCGGTTGACGGTCGGCGAGACCACCACCCGGCCGGCCGGCCGGAAACATGGATGGGGAGGATGGGCCGCGTCGTTCCAGCGCCCCTCCCGGGCGCCCGCCATTTGCCCGGAGGGCATCCATGTCCATAGCCGCCGGCTCCGTTCTTCGGCCCCTTGCCCGGAGGGCATGAACGACCGTCTGGATGCCCTACGGGCAACAAGGGCCACGAAATGAGTACATTGAAGCAAAAGGAGAATGATATGATCTGAGCAGAACGCCCGGGGCTGCCAGAAAACGCGCCGGAGAGAAGAAGCAAACCACTTATCTCACTAATAACGCATGTGATAAGTGGTTGGCGTTTCTGGGGCGACAGTGAGTCGGCCGTTCGGGCCGAGCCTTCCGCGAGGCGACGGGACGATGACAACCATTTCCCCCCAACAATCCGTGAGATCCGTGGAGGCTGGATCCGTCGGGGGCAATCCCGTTTGCCGTTCAGCGCAACCCGCATATTTCATCCCTCGGCGGCGCTCTGCAACCCTCTGCGGTTTCTCTTTTCGTCGTTTTTTGTCAAAATTATTGGTATCAGGCGGCGGATTGCGCCCGAGTAGCCCGCCTCTCGGCGAGAGGCGGCGTAACGTGTCGGCGCTGTGGCCACCTCCGCGCCGAGCGCACGGGAAGCATCCCGCCAGGCCGGGATCGGCCGGTTTTTCCCGCAGGGGGGCCGGATCTCTGGTAGAATGCGGCCCGACATCCCGCGCACATCGCCACCGGCCGCCGGTTTCCCGGCCGCCGAGGGGGCCGGTACCATGGCTGATTCCGACTGCGAAGAGCTCGACCTGACCGCGCTGTCGCCCTACGTCCTCCTGGCGGTGGTCTGCGACGGCCTGATCTACCTCCCGGTGCTGGACGACTACGCCGTCGGCCTCGTCAACGGGGCGATGATCCGCCAGCTGGCCGCCCGGCAGGGCGTCCGCCTGAGCGACCGGTCGCTGCGCTACCTGGCGTTGGGCGAGCTGACCCGGGGGGAAGGGGCGCTGGAGGCGCTGCTCCACCACTTCACCTCGCCCTGGGCCTACCTCAAGCGGAAACTGGA
>CAYTBK010000265.1:0-3711 GCA_964436005.1 uncultured Acidobacteriota bacterium
CCGGTGTCGCCGCTGACCCAGGCGGGGTTGATGCTGTACTGCAGGGCGTGCCAGTACTCGTGGAGGATGACGTCGGCGTCCTCGGGGTCGGGCACGCCGCCGTGGCCGTAGGCGATCTTGTTGGTGGAGGGCAGGAAGTAGGAGTTGTCCGCCCCGCTGCAGCCGTTGCTGTCCACCGGGATGGACCGGTACTGCACGTTGGTGAAGCCGAGCGACTGGACGTAGCGCTGGTTCTGGTCGATGTGGTAGTAGACCATGGCGTCGCAGAAGCCGTTGCTGCCGCGCTGGTACAGCCACTGGCCGTCGGTGGTGGTGCTGGGGGCGGAGAATGGACCCTCGAAGTTCGCGATCGTCACCCAGGGGCCGTTCAGCCGGTAGGTGGTCCCGTCGAACGAGATGTCGCGCAGCGTCCGGACGGCGTAGGCCGCGGTGAAGGCGTCGGCGGGGGACGAATCGCTCAGGGCGTCGGACAGGATGGTGGTCTTGGGGTCGGGGCAGAACACGTTGGCCATCCCGTTGACGGTCGAGGTCGGGGCGGACTTCGTCTCGGCGCGTGACGCCTGCGACCGGAGGAACTGGGTGGTGCGCACGGCCCGGGAGTCCACGGGGCCGAAGTAGTCTTCGAAGGCGTCAGACCGGCGGTCGCCGTCGAGGCGGCCGTCCACTTCCGTGGCCCGGAAGCCGATGACGTCGCCGGTGGCGGCGTCGACCAGGTGTTCCCAGTAGCCGTGCGGGGCAGCCGTGGACACCTGGGTCCGCCAGGCCAGGCGGAAGCTGCTCCCCTCCGGCACGTAGACCAGTTCCGACGTGGGGAGTTCCAGCAGTTCGCCGTGGACCCGGAGGTGGTTCCAGGCTGCGTCGAGGGCGTCTTCCCCGCTCAGGGCCAGGCGGGGCCGGGCGGGCGGGGTGTCCGCGGGGTAGGTGTTGTTGTGGACCATGCTGACCCGCCGGTCCCGCCAGGAGACGGAAACGGCCAGGGTGGCATTCACCACGGGGATGCCGTCGATGGTCTGGCGGTACAGGAAGTGCCGGCCCAGCAGGCTGTCCTGGGCCTGGACGAGCTCCAGCCCGGCCAGGTCGGGCGATAGCCGGAAGAGCGAGGCGTTGCGCCGGAGGTAGTTCACGACGGTCTCTTCGGGCGAAAAGGCCGGGTCGGGCTGGTCGATGTCGCCCAGCATGAACCGGGGCGTATCCCGCCGGTCGTCGTGGGAGGTGATGGTGGCCGGTTCCGCCGCCGTCGCGAAAACCGCGGCCAGCAGCAGGAAAGCCGTCAGGAAAATCATCTTCGGTGTCATCGGGGCCTCCGGAACGGTTTGGCAAAACTTGGCATTGTAGCATCGACGGGACGGCCCCGGGCCAAAAGGGGACGTCCCACCATATAGATGCCCGAACCGGGACATTTCCTCTGTTTTTTCATCCGGCGCCGTCGTGACGGGGGCGGTTCCCCTTTCCCGCCGCGTGCTATAATGCCCGCGCGACGGGGCCAGACCGGTTCCTGCCCGCGCCCAGACCATTCTCCGAGGCAGATTTGACTTCCAAGACGACTGGCGGCAAACACGCGGCGGGCAGTTCCGCCGTCCACTCGCTCCTCGTGGCGGCCGGCATCTTCCTGAGCCGGGTGGCCGGGCTGATCCGGGACCGGGTGTTCGCTCACTACTTCGGCAACTCCGCGGCGGCCGACGCATTCCGGGCCGCTTTCCGCATTCCCAACTTCCTGCAGAACCTGTTCGGGGAGGGCGTTCTTTCCGCCTCGTTCATCCCCGTCTACGCGGGGCTGCGGGCCCAGGGCAAGCACGAGGAGGCCGAGCGGGTGGCCGGGGCGGTCTTCGGCCTGCTGGCCCTCCTGGTCTCGGGGCTCGTCCTGCTGGGCGTCCTGGCTTCGCCCTGGCTCGTCGACGCCATCGCCCCGGGCTTCGCGGGGGCCAAGCGCGAGCTGACGGTGACGCTGGTGCGGGTCCTCTTCCCGGGGATGGGCCTGCTGGTGCTCTCGGCCTGGTGCCTGGGCATCCTCAACAGCCACCGGAAGTTCTTCCTGTCGTACACGGCGCCGGTGGTGTGGAACGCCGCCATCGTGGCCGCCCTGGTCGGCTGGGGCGGCGCCCCGTCCGAGCGCCTCGTGGTCGTCGTCGCCTGGGGCTCGGTGGCCGGCAGCCTGCTGCAGTTTTCCGTGCAGTTGCCCGCGGTGTGGAAGTGCCGCGGGACGCTGGCTGTCTCCTTCGGGAGTTCCAGCCCCGACGTGCGGAAGGTGGTGCGGAATTTCGGGCCGGTGTTCCTGGGCCGCGGCGCCTACCAGATCAGCTCCTTCGCCGACGCCCTCATCGCCAGCCTGCTGCCCACGGGCGCCGTGGCCGCCATGGCCTACGGGCAGACCCTCTACATGCTGCCGGTCAGCCTGTTCGGGATGTCCGTCTCGGCGGCGGAACTGCCCAGCCTGTCCGAGGAGGCGGGCGGAAAGCACACCGACTACGAGGCGCTGCGCCAGCGCGTGGGCGACGCCGCCCGGCGGATGTCCTTCTTCGTGATCCCGGCCTGCCTGGCCCTGCTGGCCCTGGGCGACCTGATCACCGCCGCCCTCTACCAGACCGGCCGCTTCACCCGCGACGACACCCTCTACGTCTGGAGCATCCTGGCGGGGGCCTCCCTCGGCTTGCCGGCCGCCACCTTCGCCCGGCTGCTCGCCTCGGTCTTCTACGCTTTCCAGGACACCCGCTCCCCCCTGCGCATCTGCCTGGTGCGCGTCGGGGCCGGCATCGCCCTGGGCTTCGCCGCCGCGCTCTGGCTTCCGGGCGCCCTGGGGCTGGCCCCGCGGTGGGGCGTGGCCGGGCTGGCCCTGGCCGCCAGCGCGGCGGGATGGCTGGAGTTCGGGTTGCTCTTCCGCCGCCTGCGGAAGAAGATCGGGATGTTCCGGTTCCCCTGGCGGGAAGTGTCCCTGGCCCTGCTCGCGGCGGCGCCGGCCGCCGGCCTGGCCTGGGCGGTGCGCCCGCTGGGCCGCCCCCTGGGCGTCCTCGTCGGCTCGCTCCTGCCGCTGGCGGTCTACGGCGGCGCCTACATGGCCGCCGCCCGGGTCGCCGGGTTGCCCGAGGCCCGCCGGATCCTGTCGCTGCTGGGCCGCGTGCCGGTCCTGGGGCGGTTGTTCCCCCGGTGAGGGGCGGGGCCGACCACGGCATAAAGACAACCGCGGTCCTCGGCGCCCCTCCGCGGTTTCATCATTCATCACCAGATAACGCACGAGCGGGAATTTTTCCAACGGGGGGACGCGGCACGGAGACGCAAAGGTTTCTAAATGTGTATTTTAAAATGGAAGAAGAATGATATTGCTTGAGTGGAAAACCCGGGGTTGCCCGGAAAAACGCCGGGAAGAAACGGTCAACCACTGATCTCACTGATGATTAGCGAGATCAGTGGTTGGCATCTCTCGGGCGATTCACCCGTTTCAGTGGTTCCCGGCGTACTTGCGGAAGAAACCGCATTCTTTCAGGATTTCCTTGTAATACAACGAGTTGCTGTAATTCTCCTTCAGGGTCCGGAAGTGCTTCCCACCCCGGAAATCGCCGGCCTCCTTGTCGGGGTTTTGGGTGAAGAAGGCGTTCTGTTCGCACTTGGCGGCCATGAAGACGGCCCGGGCCTGGAACTCCGGGTCCTTCGCCAGTTCGGCGGCCTTGAGGTACCAGCTCTCGGCCAGGCTGCAGTCGAGGTTGCGGGGGTTGCGGC
>CAYTBK010000266.1:0-3709 GCA_964436005.1 uncultured Acidobacteriota bacterium
CCCGACGACGCCCGGGTGTTCTGGGTCTTCCGGGCCCAGCGCGAGCTGTTCAGAATTAAAATGGAACAGGATTCCAAAGGGGGAAATCCGTGAAGGTTACGAATCTGATCCACCAGGAGGGGACCCCCATCCTCTCTTTCGAAATCACGCCGCCGGAGCGGGGGCACGGCGTGCAGGAAATCTTCTCCACTCTCGACGCACTCATGCCGTTCCAGCCCCAGTACGTGAGCGTGACCTACCATCAGCCCCACGTGGCCTACGAGGAAAGGGAAGGGGTCATCGTGCGCGTCCCCAAGCGGAAGAAGCCGGGGACTGTCGGCATCTGCGCCTCCATCAAGCACCGCTACGACGTCGAACCCGTTCCGCACTTCATCTGCGGCGGGTTCGATCGGTTCGAAACAGAGGACGCCCTCATCGACCTGCAGTACCTGGGCATCGAGAACATCCTGGCCCTGCGCGGCGACCCCTCGCCGGGCCAGAAGGTGTTCCGGGCGGAAAAGGACGGCCACTGCCACGCCGCCTCCCTGGTGGCGCAGATCGACGCCATGAACCGGGGGCACTACCTGGAGCCCCTGGAGGGCGCCGAGCCCAGCCGGTTCTGCATCGGGGCCGCGGCCTATCCCGAGAAGCACTACGAATCGCCCAACGCCGAAAAGGACATCGTCTGGCTGAAACACAAGGTCGACCAGGGGGTGGACTTCCTGATCACCCAGATGTTCTTCGACGCGGCGGTTTTTCTCGACTTCCGGGAACGGTGCACGGCGGCCGGCATCGCGGTTCCCATTTTCCCGGGCGTGAAGCCCATTTCCAGCCGGAAGCAGCTCTACAACCTGCCGGGGGCTTTCCACGTCAACATCCCCAACGAGCTGCTGCAGCGCATGGAGGAGGCCCGGACGCCGGCGGAGGAGGCCTCCGCGGGCGAGGAGTGGATGGCCGGCGTCATCCGCCGCCTGCTGGACGCCGGGGTGCCGGGCATCCACCTCTTCACCATGGGCAAGGGCACGGCCACCCGGGCCCTCCTCAAGCGGGTGTTCGGCGGTTGAGCCGGGCCGGCCGCCGCCGGGAACCGGATCGGACATTCAATTCTTCCAGGAGGTTGCCATGAAGTACAGTCTGCTGTCCCTGGTTTGCCTCGCTTTTCTCGCCGCCGTCGCTTCGGGCTGCGGACCCCGTCCGGCCGAGGCGCCCGCCGGGGCGCCGCCACCCGCCGGAGCGGGCACCGGCTCGCCCGCCCCGCCGCCCGTGCCCGGCCGGACGGCATCCAACACCCTGTTCGACGTCCTGGTTCCCGAGGGCTGGGAGTGCAAGGACGAGACCGTCGGTTACCCGGACGCCAAACCTTACGCCATGTTCAATATGGGGAAGAAAGGCCGGGAGATGTACGTCATGTTCACCGTGCAGCGGAACACGGAGGAAACGCCGGAGGCCCACGTGGCCAAGTACCTCCGGGACAACCCGAACCTCAAGGCTACGCCCCCCGAAAAAGCCTCCTTCGCCGGGACCGAATGGGTGAAGACGACTTACACCTACGGGACTTTCCAGGTCATGTACGTCGCCCGCTTCGCCAACCTGCACCAGGTGAAGATCCTCTGCCAGGGGGCCGGGGTCGGCGAGGACGCCGGGGCCCGGGCGATCCTGGACAGCCTGAAGTTCCGCCTGGACTCGCTCCCGGCCCGGTAGCGAGCGAGGCGACCGAAAACCAGGAGTGCGGCGGCGAGTCGGCGAGACGCCGCTTTCGGCATCGTGGCAAGGCGGAAACCTAGCCCCGGCGTGCGGCTCCGCGCCGGGCTCCCGCGCCATCGTCGGGCGTCGGTCGGCAGTGCCCGGCGCCGGAGGCGCCGCACAACGCAGCCCGGGATTGGCGCCTGCGCCAATCCCGGGAAAAGCGGAAAAACGTTTTCCCTCCCTGACTGGGATGCACATCAGTGGGGCGTCATGGCGCCCGTGTGTGCATCCCCTTCAGAGATTTTCCGGCCGGATGGCGGCATACCCTCTGAAAACCGTCTGAGATGCGAAAAGATGACTTGAAGGAAACCTTACTCTTCCTGATTTCGTAAGGAACAGTGTTACGAAAGATAACGTAGTTATCTTCGGGAAATTTTCCCCACAGAAAACGAGTTTGTCAGGAGAAAAAATGAAGAAGAGCTTGACGAATCTGTTCGCCATCTATCTTTTGGGGGTGCTGTTGACTGTTTTCGCGCAGAGCGCCGCGGCCGAGCGGCAGAATGCTCCGGTGCCTATGGAAGCCGATGCGCCCGCCGTCCTGAGGGTTTCCAATGCCAACGGCCTGCTCTACCTGGGCAAAGGGGAGCGGCAGCCCCTGGTGGTCGGTCTCGGCGGGGCCGAAGGGGGAAACGCCTGGTCCGGAACCGGGTGGAAAAAGGTCCGGGATCGATTTGTCGACAAAGGCTATGCCTTTCTCGCCCTGGCCTACTTCGGCGGGCCCGGCACGCCGGGGGAGCTGGACCGGATCGCCCTGGAAGACGTCTATGGGGTCATTGCGGCGGCGGCGAAAAACCCCAGGGTGGATCGAGCCCGGATCGGCATTGTCGGTGGGTCCATGGGCGCCCAGCTGGCGCTGGTCCTGGCCAGCCATTATCCGGAAATCACTTGCGTGGTCGCCCTTGTGCCCAGCCACGTGGTCTTCACCAACCACAGGCCGCCTTTCGTTCATTCTTGCTGGACGTACCAGGGACGGGAGTTGCCTTTCGTCCCGATCAACGAGGAGGCGGTGCGGCTGATGGGCCTAGAGGATTACCGGGCGGCCCATGAAGTCGTCCTGAAAGACCTGGCCGCCGTGGAAAATGCGCAGATCCCGGTGGAGAAGATCAACGGCCCGATCCTGCTCGTTTCAGCGAGAAAAGACGAAATGTGGCCTTCCACCGAGATGTCGGACCAGATCATGGGCAGACTGCAGGCCAAGGAGTATCGCTTTTCGCACCAGCACGTGGTCGTCGAAGGGGGGCACGGCGACTCGCGGAAAGCGTTTGACCAGGTCTTCGCCTTCCTGGATACGAACTTTCCCGCCGGCCGGTAGGCCGCGATCCTGGATTTTGAAGGATACGACCCGGCGCACTCTCGTTGATTAGTCGGGCGTCGGACGGCAGTGCCCGGCGCCGGAGGCGCCGCACAACGCAGCCCGGGGTTGGCGCGGGCGCCAACCCCGGGAAAAGCGGAAAAACGTCCGCCATCCCTGCAAGGGATGCACATCGAAGGGTTGTCCTGGCGTCCGTGCGTGAATCCCCTTCAGGGACTCCCCGGCCGGATGTCAGCATACCCGGGGCCGGCGCGGCGCCGGCCCCGGGCTGTGGAGTGCCACGCCTGCGGCGTGGGGAGAGGGGATTGCGTTTCGACAGAAAAAATTCCGGGGCTTTGGCGTGAGGGGCGCCACTTCGCGGAGCGGCAGGCCCGGCATTCCGGCGTGCGGCTCCGCGTTCGGCGCTCCGGCGGCCTGCGCGCCGCACTCCTGATGCGAAGGATACGCGCCGGCGCCAGGCCGTAGGCGCCGGACGCCGGCCGGCGCACCCCTGTTCCGTAGTCGGGCGTCGGACGGCAGTGTCCGGCGCCGGAGGCGCCGCACAACGCAGCCCGGGGTTGGCGCGGGCGCCAACCCCGGGAAAAGCGGAAAAACGTCCGCCATCCCTGCAAGGGATGCTCGCCTTTGGCCTTTTAACCGGCATAAAGGACCGCCGAAGAAAGGGAATGCAAA
>CAYTBK010000267.1:0-3694 GCA_964436005.1 uncultured Acidobacteriota bacterium
GTCCCCGACGCGGCAACACGGGACGAAGGTGCGCCGGCCGGCGTCCGGCGCCTACGGCCGGGCGCCGGGGCTTATCCTTCGCCTCCTGGAGTGCGGCGCGGAGGCCGCAGCAGCGCCGCTTTCGCCAGGCGCGCAGGTTTCCGGAGCGCCGAACGCGGAGACGCGCGCCCCGGTGTCGCCCGCGCCGCTCCGCATCACTGCGCGGTGCACTCCACTCGCCACCGTTCGTGGCCTTCGTGCGCCTCGTGTTCCAAACACGTCTCCCCGCGCCGGTTGGCGGGAACATGGATGGGGAGGATGGGGCGTCGGAGTCCCCGACGCGGCAACACGGGACGAAGGTGCGCCGGCCGGCGTCCGGCGCCTACGGCCGGGCGCCGGGGTGCCGTTCGGCGGACGGCTCGGCAAAAATGAAAGCGGCGCTCCGCCGTTGCGTCGCGCCGCGATCCGGACACCGTTTTCATCCAAGCTGCGGAGCGGGCCGAAGCCCTCTCCCAAATCCTCGCGTCACTTGGCGCCGGCGAGGTGTTTGGCCAGGAAGCGCTCCATAGCCTCGTAGAACGCGAACCGGTTCTCCTCGTTGTGGAAACCGTGGCCTTCGTTGTCCTTCACGATGTACTCCACGTCCACGCCGCGCTTTTTCAGGGCCTCGACGATCTGGTTGGACTCGTTGATGTTCACCCGCGGGTCCTTGGCGCCCTGGGCCACCAGGAGCGGGGCCTTGATCTTGTCCACGTGGAAGACGGGGGAGGCGGACGTCAGGAGGTCCTTGTCCTTCTCCGGATCGCCCACCATTTCGTAGACCATGTCCAGCATGGGTTTCCAGTAGGGCGGGATGGTCTTCATGAAGGTGAACAGGTTCGATACGCCCACATAGTCCACGCCGCAGGCGTACAGGTCGGGCGTGAAGGCCACGCCGGCCAGCGTCGCGTAGCCGCCGTAGCTGCCGCCGTAGATGGCGACGCGCTTGGGGTCGGCGATGCCCTTGGAAACCAGCCATTTCACTCCGTCCGTCACGTCGTCCTGCATCGTCTTGCCCCACTGCTTGAAGGAGGCTTCCCAGAACTTCCGGCCGTAGCCCGTGGAACCCCGGAAATTGACCTGCAGCACGGCGTAGCCGCGGTTGGCCAGGAATTGGACCTCCGGGTTGAACCCCCACTCGTCTCGCGCCCAGGGGCCCCCGTGCGGGTTGACCACCACGGGCAGGTTCTTCGCTTCGCGGCCGACGGGCAGGGTGAGGTAGCCGTGGATGGCGAGGCCGTCGCGGGAGGTGTAGCAGATGGGACGCATGGGCGCCATTTCGTCCTCTTTCAGCCAGGGGGTCAACGAACCGAGGTCCTGGAGCTTGTCGGAGGCGACGTCGTAGATGTAATAGCGGCCGCTGCTGCGGTCACTGGCCAGGTAAACCACCACCACGTCCTCGTTCCGGTTGCTGGACGTGATGGCAATGTCGCCTTCCGGCAAATGGCGGCGCAGCTTCTCCCGCACGGCGGCGGACTCTTCGTCCAGGGCCACCCACTCGGACTTCCAGGACGTGTAGGTAACGCCCGTGAGCACCTTCCGTTTGCGGGAATAGGTCGGGGCGCCGGCGTCCACGAAGGGGTGAGCGAAGAGAACGTCGAGTTCCTTGCCGGTGCGGGGGTCCAGGGTCACCACGGCCGCGCGATCGCGCCCGATGTTCGACAGGGCGAAGACGTTCTGGTTGTCGAAGGTGAAAAAGACCGGGCTCAAGGACTCACGGAAAGAGGTGGTGATGACCGGCTTGAACGGTTCCCCGTCCTTGTCGCGGTACAGCATCGTGGAGTTGACCCCGTCGGTGGTGGTGGCGATGCGGATGACGCCGGCGTGGTCGGTGGTCCAGCCCACGATGTTGCCGGGGTTCTCGGCCACCAGGGTGAGTTCGCCGGTGCGGACGTTCAGCCGGTAGGCGTCGAAGACCTGGGGGTTGCGCTTGTTGAGTCCCACGAGGACATGGTTCTCGTCGTCCCGAAGCGGGTCGATCACCTGCGCCCGCACGCCGGGGAAGGGCGTGAGGTCTTTCTGCCCCTGACCGTCGCGGCCGATGGAGAACAGGTGGAAGTTCTCGTCTCCGCCAAAGTCCTTGACGAAAATTAGCAAGTCGTCGGATTTCCAGGCGCAGAAGGCGATGTCGCGGTCCTTTTCGCCTGTCAGGCGCTGCATCTCGCCCTCGCCGCGCTTCTGGACGAACACGTTCATCCGGTTCTCGAAGGGCTTCAGGCAGGCCAGGTAGGCGCCGCTAGGCGAAACCTGGAACAGGGCCGCCTGCGGGTTCTTGAAGAAGTCGCGCAGGGGCACGGCCGGTGGTTGTGCGGCGGCCAGGGCGGCCATGCCCAGCAGCAGAAAGATGGTGGCACAGGCAGTCGATCGTTTCATGTCGTCCTCCAGCTATAGTTGTTTCTCCTCCAAATGAGAAAGCGTGCAATTTACGGTCGGTTTCTTCGGATGTTTCATTCTTGTCGTGCCCCTTGTTTTCCATCAGGCAGTCATAACGCAAGCTCTGGGGCCCCAACCTCCTTCGTGGCCCTTTGTGCGCATCGTGTTTATCCTCAACACGAAGACCGCGAGAGCCACGAAGAGGAGACCGGGTCTTTTGCCCGGAGGGCATGGAAATCCATAGCCCGTGCATCCTCCTCCGGATTCTTGCCCGAAGGCATCCAGTCCAACAACAACAAGTTATTTTCTTTGGCTCCTGGCCCAGATGGCATCCGGGCCCGTCGCCCTCCGGCCGGAAACATGAATGGGGAGGATGGGGAGGCGGCGTCCCCGACGCGACAGCGCGGGACGCGGGTGCGCCGGCCGGCGTCCGGCGCCTACGGCCGGGCGCCTGGCCGCGGTACGCCGCCCCTCGCCGAGGGGCGGCTCCGGAAAACGTGGAAGCGGTGCGGGAAAGGCCCGCCCCTCGGCGAAGGGAGGGCTACCAAGCGAAAAGGGCGCTCGGCAGCGCCGACCATGGAGTGCGGCGGCGAGCCACCAGCGAGCCGCCGCTTTCGCCAGGCGCGCAGGTTTCCGGAGCGCCGAACGCAAAGACGCGCGCCCTGTCCTCGTGGCAATTCCCGCAACCGGTTTCCCATCCGCAAATCATAATTCAATCCCCCTGCCTCCGTCCGCCTTCGCGGCCGTTCGTGCCTTCGCGGCCGTTCGTGCGCTTCGTGTTCATCCTCAACACGAAGATCACGACGGCCACGAAAGGGAGGCCGGTTCTTGGCCCGCAGGGCGTCCCGGGCAATCGCCGGTTGGCGGGAACATGGATGGGGCGGATGGGGCGGAGGCGTCACCGGCGCGACAACACGGAACGCGGGTGCGCCGGCCGGCGTCCGGCGCCTACGGCCGCGGGCGCCGTTCCCGCGGCACCGGCGCAGGGCTTGCGCGGGGCGGTGAACTGGTATATAAACGCTCTTGTACTATTGAAATGGTTGCATATACCGGAGATACGGAGGAACCATGACGCACCGCCCGAACCGCCCCCTGCCCCTTCTGGCCCTGGTCGCCTGCCTAGCCGCCCTGCTCGCCCCGGGCGCCGGGCCGGCCTTCGCCCAGAAGCCCGACCCCGCCGCCCTGGCCAACCAGTACGCGGCCAACGCGAAGAGCAACGCCGCCGCCATGCGGAGCTACACCTGGAAAATGCGGGTGGAGATGACCATCAAGGGCGACCCCAAGCCGGCCCAGCTCTACCAGA
>CAYTBK010000268.1:0-3691 GCA_964436005.1 uncultured Acidobacteriota bacterium
GGGGCAGGTTGTCCACGGTCTGGTCGGGCTCCACGCCCCAGCCCTCGATGAGCCACTTGCCCTCGGGGCCGAAGACGCCTGTTTCCGCCGCTGTGGCGATGCCGCCGTCCACGAGGAAGTTGTCGGAGGAGAGCCAGATCTCTCCGCCCCAGGTCCGCGTCCCGATGATCTTCCCCAGCCCCAGGCGGCGGAAGCCTTCGGCGAAGGCCTCGCCGTCGGAGGCCGTGAACTCGTCGCAGAGGACCACCAGGTGGCCGCGGAAGGCGTACTGCATGTTCCAGTCCGGGCGGTCGCCGACGCGGGAGCTCCAGTGGAACCAGGCCTTGCGCAGGAGCTGGGACAGGATCCAGCTGTCGATGTTCCCGCCCCGGTTGTGGCGGACGTCGACGATCAACCCTTCCCGGTCGAACACGGGGAAGAAGTCCCGCGCCCACTGGGCGTAGTCGGAAGACCCCATGGCGCGGAGGTGGACGTAGCCGATCCGTCCCCCGCCGCGTTTCTCCACCTCCCGGCGGCAACCGTATTCCCAGGCGGCGTAGCGCAGGTCGGCGTCCTGGGCGGCCGTGACGGGCCTGACCACCACGTTCCGGGCGGCGCCGCCGCCGGCCGGGCGAAGGCGCAGCAGGACCTGCTTCCCGGCCTGGTCCAGCAGCAGGGCGGCCGGGTCCGGCACGGACAGCACGCTGACCCCGTTGATGGTTTCGACGAGGTCCCCTTCCCGGACGTCCACCTCGGGTTGGGCAAGCGGCGGCCGCTGGGCGGTCTCGTTGGGGTCGGTCGGCCGCAGCCGGGTCACCCGGCAGCCGCCGGCCGCCTCGTCCCGGACCAGGTCCGCGCCGAGGGAGGCGGGCGCGAAGCGGTCGTCGCTCTTGCCCAGGTCGCCGCCGTAGACGAAGGTGTGCAGGGCCGAAAGCTCCGCCACCATCTGGGAGATGAGGTCGGAGAGGTCCCAGCGGGAGAGCACCCGCTCCGCCAGGGGTTTGTATTTTTCCAGCATGGCTTTCCAGGAGACGCCGTGCATGGCCGGGTCGTAGAAGTAGTCCCGCTCCAGGCGCCAGGCCTCGACGAACATCTGCCGCCACTCCTCCCGCGGGTCGAGGCGCAGGGTCCAGTCGGAGAGGGGGACGTCGCGCTTTTCCAGCTTGGCGGCGCCGTGTTCGGCGTCCACCACCCAGAGGCCGTTGCCTTTGCGCAGCAGCAGCTTTTTCCGGTCGGCGGAAAGCTCCATGTCCTTGACGTCGGTCAGGACCGTGGCGACTTCGGCGTTTTCCGGGGCGATGCTGATGGATTGCACGAGGCGCTTCCCGTCCCCGGGGTTGACGGCGACCCAGAAGAGGGCCTTGTCGGTCACGGCGAGGCCGGTGTAGCGCCCGGGCGGCACCGGGGCTTCCATCAGGCGGTCCACGATACCGTCGAGGAGAATGACGACCGGGGGGGCGGCCGCTTTCGCCGGGGCGGTTTTCGCTTCTTCCGCCGCGGGTTTGGCGGGCTCGTCCTTGACAGGGACGGGCAGGTTCTGCAGTTCGTCCCGGGGCGCGAAGGGCGAACGGCGGTCGGCGGTCAGGGGCAGCAGGCAGATCCGGGTGGGCCGGTCGATGTCCGGCTGCGGCGCGTAGTACCCCCACGGGGAGGGGACTGAGGTGGCCATGTTGCGGCCGGAGAGCATGTACAGCCATTTCCCGTCCGGGCTCCAGGCCGGGGAGGAGTGGTCGTAGCGGTCCGAGGTCAGGGCGCTGACGGTGCCGGTCGCGGCGTTCCACACGCGGACGACGCGGAAGGTGTTGCGGGCGGGGGAGACGTAGGCGAGCCAGCGGCTGTCCGGCGACCAGGCCAAGTCCTCGATGTCCCCGATGGTGGAGGTCTCGATCAGGCGGCTCGTCCCCGCGGCCGTGTCCAGCACCCAGAGGCGCTGGTTCTTGTCGGTGTGGGCCACCATCTTCCCGTCGGGCGAAGGGAGCCCGTCCCAGCGCAGGACGTCGGCCCCCGAGGAGAGGGGCTTGCCGAACCCGTCGCCGTTGGCCGGCAGAAGCCAGAATTCCGTTTCGCCCGACTCGTCGGAGAGGGCCAGGATGTTCTTTCCGTCGGGCATGAAGCGGGCCGAGCGGAAGCGCACCCCGTTCTTGCGGGTGACCTGGGCCAGGCGGCCCTGGCCGCAGGGGGCGGAAAACACCACGCCCCGGGCCGTCAGGGCGACCCGGTCGCCGTTCGGCGACAGGTGGGCGGAGGTCAGGTATTCCATGGGGCGGTCGATCCGCTGGACGCGCACCTGGTCCAGGTCCGAGGACAGGGTGACGGGGATGAGCCGGTCCTCGCCGGTGGCGAGGTCCAGCAGGCGGAGGTCGGCGCCCAGTTGGTAGACGATGCGGCCCCGGTCCAGGGAGGGGCCGAGGACGTCCCAGCCCTTGTGCCGGGTGTGTTGGCGCAGATCCTGCCCGGACGGGTCCATGGACCAGACGTTCAGGGCGCCGTCCCGGTCGCTGACGAAATACAGGCGACCCTGCCACCACATGGGGTTTCGGCTGGTGCCCGGGTAGTCGCCGGAGAGGGGCCTCGCCTCGCTGTCGCCGGGCCGGTAGGCCCAGATCTGCTGGGCGGTGCCCCCCCTGTACCGCTTGGTGTGGCTGCCCTGGAAAGGCAGGCGGGTGAAGTAGACGGCCTCGCCCTTGTCGTCGGAGCACCCCTCGGAGGCCTGAGCCAGCGGCAGCAGGAAGTCGGGCGTCACGGGGGCGCCGGTCGGCGGAATGGCCAGGAGCTGCACCTGGGGCAGGCCGGAAAAAGCGTCGGTGGCCACCAGCAGGCGGCCGTCGGGGAGGAAGCCTTCCACGGAAATTTTTTTGGCGCCCAGCCAGGTCCGCCGGACGGGCAGGCCGCCCGCCGCCGGCATGGTGTAGACCTCGGACGGGCCTTCGTAGGCGGCGACGAAGGCCAGGGTGCCGCCGTCGGGGGAAACGGCCGGCTGGTCCTCCGGCCCGGGGTTCGAGGTTACCCGGGCCGCGCGGCCGCCGGTGGCCGGCACGCGCCAGATGTCCCCTTCGGCCACGAAGTAGACGGTGTCGCCGGCCAGGGCGGGCTGCCGGTAGTAGCCCACGGGGCCGTCCGCCCCGGCGGGACGGGCCGCGGCCGGGAGCAGGGCCAGCAGGGTCGCCGCGAAAACCAGCCCGCCCCACCGGCGGGCCTGCCGGAGGACGTTCGCCGGCCGGTCGGGGGAATACGCGCGAGGTCTGCCCATGGGCCCCTCCCAATAAAAACGGCGGCGCAGAAGCGCCGCCGGGACATTTTCAAATTCTGTGTGGAATTAGATGCGGTTGAAGCCGCCACGGCGAGGAGCGCCGCCGCCGCCGGTGCGGGGCTGACGTTCGCGGGCTTCGTTCACGGTGAGGGTGCGCCCGTCGAGCTGGGTGCCGTTCATGCGCTCGATGGCCTGGTCAGCCTGGCCGTCGTCGTCCATTTCGACGAAACCGAAACCGCGGCTGCGGCCGGTCTCACGATCCGTGATGACGCTGGCGGAAGAAACGGTGCCGACCTGCTCAAAGTAAGCGCGCAGCCCTTCGTTGGTGGTGCTGTAGGAAAGGCCTCCTACATAAATACGTTTAGCCATGATGACTCCTTGTCCCACCCTCGAAGCAAATTTGTGCGTCTTCGGAAGTCGCAGCTCGGAAACGGAACCATCGGCCCGACGCGAACCACACTT
>CAYTBK010000269.1:0-3687 GCA_964436005.1 uncultured Acidobacteriota bacterium
GTGTCCAGCAGGCCGCGGCCGAACTGGCTGTCGCCGAGGTAGAGCACGGCGACGAAAGAGGCCTTCCCGGTCTGCGGGTCCATGGCGGTGAGGGCCGCCGCCGCGCCGCGGCCGCCGGCCATGGCGTCCACCAGCGCCGGGCTGAGGCCGAAATGGAACTGCCCCGGAGCCTGGGCCTTGCCGGCGACCAGCCCCAGCTTTTCGACCAGGGAGCGCAGGTTCGCCCCCGACCCGCCCATCTGGGCATAGGCGATGGGCGACGGCGGCATCAGGGCCGCATAGTCGGCAGTGGCCAGCTCTTCGCGGCAGATCTCCAGCCGCTCCTTGGCCTTGGCCTGCCATTCGGGTCCGGCGGTCTTGGCCACGGCCTCGTACAGCCGGGCGGCTTCGCCGTAATCGGACTTTTCGTTTTCCAGGTAGTACGCCTGCAGGAAACCGGCCGGCGTCGCCTTCTCCGCCTTGCGGGGCGCCTGGGCGGCGAGGGTCGAGAGCGTCAGCGCCAGTAGCGCCATCCACACCGCGAACCGTACCTTCTTCATCATGTTCCTCCTTGCCTTTGGTTGGCTTCCGCCAAAATATGCATGGTGCGATTACGATTTCCCCGAAAAAAAAGTTCCGGCCCGCTCCCGTCCCGGCCCGGGTCCGCGGCCCGGAACATTGTCCATTTTTTTCGCCGAAATCTTCGGAAATTCTACTCCTCGTGCGTTGATATGGACAGAACTATTTCTCGAGGAGGTGACCATGAACGCGATGGAGAACTGCACCCCGACCCACGACTGGCAACGGAAAGACCGCCGGCAGCCCGAGGCCCGGCGATCGGAGGCGGCCCTGTTCGGCGCGGAGCCGGACGGCGGCAGGGAGGAGAACCTGCTGGCCAGAATCGGCGAAGACCTGGACTCGCTGGGCAGGATCCTGTCCTGGCTGGCCGGCGCCGTCACCGCCCTCCGCCGCCAGGAAGACGCCCCCCCCGACCCCTGCCCCGCAAAAAGATGAAAACGGAAACCACGGAAGCACAGAACCACAAAATCTTTGAAGGCTTTTTTCAGGCATGGCGACGGAAAGGAGATGCCGATGGAACCGATTCCCGCAGAAACAAACGAAGTTTCCCGTCAGGTCGTGGACGCGGCCTACCACGTGCACAAAGCGCTCGGCCCGGGGCTGTTGGAAAGCATTTACGAAACCTGACTGGTGCACGAGTTGGTCAAACGAGGTCTGGACGTGCAGCGGCAGGTCAAATTGCCCATCCATTACGATGGAATCTGCCTCGACGATGGCCTGCGCATCGATTTGATCGTGGGCGATGCCTTGATCGTGGAACTGAAGGCTATCGAGCGGATAGCCCCCGTACACATCGCGCAGGTCATCTCCTATCTCAAGATGACCGGCTACCGGCTGGCGCTTCTGATCAATTTCAACGTCGCGACCATCCGGGAGGGCATCGAACGCATCGCCCTCTGACCGGCCTTCGCCAAAGTCCAGAGACACGAATTCCCTTTGGATTTCATTTGTGCCTTTGTGGTGGAATCAGGCGGGCTTGGCCAGGCGGCGGCGCGAGAACCAGGGCGTGCCCTTGCCGAAGTGGGTGCCGACGGTGATGCCCAGCGCGGCGGTGATGACCGCCAGCTGGACCAGGAAGGAAACGCCCGGGATGAACCGGAGCAGCGTCCAGGCGGTCAGGGACAGGAGCAGGCAGACCATGGGACGGCGGTTCCGCAGCTTCAACACCGAGGCCAGGAGTTCGCCGGTCACGCAGAGGAAGGCGGTCACCCCGAACGCCAGCGCCGCCAGCAGGAACAGGGCGAGGAGGCCGAGCAGGGGGATGCCCACGAGCACCAGGCAGAGCAGGACGGAGAGGATCAGGGAGACGAAGGCCGCCACCGCGCTGACGATGCCGATCCCGAAGGCGTTCTTGAAGTCCTGGCGGGTGCGCTTGCAGGCGAAGGACACGTGCGCGGGGAACAGCTTGATGATCACCATGGCGATGACGAACCAGGCCAGGGAGAAGAAGATGCGCTTGGCAACGGACAGGGCGTCGTAGGAATGGGAGAAGAGGTAGCCGAAGGGGTTCGTCAGGAACTGGCGGACGTCGTCCCCCAGGATGCCCGAGGCGAAGAGCTTGCCCTCGATGGTGGAACCGTCGGCCAGCTTCTGGTCGCTGCCGATGAGCAGGACGTTGCCGGTGACCCGGGAGGCGGCGGTCATGGTGAAGGTACCGCCGATCACGGCGACGTCGCCCTCCACGACCCCGTTCACCACCACGTCGCTGCCCGCCGCGAAGACGCCGCTGGCGGCCGTGCCGTCCACCTGGACGGGGGTGCCCATGACGACGATCATCTCCGCCGCCCGGCGGCCCTTCTCCACCACGACCCGGGGGGGCGCGGCGGCGGCGGGGGCGGACGTAAGGAACGCGATCCAGACTGCGCAGAGGACGCCGAGGAACCGGAGCGCCGCCCCCATCACTTCCCTCCGCGGCTCCCGCCGGCATGGGCGTGGGCCCGTCGCCGGACGAACAGGGCGACGGCCCCCAGGATGGAGAGGGCACAAACGAGCAGGAGCATCCGCCCCGAGGGGGTGACCAGGAGCATCCTGGCCGAGGAGGAGAGGACGAACCAGGCCTGCCCCAGCAGGAAGCTGCCCACGTTCAGCATGACCCGGGCGAAGGCGATGACGAACAGCAGCGTGTTGGCCACCAGCCGGAACCCTTCCACCACCAGGTAGTTGAAGCGGGCTGCCACGTCGGCGGACTCCCCGGCCGCGCCGGGCGCCCCGAAGATGAAGAAGCCGAGGGACACGGCGCCCAGCAGGATGGCCGCCGCCGCGGCCAGGATCTTGTCCCGCGCGGTGGACAGGAAGGAGCGGAAAGGCGACGGCACGGCGGCCATCACGTTCCGCGTGAAGTCTTCCGGCACCTTCAGGGAGGCGGCGTGGCGCAGCGCGGAGCGGATCAACCGCTGCCGGTCCAGCACGCGCCGGCACTCCGGGCACTGGGAGAAGTGGGCTTCGAGCCGGAGCATGTCTGCCTCCGGAAGCTCGTTCTCGGTATAGAGGATGATGTCGAATTCGTTTTCCTTGCAGTTGGTGCTCATCAGAGGACTCCTTCCAACTTTTTCCTGAGCATCTCCCGGCCGCGGAAGATCCTGTTCTTCACCGTGCCGATGGGGATGTCGCAGAGATCGGCGATCTCGTTGTACGAACACTGGTTTACGTGGCGCAACGTGATCACCTCCCGATAGTCCGGCGGCAGCGACGCCACCGCCTCGCTGAACCGGCTGGCAAACTCCAGGTTCTGGACCCGCTCTTCCGGCGTGTCGTCCAGGCAGGGCACCTGCAACGGAACGTCCTGCCCCGACGCGCCGCGGACCGGTTCGTCCAGCGACCGTTCCCCGGGCTGGCGCCGCCGCATGGAATCGATGGCGGCGTTCCGGGCGATCCGGTACAGCCAGGTGGAGAAGCGCCAGGTGTCGTCGTACTTGTCCAGCGCGTAGTAGGCTTTGACAAAGACCTCCTGCGCGACGTCCATGGCCTCATCCACATTCTGCACGAGCCGGTACACGTAGTTGATGATCGGCCGTTCGTACCGCTTCACCAACTCCTCGTAGGCGTCGCTGTCCCCCGCAAGCAGCCGGCGGATGATGTGCAACTCTTGCTCGTGCTGGTCGCCTGCGGTCACGGTATATACGCCCCCGG
>CAYTBK010000270.1:0-3637 GCA_964436005.1 uncultured Acidobacteriota bacterium
AGGTCAACCCCATCGTGGCGGTGAACCGCTTCCACACCGACACGGACGAGGAGGTGGAAGCCGTGCGGTCCATCTGCGCGGCCGCCGGCGTGGACTGCTCGGTGACGGACTTCTGGGGCCAAGGCGGGAAGGGGGGCCTCGAGTTGGCGGAGAAGGTGTCCGCCTTCTCGTGCGGGCCCGCCTGCGCCCTCTCCAGCCAACCCCTCTACGACTGGAACCTGCCCGTGGAGGACAAGATCCGCACCGTCGCCCACGAGATCTACGGGGCCGCGGCGGTGGACTACCAGGCCAAGGCCAAGGCGAACCTGAAGACCATCAAGCGGCAGGGGTGGGACAAGTTGCCCGTCTGCATCGCCAAGACGCAGAACTCGCTGTCCGACAACCCGGAACTGCTGGGGCGCCCCAAGGATTTCCTGGTGACGGTGCGGGAGATCGTGCCGGCCACCGGGGCGGGGTTCCTGGTGCCTATCACGGGCGAGATCATGCGCATGCCCGGCCTTCCCAAGGCGCCTTCCTTCGAGCGGATCGACGTGGACGAGGACGGCAACATCACCGGCCTCTTCTGAGGGCTTCCGGTTCCCGCCGCCAGCCGGGCTCGCCGCGCCGGAGACCACGTCCGCGTTTTCGCCGGGGACGGCGTCCCTGGTCGGCCGGCCTTTTGTTCAACCGGGCCATGCCCGCCGCCCCACACCCCGAGAGAAACCGTGGAGTTTCGCCGAAGACCGCCGAGGAAGGACGCAAGTTTTTGTGTCGTTTTCCAGGACGGTCCGTATCATGTCGAGCGGGAACGGAAAAGGGGAGAGTTGCGCGAAGGGGAATCCCTTCCCGGAGGAATGACGGGGCCGGTGGGCGGTAGCCACCGGAAAAAATTGAACTCATCGGGAGGTCGGGGCGTGAAGAGCAAGGCAATGTCTTGGGGAGTCCTGGCTCTGGCCGCCTGGCTGGCCTGCGGCCTGGCGCCGGCGTTTGGCCAGGCGGGCGGAGAGGGCATCGTGGCAGGGCGGAAAGTGAAGCTGTTCTCCAAAGTGCTGAACGAGGAGCGCGAGATCCTGGTCTCCCTGCCGGCCGGCTACGACCGGTCGCTCCAACGCTATCCCGTGCTGTTCGTGGCCGACGGCTCGGAGGGCAGTCTGATCGCCTCCGGGGGCCTGCTCCGGTATTTCAGCCCCAGGAAAATGCCCCCCATGATCGCGGTGTTCATCCCCAACACCGACCGCGGGCGGGACTACTCCATCTCCGCCCGGCCTCTCGAGCAGTTGCCGAACAGCGGCGGCCAGGGCGGGGAGAACTTCCTGCGTTTCCTGACGGAAGAACTCCTTCCCTATGTTGACGCAGCCTACCGGACCACGGGCTACCGGATCTTCGCCGGCTTCTCGGCGACGGGCGGCTTCGTGTTCTACACCCTGCTCTCCCGCCCCGACTGCTTCGACGCCTACATCGCCGCCAGCCCGTCGGTCTTCTTCGAGGAGGAGCTGCTGGAGAAGACCAGGCGGTTCTTCCTCTCGCACCCGACGCTCGACAAATTCCTGTTCGTCCCGTATTTCGAGAGGGATCTCAAAACCACCACGCGGGCCTGGCCCCCAATCGAGCGGATCATCCGGGAGGCGCACCCGCGGGGGTTCCGGTGCCAGGTCAAAACCTACCCGGGGCAGGGGCATGTTCCCCCCACCGCGCTGTTCGACGGGTTGATGGCGCTGTTCGAGGACTGGGAGCCCGTCCGGGAGCCGGAAGTCTTCCCCGGCGGGGGTCTCCTGCCGCCTGGGAAATCGTTTTCGGTGGAGCTGCAGGGCTTCGGCTCGGAGGTCCGTTACACCCTGGACGGCACCGAGCCGACCCGGGAGTCCCCGCTGTATGGCAAGCCCCTGGTCGTTTCCCGGCCGCTCGCCGTGAAGGCGAAATCGTTCCGCGGCAAACTGGGCGAGAGCCGGGTGACGGTCGCCGAGTTCCGCTTCGGGGCCAGTCCCGTCGCTCGGGAAAAGGGACCCGGGTGGAAACCCGGCCTGCTTTGCCAGTACTACGACCGGAGGTGGTTCATCCTGCCGGACGCCATCGAGGTCGAGCCTACGCGAACCGGGGTCGCCAGGGGCTTCGACATCTCCTCCCGCACCCGGGAAGACGGTTTTCTCTTTCAGTTCGACGGTTTTCTCCATGTCCCCGCGGCCGGGTCATACCGTTTCTACCTGTTGTCCACCGCTCCCGGCAAGTTCTTCCTGGGCGGCGACAAGGTGATCGACAACCCGGGTGGCAATGCCGGCGGAGACCCGCTGCGCGAAGGGAGGGAATGCAGCGGCGAAATGCACCTGTCTCCCGGATTCTACCCGGTGCGGGCCGTGTACTCCAACTGCTGGCTGCCGGGGCAGACGTTCCGGGCCCGCTGGGAGGGACCGGGGTTGGCCAAGCAGGACATCCCGCCCGGGGCTCTCTACCATGAACCGCCCGCAGGCGGCGGGCCTGCCGAAGCGGTGGTCGTTCCCGGGCGTAGGTAGCTGGCCCGGGCCTCGCCGGCCGCGCCGGCGATTCTGGGGGTTGCAACGGCGCCAGGATGCTTTACAATGCAGCCCGTGCCATTCTGAACCAGGAGAGCTCGATGAAGGGATTTATCTTGCGCTGCATCCTCTGGATTCCGCTGGGGATGGCGGCTTCCGGCATCGCCGTCCCCGCCCAGGCCCCGCCGGAACCGGCGACGGTGAGCGCCGCCGCTCCGCGGGCGGAGGACGTTGCGACCCTGGACGGCATCGTCCGGGCCTACTACGAGGTGATTTCCGGGCCGGCGGGGAAGCGGGACTGGGCCCGGGACCGCACGCTCTACCTGCCGGACATCCGCTTCGTCGACATCGGCACGGACCCCCGGGGTCGGCCCCTGCCGCAGGTCCGCTCCCACCAGGCTTTCGTGTCGGCCATGGACGCCTACCTGTGCGCGAACGGTTTCTACGAGTCCGAGATCCACCGCGTCACCAGCCGCTTCGGCGACCTCACGCACGTCTGGAGCACCTACGAGTGCCGCGAAAAGCCCGGCGGGCCAGTCACCGCCCGGGGGATCAACAGCCTCCAACTCTACTGGGACGGCGCCCGGTGGTGGATCGCCGCGGCGGCGTGGACCAACGAGGGCCCGGGCCGGCCCATCCCGCCCGAGTACCTTCCGAAGAAGCCGTAGCACTGGCATGAAAACAATGAAGCAGGACGGCAAGCCGAAGGCGTATTGGCTGTCGGCGTCGGCGGCCCTGGCCTCGGCGATCCTCTTCGCCTTCCTGGCCGTGGGCGACCTCCGCTCGCCCATCACGGGCGGGCCCGACATCGACCAGTACGAGTACACGGGAACCTACTTCGCGAAAAACCTGCGCTTTTCCTGGGTGCCGGAGCTGCGCCTGGAGACGGACAGCCTGTTCTACCCCTACGGCGTGAACGCCGTCATGCAGCCGTGGGGCGTGGAATGGGGCTGCTACTACGCTTTTTTCCATCGCCTGTCCGGCCCGGGGCCCTGGCTCAAGCACTACCTGCTGCTTTCGCTTTTCGTGGGCTGTTTCGGCGGCTACTGCCTGCTGCGGAGGCGCTTCCCGAACCCGGCCGCCTTCGCCGCGGCCTGGGCGGCCACTTTCGGCGCCTTCATGGCCCTGCAGAACTACCCGGACCAGTACCT
>CAYTBK010000271.1:0-3563 GCA_964436005.1 uncultured Acidobacteriota bacterium
GGCACAACGAGAATTGCTTTTTGCTTCAGTCCATTCTTCTTCGTGCCTAGTTTGGAGGCCATCATCCAAGTACCGTTCAACGCCTTGATTGATCGATAAGGCACCAAATGCAAGGTCTGTTATTGCATTGCACGTCGCACTCCTCCGCATTACCGCCTGCATCTCGGCTACTGCAAAATTTCTTCCTATATACGCATTGGTTTCAGTGGAATTCATCTTCTTGACTTTTACTTCCTCGGTTCTTCTAGCAATAACGCGATCCGCAAATATGCTCGGCAGGTAGTGCACGGCAATCCCGCTATTGGTGCTGGTCACGAACTGGCCGTCCCAGAGGCTGCCGGAGGGGCCGCCGTTGGCGATCTTGGCAACGACCTGGGGGGTCTTCGGGGTCTTGAGGTCCAGGATGAACCAGGTATACGGGCCCTGGGCCTGGCCCTGGCCTCCGACGGGGCACACGCTCACGGCCACCAGCTTGGTCTTGGGATCGACGCTGGGCACCTTCCGCCGGATCTGGAACGCCACGCCGGGGCCGAGGATGTCCGTCGTCGGCCAGTCCGCGAGATGCACGGGATTCGCGGGATCCCGCTCGTCCACGATGGCGAGGTGCGTTTGGCCCGAGGTCCCGGGCACCTGCCCGTTCACCGTTCCCAGCGCCAGGTTCGTTTCGTACTCCTGGCTGTCCACCGAAACCCGGATCCCCGGCACCACGGCCACCCGCGTCCCCGCGGCCTTCACCGTCGCCGGCCCCGGAATCGCCCGGTCGGACGCCATCCCGTACCCTTCCGGACCCACGAAGGGCGGCTCCGACTTCCACGTCGCCCCGTCGTAGGGCTTGCGCCACACGGGCATCCCCCGCAGCGCCGCCCCCGTCTCGTTGCCCCCGAAGGGCACCTGCGTGTACCCCATCAGCACATCCACCGTCGCCGAACTGGAGCCCGGCACCGTCGGCAGGAGCGCCGCCGCCCACGCCGTCCCCGGCGACATCGGCATGTTCAGCCCCGAATGCCGGTCCACCGGATTCGCCATGTAGAAGGGCTGCAGGATCGCCCCCAGGTTCCCTCCCATCGGATTCAGCACCTGCCCGGCCATGTTCGACGACCAGCCCCGGATCGCTTTCTCCACGCTGATCAGCAGCGTCGAACCCACCAGGCGCGGCACCACGATCACCCCGTTCACCTGATCCACCGTCGGCGCATACCCGTTCGAACCCGGCCCCAACGATACCGCGAAGCGCAGATCCCCGACATTTCGGCCCAATTCCGGTTCGGGGCACACAACGAACGCCCACAGAACCCCGTTCAGTTCCGGACGGCCCACCTGCGGGTTCGTCGTCACCAGAAGCAGCGTTTCCGGGCGGCCGCCCGGCACCGGCACGTGCTCGAACAGCGCCATGGCGTTCACGCCCTGCCTCTCGAACGTCCCCTGGAAGGGCCCAAAAAGACGATCCTTCTGCTGGAGCCGGTCTCCTTCGATCTCGAACTCCCCGAGGGACCACCGGTCCGTCCCCGCGAGCCGCACCGCCGCGAACACCCGCCGGCCGTACGCCGCCACGTGCGTCACCGAGCCCCCCGCCACCGCATACGTCGGACCCGGCTTCACCTTCGAGATCGTGAACTCCTTGGAACCCGCCACCAGCGGGACCTCCGCCGTGCTGCGCAGGGCCGAGGTCCAGGAAAGCCGATACGTCTGCCCCGCCTCCAGCAGCCCCGCCGGACGCAGGATCACCTGGCACAGGGACTCCACGGGGAAGCGCGACAGGTCGCCCTTCGGTCCGAGGACCTTGCCGGGCACGGCCTCCCAGGCGGCATTCACCTTCTTTTCCAGCTTCAGGTCCGACATGCCGAGGACTTTCATCGTCTGCGTGAACACGAGCTTCGGCAGCACCCCCGGCGAAACCAACAACGGATCCTCACCCACTTCCAGGCTCGCCGTGGGCGGCACCTGGGCATCCGCATCGCTGCAGGACGGGAAGCTGGCGACCACCACCTCCCCCGTCACGCTGCGCTGGTTGCACGCCGCATCCGCCACGGTCACCGACACGGCATGGCGGCCTTCGGCGAGGTCCTTCAGGCGGATCCGGTAGACCGTCAGGCCCCGCTCCACCACCGGGGTTTCCCAGCCCTCCGCATGCTCCATCCACGGACGGCTCTCGCAGACATTCGCGCCACAGCCCGCCGCCTTCGCCGCCCCGATCGTCACATCCATCCCGAAGGCATCCGCATTCGTCGTCGCGTTATCCCGCACGGCCACGCGGAGGTACAGCTCCTCCCCGGGCTTCGCGAAATCCCGCGCCACCCGCCGGCCCGAAGGCTCCTTCACCTCGAAACCCATCTCCACATACGGCGCCACCCGGTCCTCCATCGTCTTGGGCGTCACCGTCAGGCGGATCGTCCGGGCCCGGTGGTACGAGCCAAAGATCCCGCCGGGGCCGTAGAACACCGTCCCCGACGTCCCGGAAACTCCGTAGTCCTGGTCCACCGCCGTCACAAAGCCTCCATCCCGCACCAGCTCGGCCGTCAGGAAGCTGGCCAGGATGTAGTTGCCCGCGCCGCAGGTCCGCGTCAGGATCTGCCCGCCCCGAGAGACCGCGGGCTCCTTCCCGAAATGGACATACGCCCCGCCGCAGGGCTTATCCGTCGCCTCGCCCGGATAGCGGATCTTGACGAACCCGTTCACGAAGTGGGGGCCGCTGTCGATGTAGAAGGCCGCCAGCATGGTGTACCAGAGGCCGTCCACGTAGTCGGACATGGCGTCGGTCCCGCCGCTGCGCGGGGACATGGACGCGGAAAGGCCTGCGACCCGCCGCGTCACGGCGCGTCCCGGGCCCATCTCGCGGTTCAGGATCCGGCTGGAGAGGCCGTCCAGGTGCGCGGTGGAAGCGAGGAACGGATTGGCCATCCCGCCTTCCTCCACGGGGCTGACTTCGGGCAGGCCGCCCTGGCTCACCAGCTCGCTCCCGCTCACGGACGCGGTATCGCTCAGTTCGAAATAGACGCAGGGCGTGCCATCGGCCTCGAAGCCTTCCACCCGGTCGAAGATCCCGTAGGCCCCCAGGCCGTCGCTGTGCTGGGCGGTGCTCGGGTTCGCCGGGGCGGCGAGCTTCAGGATGGGGCGCTTCTTGAGCTGAACGTCACGGTCCGCCTGGATCTGGATGCGCCCGGCCACCTTCTCGGGGTACTTGGCCAGTTCGGGATCCAGCTCCTCGGGCAGGCCCGGCAGGACGCTCACCACGATCTCCGCGGGCACGTCCAGGGCGCCGGGGGGCAGGATGGCGGCGGCCTTGCCGTCCTTGGAGGTCACGAGGCCGCCGTCCACGCCGATTGTCACCCGGCCTTCGGGCCCGACGTAGCGGGAGACGTAACCCACGACTTCCTTGCCGGTGGAAAGCTGGACGGTGACCTTGATCCGCTCACCGCGCTGGGCCTTGAAGGGCACGGCCAGGGGGCCGGTCGGGGGCATGGACCCGCTGTGGGTGGAGCCCAGGCCCAGACCTTCCAAGGCCACGCCCGCGCTGGGCGGGATCGCCCCGGCGGGGATCGTCACGGTCAGGTTGTACTCCGCGT
>CAYTBK010000272.1:0-3524 GCA_964436005.1 uncultured Acidobacteriota bacterium
GAGGCGGGGCAAGGGAGGAAGGGTGAGCGCAGGCAAATTCACCATCAGCCGGGAAGAGGTTCAGAACGAGCTGTTCTACGTGGAGAAGATCCTGGGAGAGATGCGCAAGCGCGTGGTGGGGCAGGAGGTCTACCTGAACCGGCTCCTGATCGGCCTCCTCACCGGCGGGCACATCCTGGTGGAAGGGGTGCCCGGCCTGGCCAAGACCCTGGCGGTGAGCACCCTGGCCGACACGCTGAACCTGGAGTTCAAGCGGATCCAGTTCACGCCGGACCTCCTGCCGGCCGACCTCGTCGGCACCATGATCTACAACGCCGCCAGCGGGGATTTCGAGCCCCGCAAGGGGCCCGTCTTCGCCAACCTCGTCCTGGCCGACGAGATCAACCGCGCCCCGGCCAAGGTCCAGTCGGCCCTGCTGGAGGCCATGCAGGAGCAGCAGGTCACCATCGGCCGGGAGACCCATCCCCTGCCCGACCCGTTCCTCGTGCTGGCCACGCAGAACCCCATCGAGCACGAGGGCACCTATCCCCTGCCCGAGGCCCAGACCGACCGCTTCCTGATGAAGGTGCTGCTGGACTACCCCGAAAAGAAGGAGGAGAAGGAGGTGCTGCGCCGGATGACCGAGGGCGAGGGCGTGGCCATGGAAACAGCCCGGGGCAAGGGCATCGAGGTCAAGAAGGTGGTGGTCCTGGAGCGGCTGCAGAAGCTGCGCCTGACCTCCACCAAGGTCTACGTGGACGAACGGATCTCCGACTACCTGCTGGAGATAGTCTTCGCCACGCGCCGCCCTGCCGACTACCACCTGGAGATCGGGCGCTACATCCGCTTCGGCGCCTCGCCGCGCGGGTCCATCGCCCTCAAGGCGGCGGCCCGGGCCCACGCCTTCCTGGCCGGGCGCAACTACGTGGTCCCGGAAGACGTCAAGGCCGTGGCCTTCGACGTGCTGCGGCACCGCGTCATCCTCTCCTTCGAGGCCGAGGCCGAGCGGGTGACCGCCGACGAGGTGATCCGTTCCGTCCTCAACGCCGTCGAAGTGCCCTGACCCCCGGCCCCCAAAGCCCGGAACCGCCCATGATCCTCGCCGACCTGATCCGCAACCTGCACATCCTGGAGATCCGCACCCGGAAGAAGCTGCAGGGCGGGCTGTCTTCCTCCTACCGGAACGTGTTCCGCGGCCACGGCCTGGAGTTCTCCGAGGTGCGCGAGTACGTGGAGGGGGACGACATCCGCCTGGTGGACTGGAACGTCACGGCCCGCTTCGGCAGCCCCTATGTCAAGCAGTTGCTCGAGGAGCGCGAGCTCAACGTCATGGCGGTGGTGCAGTGCTCCCGCTCCATGGACTACGGCACGGGGGTCAAGACGAAGTACGAGACGGCGGCGGAGATCGCCGCCACGCTCATCTTCTCGGCCGTCCACGCGGGGGACCGGCCGGGGCTGGTCACCTTCGGCGAGGGCGGGAAGCTCGACTACATCCCGCCCGGCAAGGGCATGGACCACGCCTTCCGGCTGCTGCACCGCCTGGTCTCGCGTTCGCCGGGCGGCCCGACGCCGTCGGTGGGCGAGCTGCTCAACTTCCTGACCCACGGCTTGCGCAAGCGCAGCGTGGTCTTCCTGATCGGGGACTTCCTCTACTCCGACTGGCGCTCGAACCTCGTGGAGACGGCGGCCCGGCGCCACGACTTCACGGGCGTGGCGGTGCTGGACGATTCGGAGCTGGCCGGCCCCCCCGTGGGGATCTACCCGGCCGAGGGCGAGGGGTGCGGGCCGGCGTTCGTGTCCGTCAGCGAGAAGGCCCGGCGGTTGTTCGCCGAGCGCAGCCGGGCGAAGCTGGACTCCGTCCGCTCGCTGCTGGCCGGGGCCGGGGTCGATTTCGTGACGGTCCGGGCCGGTTCCCCCAGCGAGGAGGAGCTGCACAAGCTGTTCCTGCGGCGGCGCCAGGCCCACGTGCCGGCGTAGGCCCCTTCACGCCGGGCGTCGAAACGGTTCCTTGCCAACCTTGGATTTGTGCAGTCTAATAGGGGCAGAGAGGTTACACGGAAGCGGCTGGAACGGCCGGGAGGAAAAGTGGCGGCATGAAGTGGCTCCAAACACTCTTTCTCCGAGGCAGGGCGATCGGCCGGCGGGGCTGGCGCAACATCCCGGAAGTCAACATGTCGGTGGTCGTCCGCTCGCTGGACAGCGGCCACCACAGCCTGGCCGTCGTCTTCGACGTCGCCGCCGGGGGCGTCTTCTGGCTGCTGTTCCCGGACGGGGAGTCCCTGTCGGCGGCGGAGCTGGGCAACCAGTTCCGGCTGGAGTACCGCACGGCGGAAGACCTGTTCGGCCTGGTGGTCAAGCTCGACCAGGTGGTGACCGACAAGCACCCGATCTCGGGCCTGCCGCTGGTCCGCGTGGGCATGCGCGCCCTCCGGCCGCCGGAGAGGATCCAGCGCCGCAAGTTCCGCCGCCTCGACGTCACCATCCCCGTTTCCGTCTACAGCGTGCTCGTCCCCAATTCCTTCGCGGAAGACCCGGTGGTCCGGGAGTCGCTGACGCGGGGCTGGCTCGAGCTGCCGCCGGAAATCGCCGAGAACGCGCAGATGATGGACCTGAGCGGCGGCGGGGCCTCCCTCCACCTGCGTTCCCCCGCCGAAATGGGCAACACCCTCTTCGGCGAGTTCAAGCTGCGGGAGAGCCTCGTCTGGACCGCCATGAAGGTCGTCCAGGTGGCGTCCTCCCGGGGCCGGCGTTCCACCGTGGTGGGGGTGGAGTTCCTCGGCCTGGACGACGACTTCCGCAACAGCATCCTCGAGTTCGTCGAGGAAGAGACCTCGGCCCGGCTGGAGCCTGTCAAGAAGAAAAACCCGCCTGGCGCGGGCAAGGGGGGGGCGTGAGCGAAACCGGCGAGTGGTCCGCGCGGGACGAGGCCTTCCTGCGCCGGGCGTTGCGGCTGGCCCGCCTGGGGACAGGGCAAACCCACCCCAACCCCATGGTCGGCGCCGTGGTGGTGAAGGACGGCCTGGTCGTCGGCACAGGCTTCCACCGCTACGCGGCCTTGCGGCACGCCGAGCGGATCGCCCTGGAGCAGGCCGGGGAGCGGGCCCGGGGGGCCGACCTCTACGTGACCCTGGAACCCTGCTCCCACCACGGCCGGACCCCGCCCTGCGCCGAGGCGGTGGCCGCGGCGGGCATCCGCCGGGTGTTCCTGGGGATGCCGGACCCCAACCCCCTGGTCAGCGGCCGGGGGGCGGCCTTCCTGCGCGAGCGGGGCGTGGCCGTCTTCGCCGCTCCCGACGACGGGCCCTTCCGGCGCCTGAACGAGGCCTTCGCCAAGCACGTGACCACCGGCCTGCCCTGGGTGACCCTGAAGGCCGGGCTTTCTTTGGACGGGCGCATCGCCCCCCGCCACGGCTCGGCGCGCTGGGTGACCGGCGCCGCGGCCCGCGCCCGGGGGCACTTCCTCCGCTTCTCCCACGACGCCATCCTCGCCGGCATCGGGACGGTCCTGGCCGACGACCCCGAGCTCACCTGCCGCCACAAGCGGG
>CAYTBK010000273.1:0-3509 GCA_964436005.1 uncultured Acidobacteriota bacterium
GGATGTCCTGCACCGCGATGTACGCCACCGTCAGGACCATGCCGGTCAGGGTGACGGACAGGATCACCAGCACCAGCTTGGCCCGGAGGCTCATATTCTTGATGGGATTCCACATGTCGGGTTCACCTCGTCAATGTTGAACCTACTGCACAATTTTCGCCAGTTTCATCATCTGGGCCCGGATCTTCACCGGGGAGAGGTCCACCTCTCTCCGGTTGATGGCGAACCGGATCTTGCCGCCTTCCAGGTACAGTTCGAGCATGAATCCGCGACGGGCGGAATCCGGTCGGTCGGATACCGTGACCAGCGGGGCCCCCTTGAGTTGGGCGCGGGTGCTCTCCCACTTGGCGTTGGCGATGTCCCCGGAAAACACGAGGGCGCAGGCGGCCCATTCCGCCGGGGTGTTCACCTGGCGGACGCGGACCGGCAGGCCGGATACCTTGAATCTCAGGGCGAGGTTGTTCAGGGCCTTCAGCATGGCCAGGTCGTTGTAGACCCCGATGACCCATTCGGAGCGCCGGACCGCGGCGGGCCACTCGACGAATTCGAGCGTTTTGAGGATGAACAGCCCTTCGGCTTCATTCTTGCTGTACGTCGGCTGGCCCTGGGCGAATGTGGAACTCCTTTCCCCTGTCGCCTGGAAGACCAGCACGAGAAAAGCTACCAGGAAGAACGCTGACCTTTGCACGAGCATTCTCCTTTCGATCCAGCCCGGAAACGCGACCCGATTGGAAACCGCTGACGATCAACCCACGATGAAGTCGATTTCCCCGAAGACGACTGGCATGGTCTTAACCTATCAGAATGGAACGGATACGTCAAAGAAAATCTCTTCTGCCTCCGATAGGGGGATTGCACGGTCGGCGAAACGGTCCGGGCGGGGCGAATCCGTGCGCCGCGGGGGCGGCGCTCTGCGGGCAGAGGCAACTATTGCGCCCCCGGTCGCGGGAAGCGTGGTATCATGGCCCCTTGCCCCGAGCGGCCGGTCGAATTTCCGTCGGCGTCGCCGGGGAAATCACCGACACCCCCCAATTTCATCCCCCGGGACGGGAATGCAGTTCGGGTTGCAGGTTATTCCTGCTCGAGAATTGGAGGTGTTCCATGAACATCCTGCTCTACGTGCCCGACAACCAGGTCACCGAGAACTTCATGCCGCAGCTGTGGCCCTTCATTCTGCAGCGGCTGACGCCGGATGAGCACCGGGTGATCATCGTGGACGGCAACGTCACGCGCCACGCCCCGGAACAGGTGGCCGATTTCGTCGTGGCGGAGAAGGTCGACCTGGTGGGCATCGGCTTCATGACCCGGATGGCCCAGAAGGCCTACCGGGTGGCCGACGCCATTCGGGCCGTTTCCGCCGTTCCCATCGTCATGGGGGGGCCGCACGTCACGGCGGAGCCGGAAGAGCCCCTGGGCGGCGAGGGCCGGCCCCGCCACGCCGATTCGGTGGTCCTGGGCGAAGCGGACGAGTTGTGGCCGGTGGTGGTGGCGGACGCGGCGGCCGGCCGGCTGCAGCCGCGCTACGGGGGCGCCCTGGCGAACGGCGAAGGCAGCTGGCCCCTGCTCGACGATTACCCCATCATCCGCTGGGACCGGATGGACCTGTCCCAGTTCGACCTCATGCGCTTCGTCCCGGGCGCCGTGAACCGGGTGCTCCACCGGCTGAAGATCCCCATCGACAAGATCTACATATTCCCGGTGGAATCGGGGCGGGGCTGCCCCTACGGCTGCGAGTTCTGCTCGGTGACGGGCTTTTTCGGCAGCCGGACCCGTTTCCGGCCCGTGGAGAACGTCGTGGAGGAGCTGCTGCTCGTCCAGACGGTGGCCAAACGAGACGGGGCGCAGGCGATCGTCTTCTTCGTGGACGACAACTTCGCCATCAACCGCGAGCGGGCGAAGAACCTTCTCCGCGAAATGGTCCGCCGGGGCGTCGACATGCCCTGGTGCGCCCAGATCAGCGTCAACCTCCTCAAAGACGAGGAACTGGTGGACCTGATCGTGGCGGCGGGCGGCCGGCTGGTCTTCATCGGCCTGGAGTCGGTGGAGAGCGAAAGCCTCCAGACCGCCAACAAGAACTTCAACCGTCCGGCGGATTACGCCAAGACCCTGGACGGAATGGCCCGCAAGGGCCTCTACGCCATCACCTCGTTCATCTACGGGCTGGACGCCGACCGGCCCGGCTGCTCCCGGAAGGTGCTCTCCGCCATCGAATCCTGGCCGCCGGTGATGCCCGTCTTCTGCCTGCTGACCCCGCTGCCCGGCACGCCCCTCTACCGCCGCCTGGAGGGCGAGGGGCGGCTGACCCGGCCCCGGCACTGGCTGGACTTCCGGGCCAACAAGGCCGCCTTCACGCCTCGCAACCTCACGCCGGAGCAGATGGAAAGGGAGCTGGTGCGGTCGTGGCGCCGGAGCTACCGGGCCGCGGCCTTCGCCCGGACGCAGCGCTGGATGCGGAAAAACCGCCGCCCCTTCGAGCAGCAGGCCACGCTTTTCATTTTCCGACTGATCTTCCGGGGCATCTACTTCCCGCAGAAGAACCTCTGGGCCTGGATGCGGCTTCTCGGCCGCAACGTCTTCACGCTGACGAGCCTCGTGTACCAGGCCACGGTGCGCCTGCGGAAACGGGCGAAGGCCGCCCGCCGGAGGGATTTCAGCCCCGGCACCTGACCGCCGGCCGCGGCGCCTCGCCCCGCGTCGGCGCCCATCCGTAGGCTCCTTGCGCTGCAAGGCGCACCCCCGTCCCGTGCTGTCGCGCCAGGCCGAAGTAGCCCGCCCCTCGCCGTGGGGCGGGCCCTTCCATCGTTACTTCCCTGTTTTCCGTTGTTTTTCCCGGAGCCGCCTCTCGGCGAGAGGCGGCGTACCGTGCTCCAGGGGCCTGCGCGCCTGGCGAAAGCGGCGCTGCGGCCCCCGGACCGCCGGCATCTTGCCGGCATCCTCACCAGAGAACGTCACTTGGCTTTGGGCCGGCTGGAAGCCGGCGGTCCCCAGGTGCGCCTGCGGCGGAGAGGCCGTGAAAATGCCGGAGACCGGCCGGCCGGAGTTGTGGTACAAAGATCGGGAGCCGGCGCCGCGCGCACCGCGGAAAACTGCGCCGGAAGACGGCCAACGGCTCGGGAGAGGCTGCCGATATGAAGAGACCCGAAGCCTCCGGAACGTTTCGCCCCCGTCCGGTCGGGAACCCGGCCCGCTGCGGGGCGGCCCTCTTCGTTGCGCTGGCGGCGGCCTTGACTCTCTCCGCCCAGCAACCGGGCGGCGGGACCGCTGCGCCCCGGGTGGCGTGCCAGGCCGCCCCGGGGGTCACCTACGCACTCTACCTGCCCCCGGGGTATTCGACGGACCGCCGCTGGCCGGCCCTGGTCGGGTTCGACCCGGGCGGGAACGGGATGAACGTCGTCCGCGCCTTCCGGGCGGCGGCGGACCGGTACGGGTGGATCCTCATCGGTTCCAACGACTTCCGGAACGGCGAGTGGAAAACGGTCCTGCCGGGCGTCGAGGCCGTCTGGAACGAG
>CAYTBK010000274.1:0-2844 GCA_964436005.1 uncultured Acidobacteriota bacterium
CCGCCGAAGGCTCCGCCGATCTCCGCCCCGTTGGTGCTGGTGTTCACGTTGGCGATGCCGCAGTCGCTGCCCAGGGCGCTCAGGAACAGTTCCGTCTCCAGCAGGTTGTCGCTGACGAGCGAACTGCTCAACCCCTGGGGGACGCCGTTGTGGATGGCGACGGCCTCCTCGAAACTCCGGTACTTCATCAGGTACAGGAGGGGGGCGAAGGTCTCCTCCTGGACCATGGGCAGGTCCGGCCGCACCTCGGCGATGCAGGGGGTGACGTAGCATTCGCCCAGCCCGGTCAATCGCTCTCCGCCGCAGAGGATGCGCCCGCCCTGCCGCGTCACCTCCTCCAGCGCCTTCATCATGGTTTCCACGGCGCCGGGGTCCACCAGCGGGCCCATGAAGTGGCGCTTGTCCCGCGGGTCGCCGATGGGGGTCTCCCGGTACGCCTTGACCAGCCTTTCCTTGAACTGCTCGTAGACGCTCTCGTGGACGATGGCCCGGCGGGTGGTGGTGCACCGCTGGCCGGACGTCCCCAGCGCGCCGAAGTACACGGCCTTCAACGCGATCGAAAGGTCGCCCTTCTCGCTGACGATGGTGGCGTTGTTGCCGCCGAGTTCGAGGATGTGCTTCCCGAAGCGCTCCTGCACCAGTTTCCCCACGTGGCGCCCGCCGCTGACGGAGCCGGTGTAGGAGACCAGGGCCACCCGCCGGTCGGTGCTGATGAGGTCGCCCACCTCGCTGCCCTTGCCGATGAGCAGGCTGCAGACGGCGGGGTCGTAGCCGTGCTTCTTGAGCACCCGCTCGGCGATGCGCGTGCAGGCCACGGCGCACAGGGGCGTCCGGAAGGAGGGCTTCCACACCACCGTGTCGCCGCAGATCAGCGCCAGGGCGGCGTTCCAGCTCCACACCGCCATGGGGAAGTTGAAGGCGGTGATGACGCCCACGACGCCCAGGGGGTGCCACTGCTCGAACATGCGGTGGCGCGCCCGCTCGCTCTGGATGCCCAGGCCGGACAGCAGCCGGCTCAGCCCCAGGGCGTAGTCGCAGATGTCGATCATCTCCTGGACCTCCCCCCGGCCCTCCTGCAGGGTTTTACCCATCTCCGTGGTGATGAGCCAGGCCAGGTCGTCCTTGTGGGCCTGCAGTTCCTCGCCCAGGCTCTTGACGATCTCGCCCCGCTTGGGGGCCGGCACCTGCCGCCACTCGTCGAAGGCTGCCCGGCAGCGGGCGATGATGCGATTGCACTCCTCCGGGGTGCAGTTGACGACCCGGGCGATCTCCCGCCTGTCGATGGGGGACACCACCGACTGGCTCCGGCCGCTGGCGAACCACTCGCCGTCGAAGCCGCCCAGGTTGGTTTCCGCCAGGCCCAGGCGGCGCAGTTGCTGATCCATGTTCCATCCTCCGGGAAAGGGTTCCCTCCGGCCGAAGGCGCCGGAAGGGGGCCGGGGACCGTTCCAGGCCGCGGCGGCTGAAATCATAAGCGGGTCAGGATCAAATGTAAAATTCATAGTTTTCATGCTATACTTGAATAGTATTCATGAGTGTCCCGGAACCCGCTCTGACCAGGGTTCCCGCAAAATCATGAATCCCGTGTCCAACCATTGATTATGATCATGTTATTCAGATTATCCGTGTTTCTGTGCCCTGGTGGTGAAATGAACAAAGACAACGCTCCCGCACGTGAGGTCACATGAACCTGGACCTCGGGCAGTTGCGCACCTTCCACGTGCTGGCCCAGCAAAAAAGCTTCACGCGGGCGGCCGGGAAGCTTTTCGTGACCCAGTCGGCCGTCAGCCACGCCATCCGGAAACTGGAAGCGTCGGCGGGCGGGAAGCTCTTCGAGCGGCACGGGGCCGAGCTGAGCCTGACGGAAACCGGCGCGGCCCTGTACGCCTCCTGCGAAACGGTGTTCGCGGAACTGGAGCGGGCGGAAGAGGCCATCCGGCTGGGGCGGGACGTCTCCCCGGGGACCATCCGGCTGGGGTCCACCGTGGAGTTCGGCGCCACCGTCCTCGTCCGCTGCCTCGCCCCGTTCCTGCGGGAGCACCCGGACATCGCCGTGGACCTGCAGCTCAAGCACGAGCCCCTGCCCCTGCTCCTGGACGGAGAGCTCGACGTCGTCGTCGACTGCCGGAACGCCATGGACCCGTCGCTGGCCAAGATCCCCCTCTTCCGGGAGCAGTTCATCGTCGCCGCCTCGCCGGCGTACCTGGAGGCCCACCCCGTCCGGGACGTGGCGGACCTCGGCGCCTGCCTCGTCCTCTCCATGGACAAGCAGGCCTCGTGGTGGCGGAATTTCCTAAGGGCGCTGCCGGCCGGCGGCGGCCCGGAGTTCGGCCGGGTCATGGCCGTCAACCACATCCGGGGCATGATCAACGCGGCCGTGGAGTCCATCGGGGTGGCCCTGCTGCCGCGGTACTGCATCCGCAAGGAACTGGAGCGCGGCAGCCTGGTCAGCGTCTTCCCGGACATCCGCCTGGAGGAGGACCGGTTCTACATCTACGTCAAGAAGAACCGGGCGAGCTACCGCCGGCACCAGCTCCTCGTCGAGCACCTCCGCGGCCTGCAACCGGTGGAGTTCGGCGCCTGACGGCGCTCTGCCGGAGGCGCCTTCCGCCTGAAGGCGCACCAAAAGGCAGGCTCCCAGGCGCGCAGCGCTCCTCGCGCGACAACACGGAACGGGGGTGCGCCTTGCAGCGCAAGGCGCCTACAGACACTCTGCCGGAGGCGCCTTCCGCCGGAAGGCGCACCCTCGGGCAGGCTCCCGGGCGCACGGCGCTAATCGCGCGACAGCGCGGAACGGGGGTGCGCCTTGCAGCGCAAGGCGCCTACAGACACTCTGCCGGAGGC
>CAYTBK010000274.1:2944-3489 GCA_964436005.1 uncultured Acidobacteriota bacterium
GCCTTCCGCCGGAAGACGCACCCTCGGGCAGGCTCCCGGGCGCGCAGCGCGGAGGCTACCGCGGCACCGCTCCCTCGTAGATTCGCCCTCCGGGCGATGCCCACGCACCCAGCGGCGTCAGCAGCCTCCCCAACGCCCCGGGACGCGTTGTCTGGCGCCCGGAGGGCGCTGGTACGACCGCCGCGCCGCTCCGCCGGGCTGCGCGGCGCGGGAAAAGCGGCAGCTCGCAAGCTCGCTGCCGCACTCCTGGCCTGCGGCTTCGGCGTGACAGTGCGGAATGCGGGTACACCGGGCGACGGCTGAAGCGGTAAGCAGTCCATCCTCACGCCACAGGCGTGGAACACCGCAGCCAAGAGTCGGCGTTTCGCCGACCCTGGGAAAACGCGCCATCCGGAGGGTAATCCCTGAAGGGGGTTCACGGACGGCAGTCAGGTTTTTTCCGTTGGGACCACATCGGATGTTCATCCCCTTCAGGGATGACGTGGCCTTTACGCCTCTCCCCGGGGTCGGCGAAACGCCGCCCCCGGGCTAAGTTGTGCGGCGCC
>CAYTBK010000275.1:0-3475 GCA_964436005.1 uncultured Acidobacteriota bacterium
GCCCGATGTACTGCGCGGTGGGCGATCTTGACGGGGACGGGCGACCGGACGTGATAGCCGGTTCGGCGGAGAAAGGCATCGTGGTCTGGTGGCGCAACGAGGGCGGAGAGCCCGTCACCTGGAAGAAATCGGTCATCCAGAATGGGTTCACCGGCGCCCACGGCGTGTGGGCCGCCGATGTCAACGGCGACGGGGCCACGGATGTGATCGGGGCCTCCAGCGGGCTGAACGAACTCGCCTGGTGGGAAAACAACCGGGAGCAGCCCGTCGGCTTTACGAAACGGACCATCACCACCACTTTCACCGGGACCCAATCGGTGATGGCCGTGGACATCGACGGAGACCGGAAACTGGACATCCTGGGGGCGGCCATCGGTTGCGACCAGGTCGCCTGGTGGCGCAACGAGGGCGGTTCCCCTGTCGCCTGGACGAAGACCGTCATCGATGCGGCCTATGCCGGGGCGCACTTTGTCGACGCCGGCGATGTGGACGGCGACGGTGACATGGACGTGCTCGGCGCCGCCTGCGCCAACTCGGAAGTGACCTGGTGGGAGAACGGGGGTTCGGGGGCGGCACTCTGGACCAAGCACGCCATCGGCGTCGATTTCTTGTGCGCCTTGAGCGTTCAGGCTTCGGATCTGGACAACGATGGCGATCTGGATGTAGTGGCCACCTCCTTCGGGGACAATATCGTCGCGGCCTGGTACAACGGCGGGGGGAGCCCGGTACAGTGGACCCGTGGCCTGGTGGACACGGGTTTCTCGGGCGCGTGGCCTCTGGCGGTATCCGACATGGACGGGGACGGCGACCCGGATATCGCGGCCGGTGCCGACGTGCTCCAGGGGCCGGTGATCAGCGCTTCCCTCACCTGGTGGGAAAACAAGCTCTCGGCCCAAACAGGCGATCTGAACCGGGATGGAAGCCTCACTGCCGCCGACTCCGAATTGTTGAAGAGTTTTCTCGCCGGCAACCTGGCTTCCGGCCAGCCCCCCTTCAGCGCCTCCTTGGACAAGGCCGACATCAACCAGGACCATTTCGTCGACATTCTGGACGCAATCCTGCTCGGCTCGATGGCCACCAGCGCACAACGCTGACAGCGACCATCGGGTTTAGGTGCGTCGGCGTTCATCGCCGTTCCCTGTCTTTTGTCCGGTTCCGTGCCGGCTGTCCGATCAAAAAAATTGAAACGAGGGTATGAAAATGAAAAATAAACTGGGTTTGACGCTTGTCTTTTTGCCTTGCCTGTTGTGCGCGGCGCTGTTCGGCCAGGCGGGACCTTTTGCGCCGAAGGCGGCGTTGACGCTCACCGTTTCGCCCGCCTCGCCGAGCATCGGGAGTGAGGTCACCGTCCAGGTCCATGTCGACCTGAACGGGGTCACCGGTTCCGGCGGGGCGGTGGCGTCGCTGGGGGGATTCTGTCTTCCCGTCGCTTTCGACAACACCCGCCTGAAACTCAAGGCGGTGGACGGTGGCGCCGCTGCCGAGTTCGGCGACCTCGCCTTCACCGATCTTCCCCGGGCCAATGCCAGGGGCTTCGTCTCCCTGGTCAACACCAGCACCACTGTCGGTTCACCCGTGGGAAACGTCCATGTGGCGACCCTGACCTTCACGGTGACGGCGGCGGGCCATGGCGCCTTCAACGTCAATTCGGCCAGGACCGAACACGAGGGCGCCCTGGCCTCGACGCGCGACCTGGCCGGCAACGGGCCGGCGCTCATCGCCTATGACGACCGGGACAGCCGCCTGGCCATCGAATCCGGAGGAGCATCCTGCCACCTGGTCTTCCCGGCGTTCCAGTCCAGCGAGGGGGACTTCATGAGCTTCACCCTGGTCAACGAAGGGGAGTCCGCGGCGGCGCTGACGTTTCGCGGCTACGACACCGGCGGGAACCTCCTGGCGGCCTCCGGTCTGATCAACCCCGTCTCCCTCCCCGCTCCCCTGGGCGTCAACGGACAGTATTTCAGCATGCTCCCCCAGGCCTTCGGGGCCGATGCGCCGTTGGGGATAGCCCAGGGTTGGATGGACGTCGAGTCGTCCGCCCACGACGTGAGCGGCTTCTTCATACTCGGGCACCTGGAAGGCGGCTCGACTGTCTGCCTTGACGGGACGGACGTCAGCCACATGACGACGGGTCGCCTGATCTTCCCCGTCCTTTCCAAGGACGCGGCCCGCGCCACGAAGCTGACGGTGGTCAACCCCGGAGAAATCCAGGCCGAGGGAACCCTGAAGGTGATGAACGCCGACGGGACCCAGCATGCTTCCGTGCCTGTTTCCATCGCGCCCCGCGGTTTTTGGGAAGCGTCCTATGGTTCCGGCGCCCTGGCGGGTGACGGGTACTTCGATCTGGCCCTGACCGGTGGGGCGGTCACCGGCCTCGAAACGTTCGGCGGCGCCTCGTCGTTGGCCACCCTCGCCGGCAGCGATGCCGACAGGCTCTCCAACATCCTGTACTGCCCCTCCATCGCTTCGGGGAACGTCGGGGGCATTCGCTGGTACACCGACCTCAACCTGATCAACCCGGGCGCTTCGACGGCCAGTGTTGTTTTGCGACTTTACAATGACAACGGCACGGAAGTCGTTCCCCCTGTGTACCGCAACCTGTCGCCCGGGCAGCAGCTGTATGTTTCGGCCAGCGATCTGTTCGGTTTGCCGGACCCCCGGTCCGCGGAGGAGGGCGTGCAGGGGTACGTCAAGGTGGAGAGCGACCAGCCGCTGGCGGGGAACATTGTCTTCGGGGACCCGGTCGAGGGGGCCTTCCTGTCCAGCCTTCCCTTCCTGTCGACCTCCAGCGCCAAAAGGGCGATGAACTTCGATTTCGTGGCCACCGGCCGGATCGGCGGCGTGGATTACTACACCGGGCTCGCCGCGGTGAACCCGAGCCCGGACCGCCCGGCGCAGGTCACCGTCACGCTGTACGACGCCTCGTCGGCCCAGGTGGCCCGGAAAACGGTGTCCATCGCCCCCCGGGGCCGCTTCCTGTCCCTGGTCGATCAGATCGACCCGGCTTTCAACGTGGAGGGCCAGTTCGGAGGGTTCGTGTCGCTGTCCTCGGACGTCGAGGTGTACAGTTTCATGATGTTCGGAGACCGTGACTTCCGGTTTCTGGCGGCCGTCCCGGTGCGCTGACCCGCGGCCGGGGGGCTCGCCGAAGGCTTGCCGGCATTATCGTAGGGAATTCGGCACCGCGAGGGGGCGGCTGGCCATGGCCGGCCCGCCCCTTCGTCCTGTCCGGGCAACGGGGGGCCAGGGGGCCGGAGAGGCTTTGACTTCTCCGCTCTTTCTGGCTATAGTCCTTTTCCAACGGACCATGTTGCCGACCAGGCTGGCGAGCCTTCGAAGCAGAAATTCTTTCCCGGAGGACGGCCGATGAGCATTACCAGACGCGAACACGACCTGCTCGGCGAACGGGATGTTCCCGCTTCCGCCTACTACGGCATCCAGACCCTGCGGGCCACCGAGAACTTCGCCATCACGG
>CAYTBK010000276.1:0-3458 GCA_964436005.1 uncultured Acidobacteriota bacterium
AACTGGATGTACGATCACATGCCGTTGTTCATCACGCAGGGCCTGGGAGTGAACTTCTACTTCGGCGGCACCTCGCTGCTGATCGTGGTCGGCGTGGCCATGGACACGGTCAACCAGATCGAGTCCCAGCTCATCATGCGCAATTACGACGGCTTCCTGAAGAAGGGAAGAATCCGCGGGCGCAGAGGGTGAAGAAGATGCGGCAAGTTCTGATTCTGCTCGGCGCGCCCGGTTGCGGCAAGGGCACCCAGGCCCAGCGGCTCATCGCGGAGTATGCCTACCCCCAGCTCTCTACTGGCGACATCCTGCGAGAAGCGGTTCGCAACGGGACGGAGATGGGGCGCAAAGCGAAGAGCTGCATGGATTCCGGGGCCCTCGTGCCCGACGACGTGGTCGTGGAGATCATACGGGACAGAGTCAAGGCCGACGATTGCCGGCAAGGGTTCATCCTGGACGGCTTCCCGCGGACGCTGGGACAGGCGGAGGCCCTCCAAGCCATTCTGGGGCCGGAAGACCGTGTGCTGGTGATTTATTTCAGTATTGACGACGAAGTTCTTCTCAAACGCTTGACAGGGCGCCGAAATTGTGTAAAATGCGGCGCTATTTATAACGTCTACTTCACGCCCAGCCGGCGTGAAGGGACGTGTGACGCTTGCGGCGGCGAGCTCAGCCATCGGGCCGATGATACGGAAGAAGTGGTAGGCAAGCGTTTGCAGGTTTTCCACGCCAGTACGGCGGCCCTGGTGCCGTACTACGAGGGAACAGGCGTTCTCAAGACCGTGAACGCCGCTGATCCGACCGACAAGGTTTTTGAAAACATACGCATTGCGCTTGGTTGAGCATGGTAATCCGGGAACAGCGCGAATTGGAGCATATCCGGGCCGCGTGTCGGGTGACGGCGGAAACCTTGCAGCTGATGCGTGAGAAGACGAAAGAAGGCGTAACGACAACGGAGTTGGATCGCTGGGCGGAGGAATACATCATTCGCCAGGGATGCCGCCCCGCCTTCAAGGGATACCGCGGTTATCCCGCCACTCTGTGCACTTCCGTGAATGATCAGATCATCCACGGGATACCTTCAGAATACGAATTGCGATCCGGTGACCTCCTCAGCATCGATGTGGGGGCGGTGTACAAAGGATACTACGGTGATTCGGCCGTGACCATGCTGATCGGCCAGGTTGCCCCGCGGCATGCGCTGCTGGCCCAGGCGACGGAAGAAGCTCTTTACAAAGGTTTGGCCCAGGCGGTGACGGGAAACCGGGTGGGCGACGTTTCGAATGCCGTGGAAACCCACGTGCTGCGCTTCGGTTTCTCGGTCGTGCGTGACTTCGTAGGCCACGGCCTGGGGACCCACCTGCACGAAGATCCGCAGGTTCCGAACTACGGCAAAGCCAGTTCGGGCCCCCGGCTCAAGGAGGGGATGGTGATCGCCATCGAGCCCATGGTCAACGAGTATTCCCCGCACATCCGGTTCCTGGAGGACCGGTGGACGGCGGTGACGATCGATGGCGGATTTTCCGCCCATTTCGAACATACAGTGATGGTGACGGCCAACGGGCCAGAGATTTTGACAAAGCTAGGGAATTGACGGATGCCCAAAGAGGATGCTTTTGAAGTGACCGGCACGATCGTGGAGACGCTCCCCAACGCCATGTTTCATGTGCAGTTGGAGAACAAACATGTCGTGCTTGCCCATGTGTCCGGTAAGATGCGGAAGAACTTCATCCGCATACTGCCGGGAGACAAAGTTCTGGTCGAACTTTCGCCCTATGATTTGACCCGGGGCCGAATCATCTACAGGTATAAATAGCCGAATCGGAGAACGATCATGAAGGTAAGAGCATCGGTGAAGAAGATCTGCCCGAAGTGCAAGATCATCAAGCGAAAAGGGATTTTGCGAATCATCTGCGAAATCAAGAAACACAAGCAAAGACAAGGCTGACAAGCCGGATGGAGGACTACCTTGGCACGTATAGAAGGTGTTAACCTGCCCGACAACAAGAAGGCGCTCATCGGTCTGACCCGTATTCACGGGATCGGGATGGCGAGATCGCAACGGATTCTCGGAATCACCGGAATCGACGAGAACAAGAAGATCAAGGATCTCTCCAACGAGGAGATTTCCAAGATCCGGGCCGTCCTCGCCGAAGAGGGAGGCATCGAGGGCGATCTTCGCAAAGAGGTCTCTCTCAACATCAAGAGACTCATGGATATCGGGTGCTACCGCGGAATCCGCCACAGAAAGGGTCTGCCGGTTCATGGACAGCGGACGCACACCAATGCGCGCACCCGTAAGGGTCCGCGCCGGAAGAAGAAGTAAGGCTGAAGGAGCAGGAGACGAAAATGGCGAAGGATACGAAAAGCACGGCGCGCAAGACAGCCAAGAAGAAAGTCAAAAAGAATGTTCCGACCGGAAAGGTCTTTGTGACTTCCACTTTCAACAATACGATCATTTCCGTGACCGATGTGAACGGCAACGTTCTGTCCTCGGCCAGCGGCGGAACCATCGGCTTCAAGGGATCCCGCAAGGGCACCCCGTTCGCCGCTCAGCAGGCTTCCGAAGCGGCCGCCCGCGCTGCCATGGAAAACGGGTTGCGCGAAGTGGAAGTGATCGTCAAGGGCCCTGGCCCCGGACGCGAGTCGGCGATCAGAGCCCTGAACATCGACGGGCTTCGGATTCGCTCCATCCGCGACACCACCCCGATCCCCCACAACGGCTGCCGTCCGAAGAAACGCCGTAGAGTTTAATAGTTTAAGGAGGAATGCACCTTGGCCAGGTATAATGAATCGGTGTGCCGCTTGTGCCGCCGGGAAGGCGTTAAGTTATTCTTGAAAGGGGATCGCTGCTTCAAAGACAGCTGCGCCGTCAACCGGCGCCCCTATCCTCCGGGCGAACAGGGCAGACAAAGACGTTCCAAGATCGTGGGATACGGCCTTCAGCTCCGCGAGAAGCAGAAGGTGAAGAGGATCTATGGCGTGCTGGAACGGCAGTTCCGGAAGTATTTCCATGAAGCCGACCGCAAGAAGGGCATCACCGGCACCAACCTGCTGGTTCTGCTCGAGTGCCGGCTGGACAACGTCGTCTACAAGCTTGGCTTCGCCTCCTCACGGGCCCAGTCCCGGCAGTTTGTCCGCCATGGCCAGATCCTGGTGAACGGCAAGTCCGTCGACATCCCGTCTTACCAGGTTAAAAAAGACGACGTGATCACCGTCCGCGACGCGTTCAAGAAGAACACGTTCCTGTTCAGCAACGTTGAGATGGCGACCGGACGCGGGATTCCTTCCTGGCTGACGCTCGACAAGGACAACGTTCTGGGCCGCGTGATGGATCTTCCGAAGCGGGAAGATGTCAACCTCGAAATCAACGAGCAGCTGATCGTCGAACTGTATTCGAAGTAAAGGGAGGTTCGCTTGGTTACCATTCCCAAGTTGCAAAAACCGAAGCGGTTGATGTA
>CAYTBK010000277.1:0-3392 GCA_964436005.1 uncultured Acidobacteriota bacterium
GTTTTCCTGGCCGGCATACTCGTGGGCATCCTGATCGACCATTTCCTGATTTCGGCCGGTCAGCCGCCCCCCCCGCCTTCTCCTGCGCCGGCGCAAGGCGTGCCACCGGCGCCGGCCGCCTCGCCCGCTGTCACGGGGACTTCGCTGCCAGCGGCGCCTGTTTCCCGGAACGATCTGCGCAGTCTGAACGAGGCGGCGGTGAGTGCGGCACCCGTTTCCGGCCAGCCGGAAGCGGGGAGGCCGAAACCGGACCACCACGCCCACCGCAAGTGAGGTTCACTCGCAGCAGTTGCACAAAGGGATCTTTCTGTCCAGCCCCAGGGCGTCCCAGACCGCCGGTGTTTCCTCGCAGAGCCCGGTGGAGCACGCATCGCCCAACCCCTCCAGGGCTTCCCGGTACAGGGCCAGCCGGATTTCGAGGGGGTAGCGGGCCAGCGCATTGGGCGAGGGGGCTTTCTCCAGTTTAGAAAAGATGTCGATCTTGATTTGCTTGAACAGGGCGGGCTCGGCGCGCAGCGTCCCCAGCGTCACCCGTTCGGGCGCCAGGGCTTTCACCTGTTCGGACAAGGCCCGGTAGGAGTAGCCGTGAATCATGGGATCGATGCGGACGCGCACCCGCCACCCCTGCCGGGCGAGGGCGGCCGCCGCGAGGATTCGTTCCTCCGCCGGGGCGGCTCCCGCTTCGTATTTTTGGGCCGCGTCCGGATTGTTGATGGAGAAGGAGAGGACCACGTTGTCGCAGGGAGGGGTCTGGAGCATGGGGCGGCATTCGTCCAGGCCGCCCTTCGTCACCAGCAGGAGCGTGTGAGGCCGGCCCTTGTCCGTGGCTTTTTCCCGCATGGTCTCCACCAGCCTGGCGAAAAGGGGGCGGTCCTGTTCAAAGGCCAGACTGTCGGATAGGTTCCCGCTGTTGAGGACGACGGATTCCAACTCGTTTTTTCCCACCCAATCTGAAATCTCCCGGATGATGTCTTCCGTGTTGGTGAAGGCCTGGGGCGCTTGCAGGAACCACAGGGACGACTTCAGATAGCAGTATCGGCATAGTGGCCGGAAGCGGCAGCCGTTGGCGTGAGCCAAAACGTAGAAGTTGGGGCAGACCGTGTCCACGGGCGTGGTTCGGAAAATCTCGACGAACTTTGTCTTTCTCTCGCGAAGGATTAGGGGGGCGCCAGGTTTCACTTCAGGTCTATCACTCCGGAATACGTGAAGATGTCAATGGAGCCGACACCTTGTCCCAACGTGCCGGTCAGCCTTCTTATGCCAAAAAAATCTTGCCGATTCAAGGTTTTCATCGCAGGTCCCGTCTTGATGGTGCCGCCCATGGTCTGCGCGCTGATGCGGGCATCGCAACCCTTTTTGAACAGGACATCGATCCGCCCTTCCATGGCCTTCACCTTCATCTTCCCGTCGAAGGCTTCCCGGAATGAGCATTCCACCGTGCCGCCCACGGCGTCCACGATCAGTTCCTTCGGCTTGTCCAGGCTCAGGCGGATTCCTCCCATCACCGTCTTCAGGTCGAGAAATCCGGAAAGCCCGTCCGCCACGATGTTGCCGAAGGCGAGGATCAAATTGACGCGGGATTCCGAGGGCAGGAAAATCTCGTAGCGAATGCTGCAGTCGGACGACTCGCAGAAGAATTGCGGGTTGGCCTTGGCCTCCCGCAAGATCACGGTGTTCCCGTCCTGGGAGATCCGCGGTCGGACGGAGGCGTCGGCGGTGATGGAGCGGACAAGGACACGCTCCTTTTTGTTCCATCCCTTGAAGACGATGTCCCCCTTGTTGATGAAAACCTTCACCGTCGGTAGGGACGTCACGTTGAAAAGCTGTTCTTCCACCGACTCGGCTTGCACAAAGCCGAGAATCAGAAAGAGGCAGCAACTGGTCCATATTTTTCTCGCCACAATGCACCTCGCGTCAAAGCTCTCAATTGTACTACGAAATCGCGGTAGGGAAAGGTTCCCGCAACACCGCCGGATGTCTTAGCGAAATTTTCCGGGCAACAGGCTCTCCACCAGAAGTCGCCCGAAAGCCCTGCGGGATTCTGGCCGGCCGAGCGAGCCGACCCAGCGCCAGAACAATCCCACGGGCAGGAGGCCGCGGTACAGGCGGCCGAACCAGGGGTTGTGCTTCCGATGGAACACGATGGCGTTGCGCCAGTAGATCCTGGTGAAGGGTTCCTTCCCGAGGCCCGCCAGGGAATAGCCCCCCTCATGGATGAACCGCGCTTCCGGGATCAGCAGGGTGCTGAGTTTCATCCGGTGCAGGCGGAGGGCCAGGTCGACGTCCTCGAACCAGGCCGGGAAAAACCTTTCGTCGAAGCCCCCGGCCGCTTGCCAGGCAGCTCTTGACAAAAGCCAACAGGCGGCGGCCGGCTGTTCCACCGCGATCGCTCGTCCCGTGGCGAAAAGATTGCCAAAGTGGCCGGGCCGGCGCCGGAGAAAGGGGGGGAGCAGCAATTCGCCGAGGGCCCGGGCCGGCGTCGGCAGTTTCCGGCACTGGAACGCGAGGTCGGGTTTTTCTCCTGCATCCACCAGCAGGCCGCAGGCGCATTCGGCTTCCCGGCGCGAAGCGCCTTCGAGCAAGACGTGGAGATTGTTTTTCGTGTGCAGGATGTCGGGGTTCAGAAACAGGATGCGCTCGGCTTCGCCGGCCGCGGCGCCCCGGTTGCAGGCGGCGGCGAACCCCGCGTTTGTCGGCAGTTGCGTGACGCGGACGGCCGGATGACCCTCCAGGCCGGAAACGCTGTCGTCCGAAGACGCGTTGTCGATCACAAAGACCCGGAAGTCGTCCATCCGGTTGTTCGCGTGCATGGACGCGATGTTGTCGCGCAGGCGGTTTCCGGAGTTCCAGTTGACGATCACGATGTCCAGTCTGGAGGCGCCGGGCGGGTGTTGGTACGGAAGCATCATCGGGAAACCTTTAGGGTAAGGGCTGCCCCTCTGCCGGAAGGGACGCCGCCCCGATTATATCCTGTCGCGACGCGGACCGCCATCGCCCTGCACCGGGCGGGCGGAAAACGGTCTTCGCTCTGCCACAAATCGCTCGCGGCATCGTATAATGCAACTTCGGAGGGGGAGCGGCATGCAGGTGTACCTCGCTTCTACATCGCCCCGGCGAAAACAGATCCTGGAGAATCTCGGCATCGAGCCGATCGTCGTTTCCGTTTCTTTCGCGGAGGTCCTTCCCGAGCGGCACGCCGATCCTCCTGCCCTGGCCAGGGAATTGGCCCAGGCCAAGCTGGAGAATGCGGACTGCCCTGGCCGAGCGGACGGTCTGCTGGTGGCGGCGGACACGCTTGTCTTCCTGGGGCAAAGGGTTTTCGGGAAACCCCGGGACAGGGAAGACGCGGCCCGCATGCTCCGGGAACTGTCCGGAAGAACGCACCGCGTGGT
>CAYTBK010000278.1:0-3341 GCA_964436005.1 uncultured Acidobacteriota bacterium
TGAAGGAACGCCACAAGATGGTCAACGAACTCCTGGAGCGGATGAAGAAAGTCATGCCCGAGTGACGGCCCCGCCGGCCGGGCCGGAGGGCCCGCCGCGGGGAGACGGGCGCAAGCGGGGAGAACCGGGCCCATTCGGCGGCGACGGCCGAGCTTGCGCTCCGTGACGGGTTTTCCCTCCTCCGCCGGGCCGTCCTGGCGGCTGTTGCCGCTCGGCCCGACCGGCCACGGAAGGGGCCGGTTCGTCTTCTACTGCCAAATTTCACTTGATTTCCCTTGCCTGTCCGGATAGTTTCCGTCTCTGCGGGCGGAGCGGCTTCCGCCTGTTCGCCGGGCCAGGCCAAGGTCTCGGCCGCAGGGGGAGTCGACGTGACCAACCGGGAGGGGAAAATGAAGATGCTGGCCATCAACGGGAGCCATCGGGGACGCCGGGGCTGCACCCAGCGGCTGCTGGACAAGTTGGCCCAGGGCGCCGGGGAAGCCGGCGGCGGATGGGAGACGGTGGTCCTGGCGGAAAAGCAGGTCGAGCCCTGCCTGGCCTGCGACGCCTGCAACCGGCCGTCTTCCCTGGGCCGCTGCGTTCTCGCCGACAAGGACGACGTGGCGGGCATCTTCGACCTCATGCGGGGAGCCGACATCGTCGTGTATGCCACCCCCGTCTACGTTTTCGGCGTGACCGGCCGGATGAAGACGTTCATGGACCGCTTCAACAGCACGGGCGAAGGCGACCGGCTGATCCTGACCAGGAGCGGCCTGATCTTCCACCCCGTGGACCGGCAGGTCCTGGGCAAGCCCATCGTCATCCTCACCCTGTGCGCCAACGTGGAGGAGGAGACGGTCCGCAGCAACGTCGCCTATTTCCGCACCTTCGCCCGCTACCTGGACGTGCCGGTGGTGGGCACGCTGGTGCGCAAGATGGCGCCGGCCCTGGAGGAGGAGGGGAATCCCCGCCGGGAGGCGGTTTTCGCCGCTTACGAGCAGGCCGGCCGGGAACTGGCCTCGCAAGGTCGGATCGCCCCGAAAACCGAGGCGCGGGCGAACCGGCCCCTGCTGAGCGTTCCTTTCTTCGATCTCCTGGTCCGTTTCCGGTTCTTCAAGCGGAAGGCCCTGGCGCAGGCCCGCCAGGATCAGGCGAAGTAGACGTCGGGGAGCAGCAGCTTCAGCATCTTGTGCAGCGACAGGGGGAAGAGCAGCGCTTTCGGGTTGAAGTGCTGGAACTTGCCGAAGTCGTTGGGGTCCTTCAACAGCAGGAATATCTTGCGCGAGGCCGGCCGGGCCGCTCCTGAGTAGCGGCCGAGGAAGGCGGGGTCGCAGAAGAGGATGTCCGCCTGGCCGGGCTGGGATTCGTCGCAGGTCATGCGGATGCCCGGCAGCACCTCCCGGACCTGGTCCCGGACCAGGGCGGAAAGCGCCTTGTCCGCTATGTTCAGCACGATCAGGGGGAGGCTGTCGGAGGGTTTGGCGCCGGCCTCCGGCCGGACCTCGCCCTCGGCCCCTTCGCCGCCGGCTTCCCGGGCCTCGGCGGCGCGGTACTCCTTGAGGCGTTTCAGCATGACCGGATAGTGGGTCACCAGGTTCCAGATCCGGGTCTCGCGGTCCCCGCGCGCCTTCATCTGGGCGGCCAGCATGGCGATGACGCGGTTGAACCGCAGGGACGCCCCCAGACGGTTGCCGTTGATGGCCTGCTCGATGTGGTCGGGGGAAATCACCTGCTTGGCCAGGAGCGCCGCCATCTCCTCCTCGAAGCGGGTGGCGGTCTCGAGTTCCTTCTGGTTGCGCTGGAGGTTGTCCCGGGCCTGCCGGACCGCCATGGACTCCTTCTCGCCCATGGCCGTGCTCCGGGTTTGGGTGTAGAGGCCGAGCGCCCGCTGCAGGTCGGAGTAGGTCACCGGGCAGAAGGTGTTGACCCGGCGCAGCAGTTCCAGGAAAACCATGAAGGCGTTCATGTCCCCGTTGTCCAGCACCGTGCGCGCCAGGCATTCGAAGGCCTTCGTGCCCGGCAGGGCCACCACGACCTCGCGCTGGGCGACCTCGGCGGTGAAGCCGAGCCACGCGGCCAGGGCGGGGCGGGCCGCTTCGGCCTGGCCGAGGCGGAGGAGGAGCCGTTTCGCCATGACGAAGGGGAAGGACTTCTTGGCGGCGGCGAGGAACCCTTCGCCGAGCGCGAGAAAGTCCTCCTCGCGGGCAGGGTCGCCCAGCAGGTCAAGCAGCGGCCCCTCGGGGACGGAATCCAGGCGGGAGAGCACCGTCTGGCGGATCTTGGGCTTCTCGGATTCCAGCACCTGGAGGAGGAAATTCTCCGTGCCCGCCTCGACGCTGAAGTCCATGGTCCTGGCCAGGGTTTCCCGGAGGGCTTCGGGCATGGTGAAGAACCGGCTGGCCAGGAGGTCCCGGCCGTGCCGGGTCCGGGAAAAATGCTGCGCGATCTTCTCGCGGAGGCTTTCGTCGTCGAGGAAGCGGTCCAGGATGAAGTCGGCGCAGGATTCATTCTCCACCCAGGCGTTCAGGATGGCGCCCCGCAGGTCGGGGTTGGCGGCGTAGATCTCCCGGATCGCCGCCATGACCTGCGGGTCCTCGCTCATGGCCAGGATGGCGAGAATCTCCTTGCGCAGAACGGGGTCGGAGGTTTTCGGGAAGGCTTCCTCCAGCTCGGGCAGGCGGCCCTTGGCGAACCCGGGGAAGTGCTCGTAGTAGGATCGCAGGCGGGCGGTCAGCTGGGTCATCTCCTCGGCCGACAGCCCCGTCCCGGCCAGGTGGGCGGCCAGCTGGCCGGTGTGGAATCCGGCCAGGACCCGGTTCATTTCGATCCCGCCGCAATGGGCGAGGATCTCGAACGCCGCGACGACCAGAGCGTGGTTCGGGCTTTCCAGGTAGTCCAGGAAGATTTCGGCGTCCTTGGCCGGCAGGATCCGTTTCAGGGCTTCGACGATCTCCTGCAGGGCCGCCTTTCCGGTCTCATCCACCAAGCGCGCGGTCAGGGCGAAGACCGGGTCTTCGGGCGGGATCCGCCCGACGGCCTCGGCGATCTGCTCCTTCAGCGTCGCGTCCTTGACCGATCCGGCCCGGTCGCGCAGCAGGCAGAGGGCGCGCCGGGTGCCCAGCCGGGCCAGCCCCAGCATGGCCTCCTTGACCAGGAAGAAGTTGCCCCCCTCGTCGACGATTCGCTTCAGCACCGGCAGGGTGGCCGGGTTGGCCGATGCGGCCATGGCGCGGATCACGCTCATTTTGGTCTTGATGTTGAGGTCGCCGGAGAAGAGGCACTCGCCCAGGGCCGCCAGGAAGGCGGCTTCGTCGAGGGCCAGCCGCTTGCCGAGGCGTCGGCGGAACTCGGCGTCGCCCAGG
>CAYTBK010000279.1:0-3328 GCA_964436005.1 uncultured Acidobacteriota bacterium
CCGTTGCCCCGCATGAAGTTCAGCACGGCCTCGGCCCGCCGGCGGGCCAGGGCTTCGTCTTTCTTGTCCTCCTCCACGGGGTCGGTGTAGGCGACGACTCGCATCTGGTAAGACGGGTCGTCGCGGGTGAGGCGGGCCAGCAGGCCGAGCACCGCGATATCGTCGGCGGCGATGGCGGAATCGTGCTTGTCGAAAAAGGCCGTGTAGACGATGAGGGCGTGGCTCTCCTGCGCGGACGCGACGGGCGCCAGCGCCCAGAGGACGGCGGCGGCGGCCAGGGACAGGACAAGGCGTCTGGTCATGGGTGGCTCCTCCTTTCTCGCTACGTATCGGTTGCCGCGCCGGGCGGCACCGTTTTCCAGCAGATCGGAACGATGGAAGGACAATAGCCGGAAACGGGGCCATGATCAACAGGAAAGGCGGGGCTTCGGCCAAGGAACCGGCTGCCGGGGCCGGTCGGCGGACCCGGGAAAACATTTTCCCCCTGTCCTCACGTATAACAGCCGGAATGTTTGAAAATCGGCCCGCCGCCGGACGGTTGTCCGGGCCGGGTAAGGAAGGTCATGGCAGAATCAGGTCGGGCAATGGCAAGCATCTTGCCGGAAAAGGCGAGGAAACCGCGCGCCGGCCGAAGGCACCCCTTGCGGGCGGCCTGGGGCGGCGTGGCCGTCCTAGCCCTCTGGGCCATGGGCCTCACCGGCATGGCCGAACCGCCCGGGAACGACGAGACCACCATGGTACCGGCGATCACCGCGCTGGTCAACCGGGAGCGGCTGGAACGGGGCCTGCCTTCCCTGGCCCCGGAGCCCGGCCTGAACGCCCTGGCCCGCCGCCAGGCCCAAAGCATGGCCACGAAAGGCTACTTCTCCCACGTGGACGGCGAAGGGCTCAACCCGGACGGCCGCCGGACCCGCTACGACCCAGGGCTGTGCGTCATCGGCTACGCCGAGAACATCGTGGCGGTGGGCCGGAAAGGCAGCGACACCGTGCCGGCCCGCTGCGTGCAGTGCTGGATGGATTCCCCCGGGCACCGCGCCAACATCCTGGACAGGGCCTTCACCCATACCGGGGTCGGAGTCGCCCGGGCACTGGACGGGAAGACCGTGGCCGTGCAGGTCTTCGCCACCCCCCTGGCCCGCCTGGACGCCGTGCTCCCCCACTCCCCCTTTCGCAACGGCTATGTAAAGCTTGATTTCACTTATCTCGGCCCCCCCGACCTCCGCCGGACGCTGCGGGTGTTCGTCACCCTGCCCGACCCCCTCGCCCGGCACTACGTTTCCGGCGGCGTGTGTTTCCAGGGCGTGGCCTACCTGGTTCCCTCCTGGCGAGGCGACCGTTTCTCCGTGCTGATGCCGGCCCGCTACGGCGCGGGGGCCTACCGCGTCGGGCTGGGCACGCGGGCCGGGCACTACCCCCCGTTCTACACCGTCAGGGTGCGCTGACTTCCATCCAGAAATTGACACATAGACGAAAGCAGCGCTCCAGCCGCCAGAAACAGCGTCACCACGCCAAAGGCCAGGAGTGCGGCGGCGAGCGGGCGAGCCGCCGCTTTCGGCACTGCCCACGGCGAAAGCGGGCCCGTGCCGGCCACGCATCCTCACGCATTACGTCATGCTTTTCGTCCGGGCCGGAGAATCGCGGCAGAACCCGGTTTCCAGTGCGGCGCGGGCGCCGGTTTCTTTCTGCTTCCGCAGACGATGGACGCGTGCGGAAAGCGGCGGCTCGGGGACTCGCCGCCGCACTCCTGGGGTTTGTCGGAAAAATCTTGGAGAAAATCCGGCCATCCGGTGATAAATTCAGTAGTTCTGGAAATCGGCCGCGCCGCGTCCAAGGAGGAACCATGCTGGAAATCCGCACAAGTTCGCAGGAAGAGGTCCCGGTGCTGCACCTGGCCGGGCGTTTCGACGGCGCCGGCGGGGCCGCCTTCGACAGCTTCGTCGCCGGCGCCGGCGGCCAGGGGCGTGACCTGGTCCTGGATTTCCGCTCCGTGGAATACCTCTCCAGCGCGGGCATCCGGTCCGTGCTCCTCCTGGCCAAGCGCATGCAGCAGGAGGAATCCTGCCTGGTGCTGGCCGGGGTGCAGCCCGCCGTGGCCCAGGTCCTGCAGATGGCAGGGCTGCTGGGCCGGTTGCGGTCGGCGGCCTCGCCGGAAGAGGCGGCCGCCGTCTGCCGGCAGGCTCGTTCGGCCCGCCGGGCCCGGCAGGAAATCCATTGCGGCGATGCGACGTATGTCATCCATCACCTCGCGGCCGCCGGAGGGCCGGTCGAGCTCTGGGCCGAACCGGGGGCCCTCACGGCCGACCGGCTGAAAGCCGGGAGCCTGCTGGCGGCGAGCCTGGCCGAAGTCGGCCTGGCCTTCGGCACCGGGGGGCTGGGAGGAAGCCGGGCGCAGGCGGCGGAGTCCCTGGGGCCCTTCGTGGCCACCGGCAACCTGGTCGCCGTCATCCCGGCGGACGGCCAGGGCGTGGCCGATTTCCTGCTCGCCCGGGATCCGGCAGAATCCACCTTCTATCTGGCCGAAGCCACCGCGTTTCCCGGCCCCCCGAGCCTGCGGCTGGAGCTGCCGGGCGAACCGGTCACCGTCGCGCGTCTGCTGGCCGACCTGCCCCGGCTGCTGGAGGCGGCAGGCCACCCGGCCCCCGCGGCGGTCGGGCTGGCCATCCTGGCGGAAAAGGCCGACGTGTGCGGGTCGTTCTGCCGCGACCTGGCGCAGCTTCCCGGCGGGGCGACCGAACCTTTGCCCCTCTCCGGCCCGTCGGCGCTGTTCGCCCTGGGCCTGTGGGGAGGCTCCCCCCGCCTGCAGGCCTTCGGCGGGGGCGTCCGGCGGCTGTTCCCGGACGACCCGCAAGACGGGGCCGCCGCGCCCTTCTTCCGCGGGCACGGGATCCTCCTGGACCACCTGCCGGAGGCCGCCCGGGAGGCGGAAGGCCTCGACGTCCTCCCGCAGGTAGTGACGCCGGAAAACCTGGCCGGCGTCTGCCGGCTGGAGCCGGGCACCACCCTGCACCGCCCGCAGGTCTGGGTCTTCCCGGCCGCGGAGTGCACGGCCGGCGAGTCCAGGCAGCTGCAGATCCGGGTGGAGGGCAGCGGGCCCTTCCCCGAGGAGTGGGAGATCATCACCCGCCGCATCTACGCCGGGGCCAGCCGGGTCTCCCTGCAGGCCCTGCCCGGCGGCTACAGCGCCACCACCTTCCACGCGGAAAGCTACGACCGGCAGGGGCGGCGCCAGATCCCCACCGTGCTCAAGATCAGCACCCACGACTTCAGCGGCCGGGAGGAATTCGCCTACCACGAGTACGTCAAGAACTTCATCCTCAACAACAGCGCC
>CAYTBK010000280.1:0-3328 GCA_964436005.1 uncultured Acidobacteriota bacterium
TCGTCGGCGCCGAGGACGCCACGGCGGTGAACAACAACGCCGCGGCGGTCTACCTGGCCCTGCACGCCCTGGCCGCCGGGGGAGAGGTGCTGGTGTCCCGGGGCGAACTGGTGGAAATCGGCGGCGGCTTCCGCATCCCCGACATCCTGGCCGCATCCGGGGCCGTGCTCCGCGAAGTGGGCACGACCAACCGCACCCGCACCGACGACTATGCCCGGGCGTTTTCCCCGCTGACCCGCTGCGTGCTGCGGGTCCACCGCAGCAATTTCAGCCTGAGCGGTTTCGTGGAAACCCCGGACCCGCGCGAGTTGGCCGGGCTGGCCCGCCAGATGGGCGTCCCCTTCCTCGTCGATGCCGGCAGCGGGCTGCTCCGAGGCGACGGGCCGGTTCCCGCTGGAACCGCGAACGGGGACCCATCCGGCGACTGCCCCCCCCTGTTCCGGGCCGCCGTCGAGGAGCCGAGCGTCGCGTCCCTGCTCCAGTGGGGCGCCGACCTCGTCTGCTTCAGCGGCGACAAGTTCATCGGCGGTCCCCAGGCCGGACTGGTCGTCGGGAAAGGGGAACTGGTCGGGCGCCTGCGCCGGGACCCGCTGATGAGAGCGCTCCGCCTCGACAAGATGACCTTGTTCGCGCTCGTGGAAACGCTCAAGGAGCACTTGCGCCCCGACGGGTCGGCGGCCCTGCCCCTCCTGGCCATGGCCTCCGAACAACCGGAAAGCGTCCGCCGGCGTTGCCGCCTTTTCCTGCGGCAACTGAAAGACGGGCTGAAGCGAAGCGCCTTGCCGGTCCCCCGACTGGAAGTCGTCCCGGTGGCGTCCGTCTTCGGCGGGGGCACCACGCCGGCGGCGACTCTCCCCTCTTTCGCCCTGCAGATCGGGCTTGTCGCCGGCGGAGCGGCGGCCCTGCAGGCTTTCCTGCGGCGGCAGCGCCCACCGGTGGTCATCCGCGTGGAGAAGGAGGCCGCCCTCCTCGACTTCCGCACCGTCGGCACCGACGAAGAGAGGGTTCTGCTTTCGCACCTGCTGCGCCATGCCGGCCCGTGCGGAACGGGAGCCGGCTCCGGCCCGGAGAGCGAAAAAACCTTTTGACAACAACAGAGATTGTGATAAATAATCGCGCCACATGATGGAAAAATCACATCGGAGAAAAGCGATATCATGACGAGGGTTGAACGGCGATGAATTTCATCGAACTCAAGGTAGAGGACTTCATCGATGAGGTCCTGGATTCGGAAAACGAAGACAACACCAACCAAATCAAATTGCTGAGAAAATTCGCAGCTTTCATCGGAAGGGAGACGGAGGTGTACAGCGTGGGCGACCTCTCCGAGGAGGTCATCCTGGATTACCTCCGCACCTTGCGCAACCCGCCGGAACGGAGAACGGCCGTAGACGCCCTGACGGGATTCTTCGCTTTTCTGCAGGGAAAGGGGAGCATGCCCAACCCTCCCCGCATCAACGCGGAAGCCGTCCTGACTCCGAGAAAACCCATCAAGGGAATGACGGGCAACGCCTTTTTCGAAGGAGACGACGACAGCGACGGTTCTCCCCGCCATCGACATCGCTGGGATTCTGACTAGGGGGAACTGACAACATGAAAGGGAAATTTCTTGCCTTCGTTCTCGTTGTGTCTCTATGCGGAGGGGTGGCCATGAGCAAGGCCGACAAGCTGGTCCTCAAATATTATGGGCAATCGTGCTTTTCCCTGGGCGGGACCTTCGCGGGCATCCTCTTCGACCCCTTCGGGAAAGCCATGAAGTACACGCTGCCCGAGCAGCGCTTCGGCATCGTCCTCGTTTCGCACGAACATTTCGACCACAACAACGTGGACGGCGTGGCCGGTTTCCCGGTCATCCTGCACGGGCTCAAGGATGGGGGCAAAGCGCACGCCAACATCGACTTCAGCATCGGGGACGCGCACATCACGGGCTTCGCCACCGAGCACGACCGCGAGAAAGGCGGCCTGCGGGGCCTCAACACGATATTCCTGGTGGATTTCGCCGGCTTCCGAATCGCTCACCTCGGCGACCTGGGACGGCCCCTCACCGACGACGAAATCAAGCAGCTGCACCACCTGGACGTGCTGCTGATCCCCGTGGGCGGCTTCTACACCATCACGCCTGAAGAGGCGGCCGATATCGTCAAGAAGCTCAAGCCCATGGTGACCATCCCCATGCACTACAAGACGGAAGTCACCAGCGAGATGCCTATCCAGCCCGTGGAAGCCTTCCTGAAGTTTTTTCCCGACGCCGTCCGCGTCAAGGGCAGCACACTGACCTTCGACCGGAAAAAGCCCTTCGAGAAACCCGGGGTGTACGTGCTGGAACCGGCCAAATGAGCGTCCCCGACCTGCAGCGGGACCGGTATTCCCGGCAGATTCTCTTTCCCCCCATCGGCCCGGCGGGCCAGGAGCGGCTGTCCGGCGCCTCCGTCCTGGTGGTCGGCTGCGGCGCCCTGGGCAGCGGGATCCTGGAGTTGCTCGCTCGCGCCGGGATCGGCGACATCCGCTTCATCGACCGTGACTTCGTGGAGCCCTCCAACCTCCAGCGCCAGAGCCTCTACACCGAGGACGACGCCCGGGCCCGGCGACCGAAGGCCCTGGCCGCGGCCGAAGCCCTGCGGGGCATCAACGCTTCGCTCCGCTACACCCCGCTGGTCAAGGATTTCCACCCAGGCAACGCCTTGGAGCTCGCGGCGGGCGTCCACCTGATCCTGGACGGCACCGACAACATGGAAACCCGCTTCCTCCTCAACGAGGTGTCCGTCAAAACCGGCACCCCCTGGGTCTACGGCGGCTGCGTCGCCGCCGGGGGCGTTTCCGCGCCCATCGTGCCCGGAAAGACCCCCTGCCTGCGCTGCCTGCTGCCGACTGACATCGAGCGAGGCGAACTGCCCACCTGCGACACCCTGGGCATCATCGCCCCCGCCGCCCGCATCGTCTCCGCCCTGGAAGTGACCTGGGCCCTGCGCCTGTTGACCGGCGGAACGGAAGCCATCGAGCCTTACATGCTCCACTTCGACCTCTGGGCCGGCGACTTTTTCCGCATGGACCTGCAGGGAGCCCAAAACCCCGATTGCCCGGTGTGCGTCCACCGGCACCTGGACAAACTGGGAGGGGAGAACGCTTCCCGGGCCGTCGTGCTCTGCGGAAGAAACATGGTCCAGCTCGACTTCCCCTCCCTGCGGCCCGGCGGGCAGGCCCTGGACCTAGCGCTGCTGGCGGAGCGGCTCGCCCCCGTGGGCGATGTTTCCGCCGACGAGAACATGCTCGTCTTCTCCCTCCCCCCCCACCAGTTGATCCTCTTCCCCGACGGCCGCTGCCTGGTCAA
>CAYTBK010000281.1:0-3278 GCA_964436005.1 uncultured Acidobacteriota bacterium
GCACCCACCTGGACGGAGAGATACACTTCTACACGCCGGGCAAGGACATAGCCAGCCTTGATATGGACTTTTTGGTGCACGAGGGCGCCATCGTGGACCTTTCTGACGTTGCCAAGGACTACGACATATACACGTCCAAGATGGTGGAAGACCGCGTCGAGGTAAAAGAAGGAGATATTCTCATCATCCATACCGGCTTTCACCACTACGGCTGGGACCAGCCCACGGGCGACGAGATCCGCTACATGATCAAGCACCCCGGCCCGGACCGGGAGTTCGCCGAGTGGGCCAAGCGCAAGAAGATCCGTTGGATCGGCGTGGACTGCGGCTCGGCCGACCACCCCATGAACACCAAGATCCGCGACTGGATGCCCAAGCAGGCCGCCGCTTGCGACGCGCACTTCCGGCAGAAGTACGGCCAGGGACTGGAAGAGATTTTCACCGAGGACAAGTACCAGCTCATGCACATCGAGATGTTCTGCGAGCACGTCATCCACGCCGAGTGCCTGGGCGGCGACATCGACCTGCTGCTGAACCAGCGCTGCACGGTGGGCTGCTTCCCCTGGCGCTTCGTGGACGGGGAGTCCAGCATCAGCCGCATCGTGGCCTTCGTCGAGGACGACCGCTACGAAAAGCTCATGGCCAAGAAGGCGAAGTGCGAGTTGACCCGGTTCGGCGACATCGCCGGGGCCCGCGCCGGCTGGCTCCACGAGGAAGCCCGCAAGAAGCGGAAGAAGAAGTAGCCGCGTCCCCGCCGCCGCGGGGGCCGGGGCGAACCACCAGGGCACAGAGGCACAAAATAGAATTAAAATATAATGTTATATTTTTAAGAGAATTTGTGCCCTGGTGGCGTCAGGGCTGCCGGCGGCGGGAAAACACGACAACTATAACAGATGGAGATACAAATGGATAAACCTCTTGCCGGCGTCCGCATCCTGGACCTCACCCGGGTTCTGGCCGGACCCTACTGCACCATGATGCTCCAGGAACTGGGAGCGGAAATCATCAAGGTCGAGCTGCCGGGCAGCGGCGACGACTCCCGCGCCTTCGGCCCCTTCAAGAACGGGAAAAGCCTGTACTTCCTCACCATCAACCGGGGCAAGGAAAGCATCGCCGTCAACCTCAAGACGGAAGCCGGCAAGAAGCTGATCCTGGACTTCGCCAAAAAATGCGACGTGATCGTGGAGAATTTCCGCCCGGGCACCATGGAGCGGCTGGGCCTCGGCTGGGACGTGCTGAAGGAAGCGAACCCCGCCCTGATCTATGCCGCCGTGTCCGGCTTCGGCCACTCGGGCCCGGACTCCCTGCGCCCCGCCTACGACATCCTGGTGCAGGCCATGGGCGGCGTCATGAGCATCACCGGCTGGCCGGACTCCCGCCCCACCCGGGTGGGCATGTCCATCGGCGACATCGGGGCGGCCATCTTCACCTCCACCGGCATCGTCACGGCCCTCTATCACCGGGAGAAGACGGGGAAGGGCCAGAAGGTGGACATCTCCATGCTGGACTGCCAGCTGGCCATCCTGGAGAACGCCCTCGTCCGGTACCAGGTGGAGGGGCTGCCGCCCGCCCCCCTGGGCAACCGCCACCCCACCATCAGCCCCTTCCAGGCCTTCCAGGCCAGCGACGCCTGGTTCGTGCTCGGCGTGGGCAACGACGCCCTGTGGGCCACGTTCTGCAAGGCCGTGGACCGGCCCGACCTCTTCGCGGACCCCCGGTACGCGACCAACGGCGACCGCACCCTTCACATCGACGACCTGTCCGCCGAGCTGGCCCTCCTGTTCGAAAAGCGCCCCATGCAGGAGTGGCTCGACCTGCTCGAGGCGGCCGGCGTCCCCAGCGCCCCCGTCAACACCATCGACAAGATCATGGAGAACCGGCAGCTCAAGTCGCGCAACATGTTCGTGGAGGTGGACGACCCGGTCTTCGGCAAGGTGATCCTGCCGGGCAACCCCATCAAGATGGAGAGCGTCCCGGAGCGCCCCGACCGCCCGCAGGCCCCGGAAGTCGGCGAGCACACCGACAAGTTGCTCCGCTCCGTCCTCGGCCTGGGGGACGAGGAGATCGGGCGGCTGCGCCGCGAGGGGGCCATCTAGCATGGCACGTTTCGCCCCCGTGAAGCTGTCGGCCGTCACCACCGGGCTCTGGTCGGGGAAGCGGGACCTGCTGGCGCATGTCGGGGAGACCTGCGACCGGCTCGAGACCGTCGAGCCGGAGGTCCTGGCCCTGGTGCCCGAGGCGGGGCGGCGGGAGCGGTTGATGGCCGACGCCTGCGCCCTCCTGGCCGCCTGGCCGGACCCCGTCGCCCGTCCCCCCCTGTTCGGGGCCCTGCTGGGCGTGAAGGACATTTTCTCGGCCGACGGTTTCGCGACCCGGGCGGGCTCCCGGCTTCCCCCGGCGCTGTTCGACATGCCCGAGGGGCCGGCGGTGAAGGCCCTGAAGCGGGCCGGGTGCCTCGTCCTCGGCAAGACCGTGACCACCGAGTTCGCCTACTTCTCTCCGGGCCCCACCCGCAACCCCTGGGATCCGGACCGCACGCCCGGGGGATCCAGCTCCGGGTCCGCCGCCGCCGTGGCGGCGGGCTTCTGCCCCCTCGCCCTGGGCACGCAGACCATCGGCTCCATCTCCCGCCCGGCCGCCTTCTGCGGCGTGGCCGGCTACAAGCCTTCCTACGGGCGCGTCTCCCGCGACGGCCTGGTGGCCTTCGCCCCTTCGCTCGACCACGTCGGCCTCTTCACCGCCGGCGCGGCCGACCTGGCCATGGCCGCGGCCGCCCTGGTCCCCGACTGGAATTGTTCCGCCACGCGGAACCTGGAGGAACTGCCGGCCCTGGCCGTGCCGGCGGGGCCCTACCTCGAACAGGCGGAGCCCGCTGCCCAGGCCGCCTTCCGCGCCACGGTGGAAGCCCTGCGGCGCCGCGGCTGCCGCGTCGTGGAGGTGCCGGCCTTCCCCGACATCGCCGACATCAACGCGCGCCACCGGCGCATCGCCGCCGGCGAGCTCGCCCGCGTCCACGCGCGGTGGTTCCGGGACTTCGCCCCCCAGTACGCGGAGACGACGGCCGACCTCATCCGCCGCGGGCAGGCCGTCGACGACGCGCAACTGGAGCGCGACCGAACGGGGCAGGGGCGCCTGCGCGCCGAGCTCGACGCCCTGCTCTCGGGCGCCGGCGCGCGGTGCTGGCTCTCTCCGGCCGCCCCCGGGCCGGCCCCGCGGGGGCTGTCCTCCACCGGCGACCCGGTCATGAACCTGCCCTGGACCCACGCCGGCGTGCCGAC
>CAYTBK010000282.1:0-3248 GCA_964436005.1 uncultured Acidobacteriota bacterium
GAAGAACGTCTATTTCGCCTTCAAGGCCTACGACCCCGACCCGAAGAGCATCCGGGCGCACCTTTCGGACCGCGACAACGTCAACAGCGACGACTGGGTGGCCGTGATCCTGGACACGTTCAACGACGAGCGGCGCAGCTTCGACCTGATGGTCACCCCGCTGGGCACCCAGAGCGACTTCATCGAGACCCAGAGCGGCGGCGACGGGGAGTGGGACGCCATCTGGGAATCGGCCGGCACGCTCACCGACTGGGGCTATTCCGTGGAGATCCGCTGCCCGTTCTCCTCCCTGCGCTTCCAGCGTTCGACCGGGCCGCAGGTCTGGGGGATCGACGCCGTGCGGTCCTACCCGCGGGACAAGGGGTACCGGTTCGGTCTCTTTCCCCGCGACCGCAACAACAACTGCTACCTGTGCCAGGCGGTGAAGATCGAAGGCTTCGAGGGTGTCTCCCCCGGCAAGAACCTGGAGATCGTGCCCACCCTCACCGGCGTCAAGACCGACTACCGGCCCGACTTCCCCGACGGCTCCATGCAGACGCAGAACAAGTCGCTGGACGCCGGCGTCACGGCCCGCTGGGGCTTCACCCCGAACCTGACCCTGTCCGCCACGCTGAACCCCGACTTCTCCCAGGTGGAAGCCGACGCGGCCCAGCTCAGCATCAACGAACCCTTCGCCATCTTCTACCCCGAGAAGCGACCCTTCTTCATGGAGGGGGCCGACTACTTCTCGGCCACCTTCGACGCCGTCTACACCCGCATGATGCAGGACCCCGCCTGGGGCGTCAAGGTGTCGGGCAAGGAACAGGGGAACACCATCGCCGGCTACGTCGTCCAGGACGACATCACCAACCTCCTGTTCCCGGGCAACCAGGGGTCCGACGCCACCACCCTGGGCATGAAGAACATGTCCTCGGTTTTCCGCTACAAGCGCGACTTCGGAAGCAACTACACCATCGGGGCGCTCTTCACCGGGCGGCAGGGCGACGATTACCGGAACCTGGTCGGGGGATTCGACGGCCAATTCAGATTCAACAAAAAAGATTCACTGTATTTCCAGGCCCTTCACTCCAGCTCGCGCTATCCCGGCGAGGTCGCCCGCGACTTCAACCAGCCCTTCGGCTCTTTCGGCGACTGGGCCGTGGACGTGACCTATTCCCACGACAGCCGGAACCTGTCCTGGTGGGGCGAATACAAGTCCATCGGCGACGGTTTCCGCGCGGATCTCGGGTTCATGCCCAAGGTCGGCTACCGCGGGTACGGCGGCGGCGGCGGGTACAACTGGTACCCCGGGGAATCGTCCTGGTTCACGCGTCTCAACCTGCAGGGGCAGTACGTCCTGCACCAGGACCAGAACGGGGAACTGCTGGACCGCGCGGCGACGGCGACGTTCAGCTACGAGGGCGTGCCCCGGCGCACCCACGCGTACTTCCAGTACACCCGCAAGCGGGAGCAGTACGGCGGCCGGATTTTCGACCTCAACGTCTACACCCTGCACTACTGCGGCCACCCGCATGGCGACAACTTCTTTTCCATCAACGCGACGTTGGGCGACCGCATCGATTACACCAACGTCCAGCCGGGAAAGCGGATCCGGCTGACCCCCTACTGGTCCTGCGGGCTGACGCGGCACCTGCGCGCCGTTCTGTCGCACACCTTCGAGCGGATGACCGTCCCCGCCGGGCACCTGTACACGGCCAACCTCTCCGAAATGACCCTCTCGTACCAGTTCAACACCCGGACGATGGTGCGGGCGATCCTGCAGTACACCCGCTACCGCTACTCGCCCGAAAACTACCTCGAGCCCGTCGACTCGCGCTACGCCCACCTGTTCACCCAGTTCCTCTTCGCGTACAAGATCAACCCCCAGACCGTGCTCTTCCTGGGGTATTCCGACAATGGCTACAGCAACCAGGAATACTCCCTGACCAAGGCGGACCGGACGTTGTTCCTGAAGATCGGCTACGCCTGGACAATGTAAATCCGTAAACGGCTCACGGAGTCCGCGGGAAAATCGCCGGCGCAAGCGCGCCCCGGACCGGACGGGCCGACGGAAAGCAGCCCGGGGTGCCCCGCGTATGGAGTGCAGCGCGCAGCCTGGCGGAGCGCCGCTTTCCGCACTCACCCCCGGAGTCCAAAGGACACACCAGTAAACGCTGCGTTTCCGCGGGGGCGGTTTTCAGGATTCCCTCACGGAGCCACGGAGACCACGGGGATTGAATTTCGTCGGAGGTCTCCTTTTCTGCGCTCCTGCGGGCAGGCGCGCCCCATCCTCCCCATCCTGCCCATCCATGTTCCAGGCCTCCCGGCGATGGACCTCCATGCCCCCCGGGCAAAAGACACGGTCTCCTCTTCGTGGTCTTCGCGAACGTGTTGATAATAAACACGAAGCGCACAAAGGGCCACGAAGGAGGTTCTGGGGCTTGCGCTATGACTGACTGATGGAAAACAAGTTACGTTGAAAATCGGTATATCTGCTAGAAAATGCTGGCGTAAGGTAGTGCCCGGCACTTTTTTCCCGGCGCTCTTTCCCGGGCGCCCTTTTCGCTTGGTAGCCCGCCCTTCGCCGAGGGGCGGGCCTCTTCCGCGTCGCTTTCCTGTTTTCCGGAGCCGCCTCTCGGCGAGAGGCGGCGTACGGCAGCCAGGCGTCAACCCGTAGGCGCCCGACGCCGGCCGGCGCCCCCTCGTCCCTTGGTGTCGCGTCGGGGACGCCGCCGCCGCCCATTCCTCCCCATCCTGCCCATCCATGTTCCAGGCCTCCCGGCGATGGACCTCCATGCTCCCCGGGCAAAAGACACGGTCTCCTCTTCGTGGCCTTCGCGATCTTCGTGTTGAAAATAAACACGATGCGCACCAGGCCACCAAGGAGAGCAGGGCCCGGGAGCTTGCGCCGGCTCCATTTTTTTCGAGACGATGCTTCCGCTCTCGCTCACGCCTCTACACTATTCTGTGATGATTTTCTCAAACAAAGTGAAGGAATGGCTTTAGATAATTGCACTTTTTCGTCATTGGTTAAATGCAAATAGCTATCCCGTTCGTGTGCAATGGAAACCAACCAAGGAGAATTGTCACTTCTTAACAAGCATAAATCCTCTGGAAGAAATGGATGAACCCAGCCATATAAATGGGTTGTTTCAGCAGTCAGCATCTCAACACTGTTTATATTATAAATATATTCATATATATAAGCAGTATCATTAAGGGCCTATCCTTAAATAACGCCTGTCCTCCTGAAGCAGATGATTGCTGCC
>CAYTBK010000283.1:0-3247 GCA_964436005.1 uncultured Acidobacteriota bacterium
TTCACCTTCGGGGCGTCCGACGGGCGGGCCGGCTCCGGCCTGGGGGTGGTGCACCTCACGGTGAAGCCGGTCAACGACGCGCCCAGGGAGGCCTCGGCGGTCATCGTCACGAAACAGGACCAGAAGGGCGGGCCGGTCAGGCCGCAGGTTTTCGACGCCGACGGCGACACGGACTTCCTCCTGGCGTTGGAAACGCTTCCTGCCCATGGCACGGCCGAGGCGGGGGAGGACGGGCTGCTCTATACGCCGGACCCCGGTTACTTCGGGCCAGACTCCTTCACGTTCCGGGCCACCGACCCGGGCGGCCTGGCGGTGATCGGGACGGCCGGCGTGACGGTGGTGGAGGTGCCCTTCGACCTGGCGGCGACAGGGCTGGAGCGGAACGGGTCGACCCTGGTTCTGCGGGTGGCCAACAACCGGGCCGCGACCGTGCCGGGGGCGGCGGTGGACGTGGTGTCGCGCACCCCCTCCGGCGATGTTCCGGTGGCGGCCGCCCGGGTGGACCTGCCGCCCGGGGAGAGCGCGGTGAACCTGGAGCTGGGCGCGGCGCCCGCCGCGGGGACGGTCTTCTCGGCCACGGTGGACCCGGCCGGCGCCTTCGACGAGTTCGATCGTTTCAACAACACGGCCAGCCTGGGCGTGAAGCTGCCCCTGGCGGCCACCTCGTCCCGGCCGGCGGCCTTCGCGCCCGGGGACGCCGCGGTGATCTCGGGCCGCTGCTTCTATCGGGCGGGCGCCGCGGCCCTGCCGGTGCAGGGCGGTTTCGTGCGTGCGGCGCTGGCCCGCGACGGCGAAGCCGGGCCGGCGGCGGCGGCGGAGACCCGGACCGACCGGACCGGCGCGTGGCACCTGCCGCTGGCCCTGCCTTCCGCGGCGGGCCTGTACCGGCTGAGCGTACGCCTGGGCGACGCCGGGGGAGAGGAGGTCCTCGAGCAGGAAGTCCGCATCGACGCGGTTCTGGACGCGGCTCCGCCCTTTACGGGACCCGGCGGCGGAGATGCGGTGGTGGTCGTCTCCGATCCGGCCGCCCTGGAAGACTGGGTGTCGGCGCCCGGCGATCCCCTGCCCACGGCGGGCGAGGGGGGCAGCGGCGTCCGCGGCGGGCGGACGGGTTCGGGCGATTCCCTCGCGGTGGTGGCCGGGGGACCGGCCCCGGGCAGCCGGGGCGGGGCCGGCACGATTTTCGACGCACAGGTGGTTTCCGGCTCCCTGGCCCTTTCCTCCGCGGAGCCGAACGCGGGCGAGCGGGTGCAGTTGTCCGCGGTGATCCGGGCCAACGACTCCATCTACGGCCTCCCCGTCCTCTGGCAGGCGACGGGCCCTGACGGGAACAGTGTCGACCTGGCGCCGTCCACGTGGCACTATGTCAACGGAGACCTCCACGTTTTCAGCCTCTTCACGCCCCCCGCGGTGGGTACCTACACCGTGGGACTGACGCTCGCCCCCGGCTTCGCCGACGCCGATGCCGGCAACGACCGGGCGACGGCCACCCTCACGTCAAAGCGGCCCAACCATGCGCCGGTGATGGGGGAGACTTGCCTCCCCGCCCGGGCCTGGACGGGCGAGACGGTGCGCTTTTCGGCCCAGGCCGCGGACGAGGACGGCGACAAGCTGACGTTCGCCTGGAATTTCGGCGATGGCGCCGCCGTCTCCGGCCCGGAAGGCGAGGCCACGCATACCTACATCGAGGCGGGGCGCTGGCCGGTCAGCGTCACGGTTTCGGACGGGCAGGGCGGCCTGGCTTCCCGCTCCGGCACCCTGGTGGTGGAGGACCGGCCCAACCGCCGTCCGGTCATCGATCGCCTCGACATCCCCGTCCGGGCGGCCGTGGGGGTGGCGGCCGGCTTCGGCGTGAGCGCCTCTGACCCGGACGGCGACGCCCTGGCCATCCGTTGGGACTTCGGCGACGGCTCCGTCGCCGAGGGCGATTCCGTCCTCCACGCGTTCGGCGCGCCCGGGCCCTGCCGGGTGCTGGTGACGGTGCGCGATGCGCGGGGGGCGCAGGTGCAGGCTTCCCGGACCGTGGCGGTGGAGGTGCGGCCGAACCGGGCCCCGGTGATCGAGGAAGCGGCCATCCCGGCCCGGGCCGGGCTCGGCGAGACCTCCGGCTTCGCCGTGCGGGCCGCGGATCCCGACGGAGACCCCCTGACGATTCTGTGGGACTTCGGCGACGGGTTTTCGGGAGAAGGGGCGGCGGTGGCCCACCGCTACACCGTGGACGGCCCGCACCGGGTGAGCGTGACGGCCTTCGACGGCTGGGGCGGCGCTGCCACCGCCCGCGGCGAGGTGGAAGTGGTCGACCCCGAGGCCGACGCGCCCGCCCTGGCCGTGGGCGAGCGGCGGACGGGCCTGGGGGCGGCGGCGGAAGACCTGCTGGTCTTCAAGCTCCTGGTGCCGGATGAGGTGATCTCGTTGACCGTGTCCACCGCCGGCGGCACGGGCGACGTGGATCTCTACGCCCGGGAGGGGCGCCGCGTGGACGGAACCGAGGACAACGACGGCCTCCTGGCCTCGGTCGGCCCCGGCAACGTGGAGCGCCTGGCCCTGCCCGCCCCGGGCGGGAAGACGTGGTACTTCCTGCTGTACGGGGAACAACCCTTCTCCGGCGTCGACTTCTTCGTGGAGGGGGAAAGGGCCAACCGGCCTCCGGAAATCGGACCTTCGCGGCTGTCGGCCCGGATGCGGCCCGGGCAGGAGGCGCTTTTCCTGGTGGCAGCCTCCGACCCGGACGGCGACTCCCTGCGGGCCCGGTGGGATTTCGGAGACGGCACCGCCGGCGAGGGCCTGGCGGTGGGCCACGCCTATTCGCAGGCGGGAACGTATGCCGTCACCGTCCTGGTGGGCGACGGCCGGGGCGGCCTCGCCTCCGCGGAGGGCACCGTTGTGGTCGCCCCGTAAGTGGTGGCGCAGGCTTCAGCCTGCGCGATGTGTCTGAAGGCGATACGGAATTGCCCGTGCGTGAGGCTCGGGGTTACGTTGCGCAGGCTAAAGCCCGCGCCACGAAAGAGAGTGGTGGCGCAGGCTTCAGCCTGCGCGATGCGCCCAAAGGCGATGCGGAACGGGCACCGGTGTGAGGCTCGGGGTTCCGTTGCGCAGGCTAAAGCCCGCGCCACGAAAGAGAGTGGTGGCGCAGGCTTCCGCCTGCGCGATGTGCCCGAAGGCGATACGGAATGGCCCGGGCGTGGGGCTCGGGATTCGTGCGCCCGAGAGTGTGCGCGTTCTGGGAGGTGAAAGTCCTCTCCAGGAG